>JAFDLS010000271.1 GCA_019306365.1 Deltaproteobacteria bacterium
TATTGCCAATATTTCGAGGACTTAAATTTGAACCTGACATATGCCGCTGCAGCGTCAGCGAAGCGGGGTTCATGAGGTCAGCTAAAGGACGAAGTTTTGCAGAGGTCTCGCATCGAGTCAGCCGCTGGCAGTATCTTGAATCCCCCTGGTTATCAAACGGAAAGTAATTCTGGCAATTACTGTAGTAATTGTCACCTGGATTAAAAACCTGCTCCATATGGAACTCTGTCCTTTTTGATTCAACCACCTAATAAAGATCATTAATTGAAGGTTTTATGAATTTTAATTATTTTTATCTTGACAGCGATATACCACGTTGTGGTATATACAAAACGATAACAATGCCGATGACGGAAAAAAATAAAGACTAGAGGGAGCCATGGAGAGCCAGGAATTTTCACGTTTGCGTAAAAAACTAAATAAAACACAAAAACAGCTGTCTGAGCTTCTGGGCGCCTCATTGAAAGCGGTACACAGTTATGAACAGGGTTGGCGGGGGATACCGGTTCATGTTGAACGCCAGCTTCTTTTCCTGGTTTTTTTGAGTAATGAGGGATTGCAAAATAAAACGTGCTGGGAAACTTTAAACTGCCCTGCCTTTAGAAAGGAAACAACGGTACTATCTGTGAGGGTGAAGCGCAAAAGAACTGGTCGGAAAAAATCAAAATCTGCCGCACTTGTAAGGTCCTGACTTCTTTAATATAATTAATTACAAACAAGGATATCTTTATATTTTCAACACACCGGTTCCGGCAATTTGCAGGGCCCGGTAAAAAAGGCTATTTTCAATGCATCCAGGGAGATAAAATATGCCCCAGAAAGGATCCGTAAGATTTCACACACAGGTGATACACGCCGCTCAAAGGCCTCAAGATTGGCAGGGTTCGACCCTTCCCCCAATCTTTCAAACCGCCTCTCACGTCCACCAGACGGCCGAGGGTCTCAGCCAGACCTTCGCCGGTCAAACCACCGATCATATATACATGCGGCTTACGAACCCGACCAACAGAATTCTCGAGGAAAAATTATCCATCCTGGAAGGCGGTCAGGCCACCGTGATCATGTCTTCGGGCATGGCGGCGGTTAGCAACGCCTGTATGGCTTTGCTTCGTGCCGGAGACGAGTTCGTGGCGGGAAACTCCCTGTTCATGTCCACCTATCTCCTTTTCACCGGAGTTTTTCAACGATACGGACTGACGGCTCGCCTGGTCGAACCAACCGATGAGGAAGCAATCGAAAAGGCAATTAATGATAAAACCCGATTTATCTATATGGAAACCATTGGCAACCCTAAAATGGATGTTCCGGATCTGGCCCGTACATCTGAGATCGCTCACAGGTATGGCCTTCCTCTGGTAGTTGACAACACCCTGGCCACGCCTTACCTTTGCCGTCCCTTGGACCTGGGGGCCGACATCGTACTGCATTCCACTACCAAATATCTAAGCGGCCATGGAGCCGCGATGGGAGGAGCGGTCATTGACGGAGGAAATTTTTCGTGGCCTGAGGAGCGCTTTCCGGATTTTAAACCGTTTCTGGACCGCAAGGGGCCTTTGGCTTTTGCGGATAAAGTCTGGCGGGAACATCATATCAACTTTGGAACCACTCAGGCGCCTCTGCATTCTTACCTGACCATGATCGGTTTGGACACCCTGGCGGTTCGGATGGAGCGGCATATAGAGAATGCTTTGGAGGTGGCGAGGTATCTTATGGAGCGACCGGAGGTGGCCTGGGTCAACTATCCCGGGCTGGAGGGCCATTCTTCCCGTCCCACGGCTGAAAGACAATTCGGCGGCAAAGGCTTTGGCGGCATATTGACCTTTGGACTTGAAAACCAGAAGACCTGCCATCGATTCATTGACAGTCTTAAACTCATTTATCACCTGGCTAACCTGGGCGACTGCAAAACACTGATAATTCACCCTTACTCCACCCAGTATGTCTCCTTTGACGAAACTAAAAAAGAAAGCTTGTCAGTCACACCGGATATGCTCCGGCTGTCGGTTGGAATCGAGGCCAAGGAAGACATCATGGAAGATCTGGGTCAGGCGCTGGACGGTTTATCTAAATGAGCGAATACATTGAACATGATCAGCAGGGTGTTTCGGTCGGTCTGGTTGAGAAAAAATTCTTTACCTTTTGTGAGCCGCCTGACGAGATGATCCTGGAAAGCGGGGGCAAACTGGGACCGGTGACCATAGCCTATGAAACCTATGGAAAGCTCAATGATGATCGAAATAACGTGATCTTGATTTTACACGCCCTTTCCGGGGATTCCCACGCGGCCGGTTATTCCAGTGAAGAAGATCCCAAGCCCGGCTGGTGGGATATCATGGTCGGCCCCGGGAAGGGCATAGATACTGAAAAATACTTCGTTGTCTGTTCCAATATCCTGGGGAGCTGCATGGGTTCAACCGGACCAACCTCAAAAAACCCTCACACCGGTAAACCTTACGGACTTGATTTCCCGCTGGTAACAGTCGGAGATATGATCGACGCTCAGAAGGCGCTGATGGACCACCTGGGCATAAAAAGAATCCTTGGTCTCATCGGTGGCTCTCTTGGCGGAATGCAGGTTTTGGAGTGGTGCGTCCGATACCCGGAAATGGTTTTGTCCGCAATTCCGCTGGCATCCACCACAAAACATTCCGCCCTGGCCATTGCCTTTAATGAGGTGGCCCGACAGGCCATAATGGCTGACCCTAACTGGAATAACGGAAATTACTATGCCGGACCTAAACCAGACCTTGGGTTGGCTGTGGCTCGGATGATCGGGCATATTACCTACCTTTCCGACGAATCAATGCGTTTGAAATTCGGACGCCGTTTGCAGGACAAGAGTGATTTTTCTTTCAATTTCGACGCTGATTTTCAGGTGGAAAGTTACCTTCGCCACCAGGGTTCAAAATTCGTAGACCGTTTTGACGCCAACGCCTTTTTATACATAACAAAGGCGGGTGATTATTTTGACCTTGAAAGTCAGCATGGGGATGGGTCAGCGGTCAAGGCATTCTCAAAGGCTAGGGCGAAATTTTTGATAGTTTCATTCACTTCGGATTGGCTCTACCCGACCTATCAATCCCGGTCTATGGTCAAGGCCATGAAGAAGAACGGACTGGATGTAAGTTTTTGTGAAATTCAGGCGGACTGGGGTCATGACGCCTTTCTGCTCCCCAGTAAAAGACTATCTAACTTAATCAAAGGTTTTTTAGAACGTGTCTACAGAGAAGAAATTAAACAATAATAGGCTTCGCTTTGATCTCCAAATAATCGCCTCCTGGATCGAACCCGGATCAAGGGTGCTTGATCTCGGCTGCGGTGAAGGCGATCTGCTTTATTTCCTCAAGGAGCAAAAGAACGTCACGGGTGCGGGGATCGAACGCGTGGAATCCAAGGTGCTTCAGTGCGTCGAAAAAGGGCTGTCGGTTCTCATGGGTGATATCAATGAGGAAATCCTGGATTACCCGGATAACAGCTTTGATTATGTCATCCTGAGTCAAACTCTGCAGCAGGTTTATGAACCGGACAGGTTGATAAAAGGCATGCTGCGTCTCGG
>JAFDLS010000272.1 GCA_019306365.1 Deltaproteobacteria bacterium
TCTTTTTCCCGAGTCGCCGTATTGTATAAAACCAGGGACATCTCAACTCCTGAGGTCTTTAAAATCGCTTAGGCCGGGTTCATGAGGGTGAACAGGGATATCAGAGTTACACCACAAACCGGGGATCTCCCGCAGAGATTGTTTTCTGTCCGGGGATCAATTTGTTCTGACGGGAAACCGAACGCTGTTTAAACAGGGCCGCCAAGTATTAGATCAGGTTCGGCTTGCCAGGTAATCTAGAAGCCATCTCAAAAAAGTTTTTTTTACCCTGACTCATGAGCGCCGCTTCGCTGAAGCTGCAGCGGCATAGACCGTACGAAAATTTAAGTCCTCGAAATATTTAACATATTCCTGCGGGTTAAATTTTCTTTCTCCGCGATTTAGACCAAAACACTAATTTTGAGATAGCTTCTAAAAAAACAAAACAGCCGTGCTCATCTCCAAAACCTTCGTGACAGGAGAACTACCGCCCAGGCAGCCAAACCTTCTTCACGGCCAATTGAACCCAGACCTTCTGTCGTGGTCCCCTTTAAATTTAAATTGGTCGGGTCTGTGGAAAGCGCATCGGCCATGGTACGAACCATCTCGTCAACGTAATCCTTGATCTTAGGCCGTTCCGCGATTAAGGTAAGATCCGCGTTAACCAGATCATACCCGGCGTCCTTGATCTTGTTCGCGACCTGAGCAAGCATAACCCGGCCCTTCAGGTCGGCCCATTTCGGATCCGTGTCAGGAAAATGCACGCCTATATCGGGCAGACCCGCTGCGCCAAGCAGCGCGTCGCAGAAAGCATGAATGATTACATCAGCGTCTGAGTGGCCGGCCCCAGCATCAATTTACGGCCGGAAATGAAGGGATGCACATCATAACCGATTCCAACACGCATCTTACCACCCTTGAGGTCATACTCGAGCAGACTTTCTGCCAGCATAAGATCCTCAGGCAAAGTGATTTTTATATTATCCGCCGACCCGGGCACAACCCGCACCGGCATTCCAAGCCTCTCGACCAAGGCGGCTTCATCCGTAGCGATAAAACCATCTTTCCTGGCCGCAGACAGGGCCTCAGCCAGCCACGAGCGGTCAAAGACCTGGGGAGTTTGAGCCTGCCAGAGCTGATTGCGGTTCATTGTCTGGACTATATTTTCACCTTCGACCTTTTTCAGGGTGTCTTTAACGGGCACCGCGACGATAGCGGCTCCATATTCACGCGCGGCCTGAATTACCTCCTCAATAACCTTGACACGCACCAGAGGACGCACCGCGTCATGAATCAAAACCAATTCCACGTCATCTTCAAGGGCTAAAAATCCGTTGTAAACCGAGTCCTGCCGATATTCACCGCCTGTAACTACATCACCGATTTTCAGAAAACCGAACCGCTCAATAATCTCAGTCCGAACGTAATCCTCATGTCCTGCGGGAACCACAAGAATAACCCGATCCACTAAAGTGGTCTGGTCAAACCGGCTGAGGGTATGAGCGAGTACCGGCCAATGCGCCAGATCCAGGAACTGTTTGGGATGTGCCTGGCTGAAGCGGCTGCCAATACCACCGGCCGGAATAATCGCCGCGACCGGACCGCTACGCTCAACCGAATTCATACATCACCCAAAAAAGGGGGCGGCCAAGGGCCTTTTAAACTCAGGAAGAAACCTGTAAGCCGAGTTCTGTTCCCCGCTTCGGCCATGCCATAAGCAGGGCAATGATCATTCATCTAGGAAACCGGTTACCCGGCTTCTCAAGCGACCTACCCAGGGGTTTCGGGCGGGCCACCCTCAAGCACCCCTCTATTTGGTCTTGCTCCGAACGGGGTTTACCTAGCCTCCGGCGTCACCACCGAAGCTGGTGAGCTCTTACCTCACCGTTTCACCCTTACCTAGCAGAAGCGAGGCGGTTTTTTTTCTGTGGCACTTTCCCGAGGTCACCCTCGCTGGCTGTTAACCAGCGTCCTGCCCTATGGAGCTCGGACTTTCCTCCCGCACTGAGCTGCCGCTCGTGCCAGCGATCATTCGATTTGCTTCCTGAAGCTGATCCCCCTTCTTAGCTCCTCTCATTTTTTCCGCGGCCCGTTAGAAGCGGCCGTGGAAGCTAGCTTATCGGCCTCTTTATTAAATTCGCGCCTAATATGTAGAATATCATAGGCATCAAGGTCTTGCAACAGGGTCATAACCCTCGAATGAAGCGGTTGAAGACGCTGATTCTTGACCCGGTAAAGACCCTTAACCTGCTTAACCACCAATTCAGAATCCGACATTACCTTAAGCCTAGCCGCGCCAAACCGTTGAGCTTCCTCAAGCCCTAAAATCAAGGCATGATATTCAGCCTCGTTATTCGTGGCCCGGCCTAAGGGTTGGCTTATCTCCGCGAGCGGCAGTCCTTCCGGATTTTTAAGAACTGCGCCAGCCCCGGACGAGCCGGGATTACCCCGAGAAGCGCCGTCAGTGTATAGAGTCCACCAATTTTCGTCTTCTTTCAAAGCCTTCAATAGATCTCCCTGCTGGTTCATCCACGGTCTCCCAGAGGGCACTCATTGTTAAAAACGGCTGCCTTATAAATAAAAAAATTCATAGAAAACAAAGGCATTCCGATCCGGTCTATATACCTTTTTCGGTTATGTAGGCCGCCAGGTCGGCCACTCGACAGGCATAACCCCATTCATTATCATACCAGGCCACCACCTTGACCATATCGTCGCTGAGAACCAGCGAGAAACCCAGATCAACTATGGAAGAATGAGGATCTCCCTTGAAATCCATGGAAACCAGACCCTCTTCCTCGCACGCCATGATGTTTTTCAAATCAGTTTCAGCGGCCTTCTTCAGCTCTTCCCTGAGTTCATCAGTGGATGTTTTGCGATTCACCTGGGCCACAAAATCAACCACGGAAACGGTTGGCGTGGGGACACGGAGCGAGTAGCCGTCAAAACGGCCGGAGAGTTCGGGAATGACCAGGGCCACCGCTTTGGCAGCTCCGGTTGTGGTAGGGATAATGTTCATGGCCGCTGCGCGGGCCCGGCGTAAATCCTTGTGCGCCAGATCCAGGATTCGCTGATCACCGGTATAGGAATGCACGGTTGTCATAAGACCTTTTTCGATTCCAAAGGCCCGGTGAACGACCAGAGCCGGAGGAGCCAGGCAGTTAGTGGTACAGGAAGCGTTTGAAATGATGTGATGCCGCTCAGGCCGATAGTCTTCATGGTTTACGCCCATAACAACGGTCAGATCCTCACCATCAGCCGGGGCGCTGATTATCACTTTCTTGGCCCCAGCCTCCAGATGCGCCGACGCTCTTGGTCCGGTTCTAAAGAGCCCGGTACTCTCCACCACAATATCCACTCCCGCCTCGTTCCATGGGATTTGGGCCGGTTCACGGCTGGAAAAGTTTCTGATAGCCTGGCCGTCTATTAGGAGAGTATCATCAACGGCCTTAACTTCACCCCGGAACCGGCCGTAATTTGAATCGTACTTAAAAAGATGAGCATTGGTTTTCACGTCAAACAGATCGTTGACCGCAACCACCTGCAAGGTTTCCGGGTGTCTTTCCAATATGGCTTTAAGAACCTGCCGGCCTATCCGTCCAAAACCATTAATTCCAATACGAATCATATGCCCTCCTCCGATTGTTAGTATTTACGTGATGAGACCTCTGCAAAACTTCATCCTTTAGCTGACCTCTTTGTCAGGCTCAAATTTAAGTCCTCGAAATATTAGTAATATTCCTGCGGGTTAAATTTTCACCTTCCGCGATTTCAACAAAATTACTGGTTTTGCAGTTTCTAAAAACCACTTTTCAACAGCTTATTTATAACAACCAACCCATGAAAATAACACCTTATTTTCAAGGTACCTAAACAAGTCATCTTAATCAACCAAAGAATTATATGCCATCCATGGCGTCCATAAATTTTCCGGTCCAAACAGGATTATTTTCATTATAATTATATTTTGATCTACTTTCAGGTTTCGAGCAAATTTCTTGTTTCCGATACCCGCGCCATGACTCTGGGGAAGTCGTCCTGGCTGGTGTGAGGGAGAAACTGGGCAGCCACATATTGTTCCATGAAGTTTGGAACCTCGGACAGCTCAAAATTCGTAATCTGGTTGACCACGTTTTTGACCGCCTGCCGCATATGGTTAGAAAGTGAATTCAGCTTGGCCCCGAGGAGAGAGCCATTACCGATGAAGGTAAATTTATTCAAATCCATCTCAGGCAAGAGGCCGGTCATGATGGCTTTTTCCAGGTTGATATAACGGCCGAAACCTCCAGCGATAATCACGCGGTCCAGATCAGTGATCGTAAGTCCGACGGCTTCCAACAAGGTCAGATATCCGGCGTACATTGCCCCTTTAGCCCTGATAAAATTATCAATATCAACCTCTGTCAGGACGATATCCTGACCAGTCTGATTTTCATCGGCCCAGGAAAGCACGTATTCAAATCCGTCTATGCCCTGCCGGAGCCGGTCTGTTTCAAGGGCGCGATTATATTTCCCATTCGCTTCCAAAACACCCATTTCGAACAAACCGGCGATGGTATTTATCAGACCCGAACCACAGATGCCTTTGGGCCTCTTCATATCTATAGTCAGGATCATTGGCTCCAGTGTTTTCGGATTGATTGAAAAATCCTCGATAGCCCCGGAGATGGCTCGCATACCGAACTTGATGCCGCCTCCCTCAAAGGCCGGTCCGGCCGAGCAGGCGGCGCAAGCCATCCAGTCTTTGTTTCCGACCACTATTTCGCCATTCGTGCCCAAGTCAATGTACAGGGTAAGTTCATCATCTTCATACATGCCGCTGGCGATTATTCCGGACACAATATCCCCGCCAACATAACTGGCTACTGAAGGGAAGGCATGCACCGGGACGTGTTCGCCTAAAACCAACCCCAGGTTCGAGGCCGGCACCGGAGGGAAAAAGTTGGCCGTGGGCACATAAGGGGCCAATCTTATATATTTGGGGTCCACCTCCAGCAGGAGTTGAGTCATGGTCGTGTTACCGGCTATGGTGACAACGCTAATTTCATTCGAATCAATCTTCTGGCGTTTGCATATGACTTCGATGATGCTGTTAATAGTTAAAACAACCAGTTCCTGCATCTTTTTCAATCCGCCAGGCTTCCCTGAATAATTGATCCGTGTGATTACATCCTCCCCATAACTGATCTGGCGATTGAAATCGCCGTAGGTATCCATGACCTGGCCGGTGTTAAGGTCAAGGAGCTGACCAAAAATGGTGGTTGTTCCCACGTCAACGGCCAGGGCGTAATTTGTGTCAGAATGATCACCTGCTTGAATATATGTCAGCTTAACCCTTGCGCTCTCAGGCTCAGACACAAATGAGGGACGGTAGGCCAAGGTTACCGTGGTTTCGAAATCACCATCTCGCACAACCGATGGCAAGGCTTTGATAACCGTGAAGTCAACGCTTATATTATGAACATCGTGCTGAATTCTGAGCGAGTTAATAATCCGAGAGAGATCACTGATATTATCTCCATGAGTGGGAGGTTTGACTTTCACCAGTTTCTTAACAAACGGCGGGTTGAATATACCGGCTTTCAGTAACTGTTCAACCCCGATTTCTTTGGCCATCCGAGCGGCGTTCTGGCCGGGTCTGGGGCGATTCAAGGCTCGCGGCTCGAGTTGAGACTCGACCGGTACGCGAACAGTTACATCGCTTTGAACCAGCGACTCGCAGGCCTGACGATACCCGGCCTGATAATCCTCCTCAGACAGAAGACTGCTTCGGGAAGATTCGATCTCACCTTCCTCGATAATAACGCGACATTTTCCGCAAACGCCCTCGCCTCCGCAGGAAGCGTTGATATGAACCCCGGCAGACATGGCCGCCTGGAGCAAATTTGTACCACTCTCCACCTCGATAATCACATCGTCAGGCAGGAAATGAACCGAATAAACAGTCACTGATCTTACTTCCTTTTTTAAATAGACCCCATTTAAAACACCGGAGTTTGGGAGATATTAAGTCTTAAACACTCTATAAATACCGAGTTGA
>JAFDLS010000047.1 GCA_019306365.1 Deltaproteobacteria bacterium
AATCCTCAGGCTTGGACCGCTCTTCGGTTAAATCCAAAGTTCATTGAAGGCCTGATCCCGGAGTTTAAAGAAAATTTCGAGAAAACCAAAATTTTTCTCACAGATAATGGGAACCAAGAAAAGGACAAGGATTTTAGTTAATACACCGCCTTTCTATCTTTAGATCTATAGTAATTGCCAGAATCACCTTCCGTTTGATTACTAAGGTAAATCAAAGCTCTAACAACGGTTTCCATGATATAACAAATGGCAATTACATGATGTTTTGGCGTTTGTCGTGAGATGGCTTACGAGAATGGCCGAGATTAAATCTTCTCCTATCCCAGGGTCAAACGGAACATATTTATGACAAACGCTCTAAATATTCGCTTTATTGTTCTTCTCTGGTAAATTGCATTCTATGGGTAACCTCCGTTGAGTACGATGAAGATTAGCATATCCTCATCATAAAATATACCTTCGGAGCGTTACCCATGTTTTAAAACTACATAACGTGATTCTTCTTCCTTCTGGACAGATAAAAAGAGTTTGTGTTAAGCTATATTGAATTTATGCAACTACTAAGCTATATTGAATTTATGCAACTACTAAATATTGGTTCCGAATAAAAAATTTTCGGATACGTTGAAACCTGGGAAGTGATTGAAAACTTAAGCAATCCATTATTTTGTTCTGTTTTTAAGCGAACGCCGGAGATATAATGCTTTTTGATAAAGACAGTCGTTAGAAAAATCGATGAACCATAATTTAGCTATGGCATAGGCAATCGCGGCATAGGCAATCGCCCGGATGTTTTAGCGATTGTTGCAAGGTGTCCGGTCAATTTCCAACCTCTACAGATATATGACTTTATCTTCAGTCAGAATGAAATTTTAACAATCACTCTAACCCGTAAGGATTCATTACAAAGGGGGGGAGACTTGTGACAAAGTCAGATGAGTTTGCATATATGGACGCTACCAAAGGTGAGGTCGAACCGCTCGAGCTCGTTGATACCGCTATCGAAAGAATCGAGCGTTTGAATCCGACGCTCAACGCGATTGTCACACCAATGTATGAAGCGGCACGTGTGGCGGCCGCCGGCGAACTGCCTGATGGCCTTTTTACAGGCGTGCCTTTTTTGCTTAAGGATTTGTTAGCTGAATACGCTGGATTTCGCTTGACCGAAGGGTCAGCCTTTTTGCAGGACTTTATCCCCGGCCATGACAGCGAACTGGTCGCGCGGCTGAAAAGAGCCGGTTTGATCATTGTTGGAAAAACAAGCACTCCTGAGTTCGGCATCCTCCCGACCACTGAGCCTAAAATGTTTGGCCCCTGTCGCAATCCGTGGGATACAAATCGAACCACTGGAGGTTCCAGCGGAGGTTCAGCCGCTGCCGTGGCTTCCGGCATTGTTCCCATGGCTCATGCCAACGACGGCGGCGGGTCCATACGAATTCCGGCTTCCTGCTGCGGCCTGTTTGGTCTCAAACCAACCCGGGCCCGTAATCCGCTCGGCCCTGAATACGGCGCTATCTTGATGTTCCTTATAGCTGAACACGCTCTTACCCGATCGGTTCGTGACAGCGCAGCACTGCTGGACGCCACCTCCGGGCCTGATATTGGCGACGCCTTCTGGGCTCCCCAGCCCCAGCGCCCATTCATTGAAGAAGTTGGAGCAAACCCTGGGAAGCTTCACATTGCCTTTACTTCCAAACCGGCCACCAATGTTGCGATTCACCCGGATTGCGTCAAAGCGGTCGAAGAGGCGGCCAAACTCTGCGCTGATTTGGGTCACGAGGTTGTCGAGGCCGCACCGACCATAGACGGTGAGGTGGTGGAAAGAAATTTCGGAATCATCTGGTCGATGCTCACGGCCTGGACCATTGACTATTGGGCTCACCGAAGCGATCAAGTGCCTTCACCCGATCAATTCGAAGTGCTGACCTGGGCACAGTATAAGCGGGGCAGCGAAATCAAGGCGGTGAATTACATGAAGGCCCTACAAAACATTGAAAAAGTCACTCGAAACGTAGCCCGTTTTTTTACGAATTTCGACATCTGGCTCACCCCGACGCTTGGAGAACCGCCAGTAGCCCTGGGTTCTTTTGAATCACCGCCGGAGAAACCGCTTCAAGGGATGTTCCGTTCGGCGTCATTTACCCCTTTCACCCCTATCTGTAACATCACCGGCCAACCGGCCATGTCCGTCCCGCTCTACTGGGATGAAAGCGGATTGCCCATAGGCACCCAATTTATTGGCCGCTTTGGCCACGAAGCGGCCCTCTTCCGCCTGGCCGCGCAACTGGAAGAAGCACGGCCCTGGACCCACCGCCGACCACCGGTATCAGCCTGAAACTGAACTCGAATTAGCGTCCATATAGTAATTGCCAAAATTACGTTCCATTTGATTACTGAGGTAAATCAAGGCCCTAACAGCGGCTGCCATGATATAACAAATGGCAATTACGTGATGTTTTGGCGTTTGTCGTAAGGCGGCTTACGAGAACGACCAAAATTAAATCTTCTCCTATCCCAGGTCAAACGGAAAATATTTATGACAAACACTCTATCTTTGCATTTTAGCGTTAACAATTCTTTTACGCCTTCTGCAAAAAACTATTATCTGGCAACCTTCGCGGTCGGCTTTCGACTATATTTTTGACAACGCCGTCCGCTTCTGATAGATGTTCCTTTAAAAATAATCCAGGAAAGAAAACATGAATCTCGCGGGGAACCCTCTCAAACGAACTCAAAAACTAGATACGGGCCGCGTGCGCCGCTTCATACTGCCAGACAGAAAAATCCGCGTCACCCAGATCACTACCTTCTGTCCGGACATCATTGGACCCGGCCCCACACATCTTTATCTGATCGAAAATGATGCCCTAGTCCTTTTGGATACAGGCATCCCAACCAAACTTGCCAAGAGATTTTTCTATGACTCTCGAAACCAGATCATCCCGCCTGAGATCGAGGCGCTGCCTGAAGATTATAGCAAGCAAGAGCTATTGGAAGGACTGCATCTGGCCGGACACTCCATCAAAGACGTCGATTTGCTGGTGATTACGCATGGCCACCCGGATCACTTTCTCATGGGACGCTGGATAGTGGAGCAGGCCAACTGCCCGGTCACGGCGCACGCCCTGGACACCTCTGATATCTGCAATCCGTGGGGGATGCTCGAGATGTGGTTTAACCTCCGGCAGCGAACCATGGCCATGGGCATGCCCCAGCCTAAAGGGGTAAGCGATTCCAATCATTTTTATATGGAAGACGTTAACCCCGAATCAATCGGGTTTTCACTTAAAGTAGATTTTCCAATTATGCAGGAAGGGTTGTTAACACTCAACCATTCGTCTTTAAAGGGGATTGAGGTCAAACATCTTCCCGGACATTCACCCGGAAGTGTAGGATTGATTGTTGGCCAGGAGGGGAGCGAAAAAGTGCTCCTGTGCGGTGACGTGCTCCTGAGTCCCATCACGCCCCATCCTGATGATCTTCTAACCTACCTTCGCACCTTGGAAAAGCTCAAGAACCTGCAGGATATCGTTTTAGCCCTTCCGGCTCACGGGAAAGTCATCAGAAATGTTAAAGCGAGGGTTGACTTTTTACAAAAATACCATCGTCAGCGTCTTAAGATCACTTATAAAACGTGCCGGAAACCCTGTTCGGCCTGGGATATCGCTACGCTGCCGGATTATTTCGATATCGCGGTTGATCCGTCTAAATTCAATCCACTGGCTGGCAACGAGGCTTTGATGCATATGGAGGTTCTCCAAATGGTTCAGGGTCTCAAACGGGTAAGCATCAATAAAGGGGTGCATCTCTTCCAAAACCAGGGTGAGCCCTTTGAGGAAGTTTATAACCGGATTCTCGACCTAGTCAAAGATCAGCGTATAAACCCGATCATGCGGTATTGATTTCCTGCGCGAGGAGATTAATTTAATCGGGGAGAAAAATCAGGACAAAACACACAACGGCCTTAGCGGCGCTAACTCGTCCTAAACACATTACTTATTGGCTCCGCAGGCCTGAATCTCACCTTGTAGTTAGCGAGTAACTAAAAAATACTTGAGAATTTGTTATCACCCGTCCTGTTCAGATAGCGATCCATTGGGTGGAGCTGGACGGCGAAGTGAGTTCATCCTCACATGGAAAGGCTCGCCATTTACATTGCCAGTAAACAGCCTGTCTAAAAAAGGTTTTACAGCGGCCATGTCATCAGGATGAATCAAAAAACCGGGCAGAGGTTTGGTTCGGGCCAAACCTGAATCTGGCGTTATTTCACTCCGGGCAAAACTTCTGACATTATCACTCTCTGAAAGCAAAACCAGTAAATCCGTCAGATTACCGAAAAGCCCGCCCTCGTCCAGGTGTTCGATGATCTGCTGGCAAGCTGTGATAACCGAGACAAGGGTTGCTGGGATATTGGCCTGCCCTCCTGGCTGACATTTTTCTAACGACAGGAAGCTGCGGCAGGCAAATGGCCGCACCTCATAGGCAAGACACAAATCATTTTCCAGAAGCGGACACACGCCGGAGTCCGGCCCGAGTTCTTCTTCAGGCGGTTCCTGCCGGTTAAAGCAGGCCAAAGCCAGATCGTTGATGGTATATCGAGGCCGAAACAGAGTTGGGCTGGATGTTTCGAGGCGGGCGAGGGCATGAGGGCGCCCTGACTGTTTCAAACTTTCCAGAACCAGCTGAGCCTCAAGGGTAGTCAGAGTTACATTCTGAGTACAACACGAAGCGCACCCATTTGTGCACGCCATCTGAAAATTGCGTTCAACAAAGGTGTCGAAAACTTTATAAAGGGATAACAATAGTGTTTCTTTTTCCTGAAATTTGTCCATTATTTTGATTGACCAGTCTGCCGCTTAATTGGCGGCGCTTTAAAAAATTTTAAATTAAAGTATAATGCCGCTTAATTTGTTTTTAAGCCGCTAACGAAAATGAACCTGAGTTCCTCTTAAAGAAAATCATTGAAAGCGGCCTCGAATGTCAACATCTCAAGGTTCCAGTAAATTCCTGGCAGGGGTTAGAAAAAAATGTTGCTTCAACAGGCGCCAAACTCTATCATGTAAGAGGAATTTATGCCAATCGAACTTGAACACGGCTTATAGTTAGACCTGATCGCAGGATCAGGGGTATTATATGAACAAATCAAAGGAATCTCATTCTGCATCTGGGTCAACGGAAAAAGCTAGGCCTGAGCGAGCTGTACTGGCTTTCAGCCGCAAGGAGCTTCGAGTATTCAAAGCGCTGAAAAAGCCGGGCCGGTCATTAAGACCGATTTACGGGATCACTGAGGTCATATCCTGGCCTGATTTGCTTCTGGCCGGGCCGATTCTGGGAGCGCCGCAAGCGGTTATGGTCATGGAGTACCTTGGTTTAAAAGGTGCCCGGGTATTCCTCTCTTTGGGATCATGCGGATCGATTCAGCCGGATTTGAGTATAGGTCAAATTGTAATACCCCAGACCGCGTTATCAGAGGAAGGAACTTCAGCCCACTACCCTTTGGAAAATGAGCCCGCTTCAGCGGATCCCAAACTGGCTGGACGGCTGGCTGAGTTTCTTACCGAACAGGGTTTGGATTTTCGCGCTGGACGAGTCTGGACCACGGACGCCCCGTTTCGTGAGACCGCTGACAAGATCCAGCGATACTCTGACCAGGGAATCCTGGCCGTGGACATGGAGGCTTCAGCCCTGATGACTGCGGCCCGGTTCCGGAAATTTAGTTACGCGGGACTCATGGTCGTCTCTGACGAACTCAGGCCTGATGAGCATAATTTTGGATTTAACTCACCCTTGCTTACCGAAGGCTTGACAAATGCCGCAAAAGCAATAATGAAAGTCTTGATATGAACACTGATTGTATTTTAGCCATCGACATCGGCGCTGGCACCCAGGATATCCTGCTTTACGATCCTGAGCAGTCTATGGAAAACGCGGTGAAACTGGTTCTCCCTTCTCCCACCCGGATTGCCGCTTACCGCGTGCGCGAAGTAACTCAAAGAAAAAAGTCCTTATTCTTATCCGGTCATGTCATGGGTGGGGGCGCCGTGACCAGGGCCATCCAAAACCACATCAAGCAAGGTCTGACAGTTTATAGCCTGGAAGACCCAGCCCTGACCATGCACGATAATCTGGATTACGTGCGAGAAATGGGTGTGCGGCTGGTGGAAACGAGGCCGGAAAGCGAGGCCATTGAAGTTACCCTCGGGGATATTGACATACCTTCGCTCACAAACGCTCTGGCGCATTTTGAGGTGCCCGTCCCCGAAATAACGGCCATTGCCCTTCAGGACCATGGGTACTCTCCCCAAGTCAGCAACAGGCTCTCACGCTTTTCTGAATGGCGGCGTTTCCTGGAAGACGGCGGTAAAATAGACGCCTTGCTCTACACCGATCCCCCGCCCCGATTGACCAGAATGGCGACAGCCCTTAAAGCCAGGCCGGGAGCCTTCCTCATGGATACCGGGGCGGCTGCCTTACGAGGCGCTGTTCTTGATGATTTCGCGGCCCAGCATCTGGAGGATGGAGTAATAGCGCTCAACGCTGGCAACAGTCATACCGTGGCCGCCCTTGTTAAAGGGGACCAGGTCTGGGGAATCTATGAACACCATACGCACATGCTGAATCCTGAGCTTCTGGGTGATCAAATAAAGCGTTTTGCCGTGGCTGCCCTGACCCATGAAGAGGTGTTTGAACAGAACGGACATGGCGTGGCGTATAACCCCGGGTACAGCGAGTTGAAGCCCTTTGAGCATGTTGTGGTAACAGGTCCGCGCCGGGAGGTGGCCGCGAATCTGGGACATCCAGCCGCGCCTTTTGGTGAGATGATGCTTTCCGGGTGCTTCGGTCTGGTTGAGGCGATTCGGAAGCACCAAAAGCAAGGAATATAAAATGACGGAAGGTAAAGAAGAAATAAAATCCAGGATTGAAACCCTTCGGCAGGAAATCAACCGACACAACCGGCTTTATTATCAGGAAGACGCGCCGGAAATCTCCGATGCCGAGTATGACCGCCTTTTTCATGAGCTCAAGGAACTGGAAGCCGCGCACCCTGAGTTGATCACTCCAGAATCGCCCACTCAGCGTGTCGGGGCTGAGCCGGTAGAAAAATTCACTCCGGTTGAACATCCTGTACCCATGCTCAGTCTGGATAACGGGTTCAACCCGGAAGATGTTCTCGAGTTCGATAAACGAGTCAAGCGCTTCTTTAATTCAACCGAGGACATTTCTTACATGGTCGAACCCAAGATCGACGGTGTGGCTGTGGCTCTGGTTTATGAAGCCGGGCAGTTGGTTTCAGCTTCAACCAGAGGCAACGGGTATGTGGGTGAAGACGTCACCGGGAATATCAAAACCATCCTGACTGTTCCTTTAACTTTAACCCCCAACAAGGACAAACCTTTTCCAGACCGTCTTGATGTTCGCGGTGAGGTTTATATGCCGCTTGAAGATTTCGCTCAGCTCAATCAGAGGCAGGAATCCAAGGGACTGGCTCCTTTTGCCAATCCCCGGAACGCCGCTGCCGGTTCCTTGAGGCAGCTGGACCCAAGGATTACGGCCACCCGTCCGCTAAATATGTTTTGCTACGCCGTGGCCAGGCCTGAACTGCTGGAAGTGGACACCCAGTTTGAACTCCTCAAACTCCTGACTGGCTGGGGCATGAGGGCTTACAACCCTGAAGCAGAAGTTTGTGAATCGATCCAGGAGGTTCTGAAGTTTTATAACGAATTGGAACAGCGCCGGCATGAACTGCCTTACGAGGTAGACGGCCTGGTTATCAAAGTTAATTCCATCAGCCTGCAAAATCGCCTGGGAACGACCACTCGCAGTCCCCGCTGGGCTCTGGCCTTTAAATTCGCCCCAGAGGTTGAAACAACCGTGGTTAAGGCTATCGAGGTCCAGGTTGGCCGGACCGGCGCTTTGACTCCGGTGGCCCATATGGAACCGGTTCAAGTGAGCGGGGTCATGGTCAGCCGGGCCACCCTTCACAATGAAGACGAAGTCAAACGCAAGGATGTTCGAGTCGGCGACACGGTTATTATTCAACGAGCCGGTGACGTGATCCCCGAGGTGGTTCGGGTCATACAGGAAGAAAGACCGGAAAACACCATACCCTTTTCCATGCCTGAAACCTGCCCGGTTTGCGGTTCGGGAGTCGTCCGGCTGTCCGGCGAGGCTGTTCACCGGTGCGTCAACGCCGCCTGCCCGGCACAGATAAAACAGCATCTCTTTCATTTCGCGTCAAAAGACGCCCTTGACATTGACGGCCTGGGCTCAAAACTGATTGACCTGCTCGTTGATCAAGATATGGTCCACGATCCGGCCGATCTCTACTCCCTCACACTGGAAAAGTTGGCCGATCTGCCTCGTATGGCGGAAAAATCGGCTCAGAATCTGTTGAACGCTCTCGAAGGCAGCAAAAAAACCACACTGGAGCGATTTATCTTCGCTTTGGGCATTCGCCATGTTGGCGTTCACCTGGCTCGAATTCTGGCTGAAAATTACGGTGCGCTGGAACCGCTGCTTGAAACGGACGCTAAAGAATTAGAGGCGATCTATGAGATCGGACCCGAGGTAGCTCAAAGTATTGTTACCTTCATGACCAATCTCAAAAATCGGGATTTAATCCAGCGCCTGACCGAAGAAAAAATCGGTATTACCCTTAGCCCGCCTGTCAAGAGCGATACTGGCTCCCCTTTATCGGGCAAATCCCTGGTCCTGACCGGGACACTCAAAACAATGACGCGTGAGGAAGCAAAGGCCCGGATTCAATCGGCGGGAGGCCGGGTAGCTGGCAGTGTGAGTAAAAAGACCGATTATGTCGTGGGTGGGGAAAATCCCGGAAAAAAAATGACACAGGCTGAAGAGCTAAACGTGAAAATTCTGAGTGAAGAAGATTTTTTAAAAATACTCGAGGAGTGAAACATGGCAAAGATTAGAGCCCGCTTGATTATTTCCGGACGAGTTCAAGGGGTGTACTTTCGCTATTCCACCCAACAGGAAGCAAACCGGCTGGGCCTGACCGGCTGGGCACGTAATCTCAGGAATGGCGATGTTGAGGCGGTTTTCGAAGGTGATGAGAGCCAGGTTGAAGAGATGATAAGATGGTGTCATCAGGGACCAGCCGGCGCAGTCGTCAGTCAGGTTAAAGAGGAACGCGGCCCAGCCACAGATGAATTCACTAGATTTTCAATAACCTATTAACCGGAAAGCCATGACTGCATTGAACTCTTTTCAGGGCTTGACACCAACGATTATTTCATCTAATTTTCCATCATCGGGAATAAAAATCTTCAGAGAGGTGCTATGTCGAAACAACGCATCCTGACTTTAATCATAACGCTTGGCTTGTGCTTTGGTCTTATAATGAGCGGATGTGCCACAAAAAAAGGCCCTGGTCCGCAAAGCTTCAAGTCTTCCAGTTTAAAAAAGCGAATAGCCGTCATACCTTTTCAAAACAATACCGGGTTTGGCAACAATGAACTCGGTCGCCGAATCACAAACACAATTGCTCAACAATTAAACCAATCCGGAAAAGTCATCGTTGTTTCCCAGTCAAAGGTTGATGCATACTTAAAGGCTCAAGGGATCCCACAGCCCCTGACTCAAAATACCGCCACCTTAATCGGGCGCGGCCTGAAGCTAAACGCCATAATCCTGGGCGCGATCTCCGCCATCAATCTGACCGATAAAAGAATCGGATGGCGTGTCTTTATCCCTATCTTTAAAAAACAGGAAATCGTATCCGCAAGCCTGGTAGTCAGGGTAGTTGACGTGGAAGATGGAACCTTTCTCCTGACAGAAACCGGGCAGGGCAATACACTTCATGATTCAGTTGCTGATCAGGAGTGGCTTAACGAATCCAAAGGAACTCTTGACAGAACCTCAGTTGAAAAAAGTCTGGCCATGGCAACTGAATCCCTCACACGCAGCATCCTGGAGGCCCTGGCTAGAGCTCCGTGGAAAGGCTTCATTAAAAGCGTTTCAGGTTCAACCGCCACTTTATGCGCTGGCAGGGATGTTGGTATCAAGGCCGGCCAGCGGTTTGTGGTTTATAGTATCGCGGAAAAGATAACCAATACCGCGGGCAAAACTTACGTCATTCCGGGTTCGGTCAAGGCAACCTTAGAAGTTACGCGTGTTTTGGATGGGACATCAGAAGCTAAAATAATTTCCGGTCAGGTTCTGGCCGGTGACGCCATACATTTTACCGGTTAAACTGACAGATTTCCTCCCCAGAGATAACCTTTAGACTTATAGTAATTGCCAGAATTATGCTTCGTTTGATTACTAAGCTAAATCAAGCCTCTAACAGCGGCTAACATGATATAACAGGCGGCAATTACATGATGAGACCTCTGCAAAACTTCGTCTTTTAGCCGAACTCATGAACCCCGCTTCGCTCACGCTGCAGCGGCATATGTCAGTCTCAAATTTAAGTCCTCGAAATATTAGTAATATTCCTGCGGGTTAAATTTTCGCCTTCCGCGATTTCAACAAAATTACTGTTGTCGTAAGGTGGCTTGGGAGAATGGCTAAAACTATATCTCCTTCTGCCCCAAAGCCAAACGGAACTTATTTATGACAAACGCTCTAATTTGCGGATTTGGTCCGCTTCGACGCCTTTGAGACCATTTCCCTGGCCGCCGCCAAGGTCTGCGCTGAAGGTTTCAGGCCGCCTAGCATTCGGGCGACCTCCTCAATTCGTTCATTATCAGACAACTGCCGGATATCAGTAACAGTGCGTCGCTCCCTGACTTCCTTGAACACCAGATGGTGGTGAGGAGCAAAGACGGCGATTTGAGGCAGATGTGTGATACACAACACTTGATGAAATGTTGAAAGGCCCTTAATCTTTCGGCCAATGACTTCGGCCACGCCACCACCTATCCCAGCGTCCACCTCATCAAAAATTAGGGTCTGTACCTTTTCCTGTCCCGCCAGGAGGGCCTTTAGCCCGAGCATGGCACGGCTCAATTCTCCTCCTGAAGCGATCCGTGCCAGTGGTTTGAGTTTTTCCCCCACGTTGGGCGAAATCAGAAATTCTATCTCATCCCAGCCAACTGGGCCGGGGTCAATCGATTTGTTTTTTTCAACGAAGCGAATCTGAAAATCGAGTTGAGGCATGCCCAGGGATTTAAGTTCTTCAGTCGCCGCAACTGACATACGATCCGCCGCACCTTTTCTCCGGTCCGAAAGATCCTCAGCATGCTTGCGAGCCTCCTCACCGGCTTTTGCGGCTTCCGCTTTTGTCGCCTCCAACTCCCGCTCCATCTCGGACAGCTTTTCCAGATCTGCCCCGGCCCGCCGGGCGTAATCCATGACTTCTTTCAAACCGGGGCCGTACTTTTTTTTAAGACGACTGATTAAACTGAGCCGTTCTTCGATTTCCTCCTGCCGATTTGGGTCGAAAGTCAACCGGTCCAGGTGATCGTGCAGCGCTTCTGCCGCGTCCGTTATCTTATAGTAGGCGTCTTCCAGTTCGGAAACCTGCGACGCGAGCTGATCATCAATTGCAGCCGCTTTGCCCAAATCGGATCGAACCGCGTCCAGAACTTCGGTCACCGCGCCGGTTCGCCCATAGAGCTGGTCGTAACTATCACGAACCGTGATAAAAATCTTTTCCGCGTTCCGAATAAAATTTCGCTCCTGTTCCAGGTCTTCATCCTCTCCGGGAACCAAATTGGCCGCCTCGATTTCCTTGACCTGAAATTCATAAAGGTCAGCCTTTTCGTGAGCCGTATAGAACCTTTTTTCAAGGCTTGAAACCCTGGTTCTCAATTCCATCCATCGCTGATGAGCCGCAGCCATTTTAGCCCGTACCGCCATAAGACCGCCATACTGGTCGAGCAGAAGAAGCTGCACTTCCGGGTCGAGAAGACGCTGATGCTCATGCTGGCCGGAGACAGTAACCAGGTCCTGGCCCAGACGCGTCAGTTGAGTCAGCGTTGAGAGGACCCCGTTGATATAAACGCGATTTCGCCCTGACCTAGTGATGACGCGTCTAATTATTACTTCCTCACTCTCTGGCAGCCCCAAATCTTCCAGCAGCTGTATGATTTCCTCAGACGCAGGCAGGCTAAAAACAGCCTGCACTTCCGCCTCATCGCTGCCATCCCGAATCAGGTCGGCTGAGGCACGCCCGCCAAGGATGAGATTGACGGCGCCGATAATAATGGATTTTCCGGCGCCGGTCTCCCCGGTCAGAACATTAAATCCTGACCCGAAACTGAGTTCCAGCCGCTTGATCAAAGCAAAATTGTTGATAACCAGTTCTGAAAGCATGACCGAATCTAAAGCTGGTTCTCTAAAAAGTCTGGTTTCATTCTTCCGCTGTAACCTGCAACACTTCCTGATAGGTGGTGATACCTTGAAGCATGAGGCGCAAGGCGTTCTCCCGCAAAGAGATCATCCCTTCACTTTTGGCCACTGCTCGCAAAGCCGAGGCTTCCTGATTCGCCAGGGTCATCTGCTTGAGCTTTTCGGAATAAGGCATGACTTCGAAAATAGCTCGCCGACCCAGGTAACCTGTCCCCCGGCATTTCTCGCACCCCCTACCACGGCTGAGTTTTATCTTGTCTTGACCCTTGAGTTTGAGGCCCAGGTTCAGGGCTTCCTCTTGAGTCAGGAAAAAATCCTCTTTGCAATGAACACAGACGCACCGCAGCAGCCGCTGGGCTTCCACTCCTATCAGGGTGGAAGCAACCAGAAATGGCTTTACACCCAGGTCAATCATTCGCGTTATTGCCAGGGGCGCGTCGTTGGTATGTAAAGTTGATAGGACCAGGTGCCCGGTCAAGGCCGCCTGGATCGCGTATTCCGCTGTCTCAGAGTCCCGCAGTTCCCCGATCATAATAATGTCAGGATCCTGGCGTAAAACATAGCGGAGGATATTAGCAAAAGTGATATCCACCTGCGGTTGAACCCCGATCTGATTGAAATCCTCAAAGACCATCTCAATAGGATCCTCGATAGTCGTAATATTTTTCTCAGGGCTGCCAATGTGACGCAGTGTGGAATATAGTGTCGTGGACTTGCCGCTGCCAGTGGGGCCGGTAACTAAATTTATCCCATGGGGTCGATGTATGAAATCCTTATACTTTATCAAATCAGAGGGCGCTAATCCCAAGTTATCCAAATCCTGAAAAAGGATTTCAGGGTTCAATATGCGCAGAACCGCCTTTTCACCAAAAGCCACAGGTACGGTTGAAACACGAATTTCAGCTTCCTGCTCCTGGTGTTCGATCTTGATCCGGCCGTCCTGAGGCCTCCTTTTCTCGGCCATATCCAAACGGGAAAGGGTTTTAATGCGGGAAACGATCGCCGGATGGATCGTTTTGGGCAGGCGATAGACGTTATGCAATATCCCGTCAATGCGCATCCTAATGAGGGTTTCGTTGCGCTTGGGTTCAATATGGATATCACTGGCCCTCTGCTCAAAAGCGTACCCAATAAGGTAATCAACCGCGTTCTTAATATGCTGGTCTGTAGCCTGAATTTCCTCAGTCGATCTCAGGCGGACATACTGTTCCAGATTTCCTAAGTCTACTTGAGGGGTCGTGAATTGGCCTTCAGCACCGATGATCGAAGTTTTGAAACCATAAAATTCACTGATCAGTTTCTTAATGTCCGTTTTTGTACTCAGAACCGGTTTGATATCATACTTGCTGACCCTTCGAACGTCATCCAGCACGGCTCCTCGGTTAAAAGGATTGTAAATGGCTACTTCCAGCGTATCATCAACAAGCTCAACCGGGACGACAAGATGCTTGAGGGCAAAGGAACGAGGCAGGGTTTTGGTGACTATATCCAGGTCCAGTTCCAGGGGGTCGATTTTACGAAAAGGAAGGCCTGCATCCTCAGCCACAGCCTTCATGATCAGGTCTTCCGTCAGGATTTTTTCTTTTCGCCCAACAAGGGGTAAGGCGTATGAAGCCAAAACGTCAACGCTGCTTATGTCCTCGGCCTGGCGTTGATCGCTGACGTTTTCCTGACGGTATTTCCGCACCAGTTTTTTACGCTGGGTTTTAAATGATTTTTGAACATGGACGACCTGGTCCTCAGAGAGTAATCCTTTTTCCAATAAAAGCTTGACTAGGTAGTCCTGGGTCATCTTTCTGAAAGCCATTACCTCTCCCGCAAACCGTTCTATAAGACCTCTGCAAAACTTCGTCCTTTAGCTGACCTCATGAGCGCTGCTTCGCTCACGCTGCAGCGGCATACGTAGTGCGAAAATTTAAGTTTTCGAAATATTAGTAATATTCCTGCGGGTTAAATTTTCACCTTCCGCGATTTCAACAAAATTACTGGTTCTGCAGAGGTCTCTATAGTAATTGCCAGAATTACGTTTCGTTTGATTACCAAGGGAACAGAAGGCACTGCCAGCGGCCGCCATGATGTAACAAATGGCAATTACCTGCCGTCTTGGCGTTTGTCATAAGACGGCTTATGAGAATGGCCGAAACTAAACCTTCTCCTATTCCAAGGCCAAACGAAACATATTTACGGCAAACGCTCCAACCCGTTTAAATTTACGCTAACACCAGGTATGAGGCAAGTAAAAAGAGCGGCCAGAAAAGGCCGCTCCCGTTAATAATTATTTCGAGACGGATCGAGTTTCGAATGCGTTATCGTTTTGTACCTTTACTCACTCCGGCTGTGGTTTGAGAACTTGAATTTCCTTGAGTACGGGTTCACCGTCCCCTTCCTGATACCTGATTTTGGCCCAGGAGGGAATGTCGAGGAAGATAAGCGATATTCTAGTCTTGCTTGGCGAATAAATCACTGTATCGCGCTGGATCTTGAGCCTGCCTACATGCCGTATTTCGATGAAATCTTTGCCTTTATCGATAATTTTCACTATTTTCTCAATCATTACCGGCTGGCTTGTTTTTTCCTCATCGCTTATACCCGGGTTCTTCGCGAAGATCGTGCTGGTGGGAAGAAGGGCCGTGACCAGAAATATTACTATCAAAAACTCAAATTTTGGATAGTGTCTATTCATTATTTACACCTCATTATCTTTCCCGCCACCAAATAAGACCGGATTGTACATTCAAAGCGGGATTAATATTCACCTCGGTGACCACGCCGGTGGATTGCTGGATGTAACCCTTAGCCCCTTCTTCCCGGCCGACATGCAGTCCGACGCTCGAACCCATGCCCACGCCGATGCTGATCTTTCTAACAACCAGTTCTTTTTCCTCTCCAATTACCGGTTCGGTGCCATTAGCGAAAATCTCCGAGGTAAACGCGGTGCCTGTCTCAAAATAGAGGCCCAGGAGGTTGGAGTTCCCGCCGAAACCGCAGGGGTCAGGATTAGGGATAAAGGTCGGCGTCAGAACGATACCTCCCAGAACCTTGGGTTCCGTTAAGACACGTTCTCTTTCCGCAAGTTCGAGCGCCCAGCCATCCAGGGTACCCATAAGGGTTATAAGCTCATCCCAATTACTAACAGGAGTTGGGGCGCCTTCAACGTCCAGATTCGTAAAAACATTAATATTTGTGACATCTAAAAGGTCTAAAAAGTCCACTGTATAGCCAACCGGATCCAACCCTAAATCCGAGTACATTGAATTGTTATAAAAGGGATCTTTTACCCCATACATAAACTGGGTTGAGGTGTCCATTTTATCCGCGTCACTATAGAAGCGGCCGGTTCCAAAATAGATCCAGAAATTGTTCCTGTGATCAATCGAAGCTGCGAGTCCCGCTGTTATTGGACCTTCTGAATTGAACATGGTCCAAAAGTCCCAATTGAGCGGATCAGGATCGTAAACCCAATTTCTTGGATCGGGATCAGTTTTGTCTATGGGTATCTGAAATTTATAAAGCTTGCCTTTCCAGGCAGACGGATTATAAGTTTCACCTATATAACCCACGTCCACGTTATAGTTCAGCCCCACGTCCACAGTAATAGGGGAACCCATGAAGGCATTACTTTCAGCCGTGTCGAAGGTGCCAATGTTAGCGGGATCCCGATAAAGCTCACCAGTTTTTAAATCCACGACATAGATATGACCTCCGTGAGTGCTGGTGCCGTCATAATCCGTAGGACCGGAGCCGAAAACAGCATACCAGATTCCCTTGCCGGAATTCCCTTCCACCCTGGCCACGGTTGGTATGACCGTGGTTAGACCCAATTCATCATACGTGCGTTCCCACAACAGCACGGGATTATGAGGATCGGTCACGTCCATAGCGAAATAAGAAGGTTTGAAGGTACGGGTCTCAGGCACCAGTGTTCCGGTGCCGTCATCATAGTCGCCTTCGGACCAGATTTCCTTACCACCAAGGTTTAGGCCGCATAAAAGGAGCGTGCCCCATCCATTCGGGTGATCAATGCCTGTTTGCGGGTCAACGCCGTCCGTAAATATCCGCGCGTCCACAACTCGAGGTTTGAGATCCACATAATAAACATGGGTGTAATCCGGGTTAGCCAGCCACTTGAGATGCGTCAGAAGAGCCTGGGGGATAAAAGCCCAAAGCTCATCTCCAAAATTCTCAGTCGTATACGGCGGCAGGTCCCCAACTTTATCACCGACACGGTCAAGGTACGAGACTTCAACCTCATTTACGCCAGTGGTTAACGGGTTATCTCCGGCATTGAACCTCCCCAGCAGGAACGAGTGAAGCATGCCGTCATTGCCACCCACATAAACAACGGATTCGCGATCTCTGTACTTATCGAAATAGTCCTGGTATGACCTGTCACCGTATATCACACCATAATTATCAAGCGGCTTGCCGATAGTTACAGGGGTTGAATGCACTATATCTCCCAGCTTCCAGAGATTTCCGTTAACAGTGCGATTTCGCAAATCAGGAGTGCCGCTCCATCCGGCGCTGTCACCCCGGATAAATTTTATCAGGTTAGTCACCCTGTCGTCATGAACAGCTCCAAGATACGCGTAGGCCGTATCGTCCTTGACTCCAAGGTATGGCTTGATCTCAGAACCGTTGGCGGTTGTAAACTCCAGATATTCCGATGTCCAATCAACTACCTCGTTTTTGTCCATGTCCACATAGGTCCAGATCTTGCGCTCCGAGGGGTCTCGCGTGGCCAGCTTGCTGCCTGCCCCCCAAATGGGCATCAATTCATCGAGAAGATGTTCGGTGGGATTATAATAATCATCCCCGTCAAATATCCCATTCCCGTTTGCGTCAACGAAAACCTTTTCACCGGTCACTGGATCTACACTGAACCGATAAAACTTGGCTTCCCCTGATCTGGCGTCGAAAAAGAACTCCACAATCTTATCCACGCCCAGGTTAAGCCCCGGGGAAGCGCCCGGAGTCGAGTCCGTATCTTCTCGGAGTTGTCCCTGGCTGTCTACCCAAAGTGAATGCAGGTATCCGACCCATTTGATTTCCTCAATTCCGGTTGAAACTGAAGGCTTGAAATAGGCCTGCGTTAGAGTACCCTCACCTTCGGATGAGGTGGATAGCACTGAAACGGCAGTTCCCGAGGATGCCCGTCGAAGAATATCGGTAATTGCCAGAAGAATTTGTTTCTGCAGTTCATAACCGTCTGTCGCCTCAAAGTAGGTGTCAGGAACGCCGTTAGCGTCCTCGTCCCACTCTTCCTGAAGATTGGGCCGTTTGTTGCCGTCTATATCCTCAAACCCACCATTCCTGGCCGCGTCTTTCAGCAAATCCCTGGCCTTTGGATCATCACCAAAGGCATAAATAGTATATAAAATCAGGTTTTGCTCTCCGCCAAGGTCGTCACGCAGATCATTTGTGCGGGCATACAGCGCGATATCATCAAGATAGTCGGAGCCATCGGAATCAAAGGTACCCGGGTCATTGCCATCAGCGTCATAATCTTTCAGGAAATCAGGTATATGTTTATCTTTTGTCGAAGCCCCGTCTGTTAATAAAATAACAAAACTCTTGGCGCACTCTATGAACTGATCCGTATAATACGGATCCATCAAATTGTTGAAAGGACCGGTGGCCCCGTTCGGATAATCCAGCCCGCTCTGCACGGATTCCTGTGCAAAGTACTGCATAGCCACGTAATACGCTTCCGCCAGAGGTGTCCAGGTATCAGCGCCCGTGTTTTGAAGGTCTGTAACAAGTGTTGTCATGTTTGTTCCAATGCGATTAGCAAGAGTCCCTCCACTTTCGCCTCTACCATCTCCTTCATTGAACCATATATTCCCCCAGCGGGCCTGATCCCCCACCCGCTGAAGAACACCCGCCAAATTCCCCTCAAAAAAGTCCTCAGGTTCATCAGCCGAGTTTTTCTTAACGGCAACCCCTCAAAAAAGTCCTCAGGTTCATCAGCCGAGTTTTTCTTAACGGCAATTGTATATCTGATTATATAATCAACAAAAGGATTAGAATCGTCATCCACATAGATATAGCCGTCCTTAATGCCGTAGTAAAAATCACCTTGATGAGGAGAAGCATTGGAGCCGATAAACCTTTTTATAAAACTGCGCCCAGTTTGAGCCGGCGTTTCACCATAATTGGTTTGATTACCGCCGCCGGTACGGGCCGTGGCCAACCCGCCCATCATGACCTTTCGTAAAACATCGATACGTCTCATGCTGACCCAGTTTAAGAAGTTGCCATCCGTTGGGGTCCCTGACAAACACATTACTTGCATAAGTGTATCTGGCCTCAGGATCGAAATAACCGTAATACAACGGATTCTCAGCCTCGTATTCAACATGAAGCAACGGTGCGTTTGTCGTGCCTCCGTCGCCAGAATAGGCGTCTCGCTTTCCCGTGCCCCAGATTTTAAAAACCATGGAGTTGTCGGGTCCCCAACCGGTTCTGTTCACAATCTCCTGAACAATGGCGGTCAGGTCAGGAGTTCGGTATGTGCTGCCGTTCGTCCATGCCGTAACATTATTCCATGCGACAGTGGCGGTTGTTTCAGGTCTTTTGGTGGTACTGGAAATATCCTCGTTATCGGCGTCAATAAAAATCTGCCAGCTGCCAGATGTAAATTGATCGGCTGTGTCACTGTCCTGCCCCACGATAGTGAAAGAAGAGGCTACCGAGGTGTCACCAACGGCTTTAAATGCGATATAAGCGCTTTTAATAACCGCGCCTTGAGGGATGCCGGTATGTTGAAAACGCACGCCGACCATAATCTGGGTAGCGCCGGCGACATCCAGCGCACCGAGATCCAGGTCCGAACTATAGGCATAAGTGCGGCCCGTATCAACCCCGCTGCGCACCTCCTCAGCATCGTCGCGAGACTGTGTCACGCTGACGTTAATTTCTCCGCTGGCATAAGGAACATCTGTAACGAGACCGCCATCACCAGGCCAGCTTCCATAAGCGTTAAAATTCATACTCCCGGAATTATCGAGTATAATCATGATATTAGGAGTAACGGCGCTAACCAGGTAAACAGGATAAGAGGTATAATCGGCCATGAGTGGCTCAACCGGCCATCCGGAAACCGGATATAGAAAAACTAATCCCAATATCAAGAACACAATAATGATTTTTTTATTTAGCCGCATCATTTACCTCCCGCCACACCGACAACCTTACGGTATCTGGCGTCAATGTATGAACGCGCGCTATTTGGCGCCGTGCCAATCGAATCGAAATCATAATGGATAAGCACGCCGCCGATCGTGCCAGCGCCCACTCCTTCAGCTCCAGAGGCGAACTGAACACCGCCGCCTGGCATAAATTGCGCACCGGTCGGATCACGATCGATATCTACATTAAAATTTGAAATATTTATAGCCTGGCTTAAATCCGGATTTACGACCACCGGAAAAATCGAATCCATATAATCAGCCTCAATGAAATATCCCATAACTTCATCCCTGAGGCCTGCGTCAATGTTGATTATAGGTATATCGGTCGGAATCGAACCCTCATCTATAATCCTGCCGACGATCTTGGGTGAAACCTCAATGCCGCTGTCCCCCGCGTAAAAGGCTTGCCTGGAAACCTTTGTGTTATGGCTGATGGTTATCTCAGTTCTGGACATCATACTAGCGGTCAGGCCGATGACGCTCATTACTGCCATCAGTATCAGAACCATGATCAAGACGGAGCCTTCTTCGTTCGTTCTGAGGTGTTTTCTTATATGTTTACTCATGGTTTCCCTCTTCTCATCAAAGAATCATTGCAGGCCCATATTTCTCAATTTCACACAGGTTTGAAGCGTACGATAGTGGTATTTTGTTCCGTCTGGAGCGGTGTAATCCGGATCAATATGCGCGGTCCGTCCTGTCAAATTGATTACGACAGCCCTGATATTCTCTCGATCCTGCGCGTTGGCCGGTATGCCCTGCGTCCCATCCGCGAAGGTATAATTAAAATTCAAACCGGTGATGTTTTCAGCCAGGGTGACAGCGCCGGTTTGAACCGCCCAGGACGCGCTTGTCGCTGACCAATCCCAACTCTGACGGGTCAACGTGGTCGCGCTGACGGTATACCGAACCAACTCCGGGTTGTCATCGGCGTTCAAATCCGCAATAAAAGTCAAAGCTGTGGCCGCGGCCTCTCTTATCTGTTCGTCGGAATCCAGGTTGCCCTGCAAGGCCAGAGGAATATATCCGGCCATCCTGACTTCATGAAGCATTATTTCCAGGGCGGAGCGCACGAATTGCTGGGTGGCTACCACCTCATCCTGGATCACGTAAGCCCGATTGGAATACGTAAAGACAGATACGGCTCCAGCCATTAAAAAACCGGCCAGTGCGATAGCGATAAGCAGTTCAACCAGCGTGAATCCTTTATTATTCTTTTCCATGGTCCTTTTACTCCCGTGAGATAATACCGTCTACGGTTACGGAGCGCGCTCCTTTGAATGACCAGCTGACTCTCACAGAAATCAGCTTCATATTATTTGCCGGGAAATCATCAACTATATTCCAGACCCTGGTGTAACCATTGGCGGCCACGTTGTTTCCATTCTCATCAATGGGATTAGCAACAGCGCCCACGCCGTCAGCATTCGTATGATCAACCGCGAGGGACCAGTCAAAGTAATTTTGGTTCTGATCAAAATTAGCGCTTGTATCGCTAAGTTGAGGGTCAGTATAGTCAAGGTTAATCAACTCTTCCATTTTATCCTGGACCAGGATGACAGCGATGGTGCGCTGCTGGCTGGAAGCGTTACTGCCAATGGAGGCTGTTTGCAGCGAGGAGAGAGCGAAGAGCGCCACAACCAGTATGACCAAACTGATAAGAACTTCAATAATGGTGAATCCGCTTCTATCATTTTTCATAGTAGTTTCACCTCAATTCCAGTTAACCCCGTCCTGGCTTTCTTGTAACGTCACCTGACCGACAGGCGTAATAGTCACCCGCCGCCACTCACCTTGATTGTTCCGTATGACCACATTTCCGGAAACAAAAGCGCCAGCGGCGGAGCGGGCGGCAAGACCATGAGAATCGAAACCAACGCTGGTAGTCGATGTCGCCGGGTGTGTGGCGTTAAAAAGCCCATCTCCATCAGAATCTGTTTGGCCCGTAGCCAAGCCGCCGTTATTGTTAAAGACCGCTGAAACTAGCGATACACCGCCAGGCATTGATTTGGCGACCAGGACGGTCCGTTCTTCAGTATCTACCTGTCCATCACCGTCCAAATCATCCTGCTGCCAGTTGCTGTTAGAGTCGAGGAACATGAGGTAACTACCCACTCCACCTTGAGGAGAATAGACAGCAGGCACAAAAGTGGCCACGCATTTTACGCTCAAGCGCACAGACGTGGCCCTGGCCAGTTGAAGATCTACCATCATTTCCCGAGCGGCAGCATTCAACCGATACCCTGGGAGGAAGGAACTCGTGGTGGGGACAACAATCGCAGCCAAAACACCGATAATTCCGATCACCACAATAAGTTCCATCAAGGTGAATCCCATTTCTGATCTGCGTATGGATTTCATAGCCTACCTCGTTGACTTGGTATCAAATCACTTTCCGTGCCAAAAGAACAAGCAGGTATTTCAAATATATAACTACTTGTTATTTCTACCTATTTACAAATAATTCTTATAAAAGTTTTTCTATTCTATGGAGGATTTTATAAAAGTTTTTAATAGGTGTTAATACTTTTTATATTAATGAATCAAAACCTATTCCAACCCGTAAAGTTTGATTTTGGCCAGCAGGGAGGGATAACTGATTTTAAGGCGTCTGGAGGCTTCAGATCGGTTGCCTTCACTCTGAGTTAAAGCTTCTTTGATCAAGCGCGCTTCGAGTTCCCGAATCCTGGCTTTAAGATCCAGATCATCCGTAGACCCCAGACCCGTCGGCTTGAAAAAACCTAAACGGATGTGGGAAGGAACGTCTTCCGGTTCGATTCTGGAATGCGATGAAAGTACAAGTATACGCTCGATCAGATTCTCAAGTTCCCGGACGTTACCCGGCCAGGAGTAGTTTAAAAAGGCCTCGGCCACTTCAGGCGCCATCTGAGGGCGTTCTCGGCCCATTCTGGCGGAATGCGCAACAAGGAAGTGTTCTAGGAGCGGCGGTATATCATCCGGCCGCTCACGGAGCGGCGGAATAAAAAGCGGAAGGACATTGAGCCGGTAGTAAAGATCCTCCCGAAAAAACCCGTTTTCGGCTTCTTTGGTCAGATCACGTGCAGTGGCGGCCAAGATACGCACGTCTATCTGAATCGGTATGGAAGAGCCAACGGGTCGGATTTCCTGCTCCTGTATGGCTCGAAGCAGCTTGACCTGGAGAGACAAAGGCAGTTCGCCTACTTCATCCAGAAAAAGGGTGCCGCCGTCCGCCTCCTGAAAAAGACCGATCCGGTCCTGAATGGCATCTGTGAAGGCCCCGCGAACGTGGCCAAACAACTCACTTTCCAGGAGATTCTCGGGAATGGCGCCGCAATTTACCGGCACATAGGGCTTGTTAGCCCGGGAACCGGCTTCATGTATGGCTCTGGCCACCAGATCCTTGCCCGTGCCTGACTCGCCGGTAATCAAAACAGGGCTGGTCGCGTCAGCCACCTTTTCCAGCATCACCAGAAGATCGGCCATGGCTTTGCTTCGCGCCACGATCCCGGCACTGGGTCTTTCCCCCGCGGCCCGGCGGAGGGCCAGGTTTTCCCGCCGGAGTGTTTCCCGTTCTTCGGCTTTCTTAAGGGTCAGCAGTATCTCTTCAGGATTAAAAGGCTTGAAGACATAATCAAAAGCGCCGGCCTTGGTGGCTTCAAGAGCCGAGTCCACGGTTCCATAAGCCGAAAGCATGATCACTGGCGCCAGAACGCCGCGTATCTTGACTTCTTTCAAAAAGGTCAACCCGTCCATGACCGGCATGCGTACGTCACAAAGGATGTAATCAAAGGCCTCCCGGTCCAGGCAGATCAGGCCTTCCGATCCATTAGCCGCCTCAACAACCTGATACCCCTCGCGGGTGAGACAGGTTTTAAGAACGAGACGCATGTTTTCTTCGTCATCGACTACCAAAACCCGCGCTCACTTTCAGCGTCGATCCGTCCCCCAAAAGACTCAACAATGGATAAACTAACGCTCAACCCCAAACCAGTGCCTTCCCCCGGTTCTTTGCGGGTAAAAAAAGGATCAAAAATCTTTTTCAGATCCCCTGCCGCAATCCCGGATCCAGTATCAGCCACGGAGATGAAAACTTCATTTTCACTCTTCCGGCCGGTCCTGACGGTTATTGTCCCACCGTTCGGCATGGCCTGGCCGGCATTGGCCAGAAGGTTGAGCAAAACTTGAGTTAGCTGATTGTTTTCGGCACGGGCCGAAGGCAGATTTGGCGCAAGGTCGGTTTTAACTTCAAGGGTCTGGAACCACTTCTGGACCTCAGCCAGTGCCAGACCTTCTGTTACCAGCTTATTTAGGTCCACTGGCCCGGGTTCCATCTTAGCTGGACGAGCAAAATCGAGCAGGGAATGCATGATGGAATCCACACGGCTCAATTCGGCCTGTAAACGGTTGAGAAAATCGAGACGTTCCTCTTCGGTTAAATCTTGACGACGAAAGAGATGGACAAAGCCCTGAATCGAGCCCAAGGGATTGCCAAGTTCGTGGGCCAAACCAGCGGCCAACCTGCCAACGGTAGCCATTTTTTCCGACTTGATCAAACCTTCCTGCGCCTTTTTCAAGGAGGCAAGATTATCTTCCAGTTTCTGCCGGTTTTCCATTAGATTTCGGGCCATGACCTCAAAGGCCTCTTCCAATTCACCAATCTCCCCAGCCCCGCCAACCGGTTCCAGACCAGGCTGATACACTCCTTGCGCCAGGGCCCTGACTCGAATGAGCATCCGTGCCAGAGGCCTGACCAGCCGTCTCGAAAGAAGGTAGGTCCCGAAAATAACCATTACTAGTGTATCTACAAGTAAATACAGGAAAATAATCCACCGGGTTCGAACCCAGGACGCATGTAAATCTTCAAGGGACGAATAAAGTCCGACAACCCCAACCGCCCTGGGCCCGTCAAACAGAGGCACGGCCAGAGACAGGGTCGGATCCGATCCAAACAGAAAAAACCCGGTTCGCTCTAAAAACGTTCTTGTCTGACCGGATAACAGGGCCTGTTTGAGTTTGGCTCGGTTGAGGTGTCTTTCCCAGGACCATTGGGGCGAGGTAACCAGATTTTTACCGTGTTGATCCAAAACCGCGATACCCTCAAATCCAGTTTGGGCCAGGGTGTTGACTAAATATTGCGAAACACCTTTTGGAGATGAAGAAATCAGCCGTTCCTCAATGGCGCGGGCTAGAATCAGACCGCTTTCGACCTTGAGCGCGATCATCTCCCGCTGTGTGTACTTAAATACAACCAGCCCGACCAAGCCCACGGCTGCGGCGACAAGCAAGGCCAGGCTTACAACAATCTCAAAACGGAGTCCGCGTTCTTTTAAGCCTATCATCGTCAGGTGCGATTATTATGAAATTAAGTCAAGGTAAATACCATTTAAGAATAGCTTCACCGAAAAACAAGTATACCAAAGCCGCCAGGGAGAGAAAAGGCCCAAATGGCAGCCTTGTACGTGAATCCAGCTCTCGACGCCAAACAGCCATCCCAATCACCACAACCAGCCCGATCACAGAACCAAAAAACAGGCTTACAAAAACCGATCGCCACCCCAGAAAAGCTCCAATCATGGACAGCAGTGTGAAATCACCGCCTCCAATACCTTCTTCCTTTCGGACTAAATAGTAAAGCTTAAAAATAAGCCAGACAGTCGCTCCGCCCAAAAACAATCCAAGCACTGACCCGGACAAGGAGATCAGGCGGAAGTTGGTCAACCCCCAGGATATAAGCCGTCCGCCCAGCCAGGGGCCGATAAGGTCCCAGTTTGGAGCGATGATGGCGGCTAACAGACCTATGGTTATCCCTGGCAGGGTGATTCTATCAGGGATAATCATCTCATCCAGGTCAATATAGGTAATCGCCACAAGAGAAAGCACCAAATAGAGCCCAAAAAACGCGTGAAGTGTAAGACCGAATTTGACGTAAACCGCCAGGGTCAACAGTCCGACAGTGAGCTCCACAATAAAATAACGGGGCGCAATGCTTGCCCCGCATTTCCGGCAGCGGCCTTGCAGGATGAGATAGCTTAGAAGCGGCAGATTGTCATACCAGGCGATTTGAGCCCCACACTGCGGGCACATGGAATGAGGTCGAACCAGAGAAAGTTCGCGAGGCAGCCGGTGGATAACCACATTGATAAAACTGCCCAAACAAGCCCCGAAAACAAAAATGAAAACATAAATTACCCAAGTGAACACAACCCTCTCCTTATCTTGTTCCAGTTTTATTGACAGGCCCGCGCGCCCATGTTATCTTTTTATTAATACTAAGAAAAATCAAAATAATTATGATAATTCGCATCAATCCCAACAATCCTCAACTTCGGCTCATTAACAGGGTAATCGGAGTTGTTCGCAACGGCGGTGTTATCGCCTACCCGACTGACACAAACTACGGCATTGGCTGTAATCTGTACGAAAAAAAGGCCATTGAAAAAATCTACCGTATCAAGAAACGCAGCCAAAAGAAACCATTCAGTTTCATCTGCGCTGACCTTAAAGATATCAGTAAATACGCTAGAGTATCAAATTACGCTTACAAGACCATGCGTCGGCTGCTGCCAGGACCATACACCTTCATCTTGGATGGCACCCGCCTGGTCCCCAAGGTCATGCTTACCCCGCGCAAGGAAGCTGGAATCAGGATCCCCAACCAAAAGGTCTGTCTGTACCTGGTCAAAGCGCTTGGTAATCCTATCATAAACACAACCGCCTCCTTTAACCAGGGTGAAACTTTTTGTGAACCAGAAGAGATCGAGGATCGATTCAAGGGGCTTATAGATTTGGTCGTTGACGGCGGACCTGTACCGGGCGAACCTTCCACCGTGGTTTCACTTATAGGGGATGTACCGACGATTATCCGAGAAGGTCTTGGCGACGTAAGTATCATCTAATATTAGTAAATCTCTCGATAGAAACTTCGAATATATTTAACGTCTGGGTTCTCGGACCACAGCCAGAGGAATGAAAACACAGAGGATATGGTTTATTTATAGAAAGATCAATCCGAAGTGAATGATCTTGCTGCTAAAAAGTAGGCGTAACTTAAAAACATCACACGCGGTTTTGGTAACAACCGCCTGGATTAAGGACCTGCCTTAACAGGGGACCTTTTTTTTATTTCCCACTTAAGAATTTTTTTAGCAATCACCTTAATTGTCGTTAAGACGTTTTTTAATATCTTTCCCAGCCTTGAATAAAACCGACCGGCGATGACCGAGGTTGACAGTCTCGCCGGTACCTGGGTTACGGGCTTCCCTGGGGGCGTATTCACGAATATGGAAAGATCCAAAGCCTCTTAGCTCTATCTTCTCCCCCTGTACCAGCGCCCTGGTCGCGGCCTCGAAGATCAGGCTAACCATATATTCGATATCTCTTGCTTTTAAATCTTTATGCTCTCGCGCCAGAGCGGCGATTAATTCTCTTTTTACCATTAAACTCACTCTTTATTTAGCCGGTGATTTGAAAACGTTATTTAGCAAACAACGCAGGGTTCTGCAACCAGCAAAATCTTTACCCACCCAGTCGCCGCGCTAAAAGCCTGGCGCGTAACGGTATTGTAATTGAAAGGGGAATCCGAACCAATCAGGCAGAAGTTTCGCCTTTCCCTCATTGGTCAAGAGATCCCAAATCCATGATTTCTTTCGTTTGGGATAAACCAGTTTAGGCCGGGTCTTCAAACCCGACATCTTCTGTGCCAGAGCCACGGCATCCTCAAAGTTACCCAAGCTGTCCACCAACCCCAGACTGACAGCCTCCTCACCAGTAAATATACGTCCATCAGCCAGAGCGGCCACCTTTTCAACCGGTAAACCACGAGCTTTCGCCAGATCGTTGATGAACTGCTGGTGAATCTGCTTAACGAGCCGTTCGAGAATCTTTTTCTCCTTGGCTGTCATTTCCCTGGTGGGTGATCCGATGTCTTTGAACTCCCCGCTTTTTATAACTACAGTTTTCAGACCGACCTTGTCAAAAAGTTCCTGGTAATTGGCAAACTGAAAAATCACAGCCACACTGCCAGTCAGGGTTCCCGGATTGGCCAGTATCTGGTCTGCGGCCGAGGCGATGTAAATTCCGCCAGAGGCAGCCAGGCTTCCCAGTGAGGCGATTACTTTTTTATTTTGACGGAATTTCATCACCTCACGGTAAATTTCCTGAGTCGCAGCCACTCCACCGCCAGGTGAATCTATTCTGAGAATAATGGCTTTGATCCTTTTGTCATGACGAAACAGGTTGAGGGTTTTCAGCGTTTGCTCTGAACTGGTGATGATTCCCTTGATTTCAACTACGCCGATACCATCACCGAACGATTTGTCCCCAACGTCGCCGAAAAAATAAGCCGCGCCCACCAAAACGCCGGCCAATATTACGATAACCCCGACTATGACAAACAGGGTCAAAAGACAAGAACGCCGGTCGCTACCTGCCTGGAGCGGCCGGCCGGTTGGAGTGGTAGCTGACATGATTAAAAATAGTTTACAATACCTGGCTTATTAGTTCAAGCATCTACATCCCGGAAGGATTTTTCTCCGCATCCTGATCCGTGACCGGAGAATCATCTTCCCCTGTGGACGCGTCTTCAGTGGAAACCGCTGCTTCTGAAGGCGAATCTTCCTCCGCGGATTCCTCCACCTCTAAAGGCGTGACTTCATCTGTGGACGCGTCTTCCTCAACGGGTGCTGTCTCATCCGCGGAATCGGCCTCCCCGGCGGTGGCCCCTTCATCCTCAGGAGCCGCTTCGTCAGTGGGAATTGCCTCATCAGGTAGAGGTTCTTCCTCGACCGCAGGTTCTTCTTCCGGTTCAGCCTGAAGGTTGTTATTCAAATTAGCCCTGTTCAAAGCCTGCTGAAGCTGTTCGCCAAGGCTTGACGTGGCAGCTTGACTGGTACTGGTATATTGATCGAGGTAAGATCGCTCTTCGTCCTTCTTCATACGCCGGACCGAAAGACCGATTTTCCTATCCTCAACGCTGATATTTATCACCTTGGCGGAGATGACATCTCCCAGGCTGTATAGATCTCTAAGGTTTTTACCTTTGACCCGGCCGACCTCAGAGATGTGAACGAGACCTTCAATACCTTCTTCCAGTTCAACGAATAGTCCAAAATCCGTGATATTGGTCACCGTACCTGTTACACGGCTGTTGGTGGGATATCTGGAGGGAATAAGTTCCCAGGGATCGACTTCCAGCTGTTTGATACCCAAAGAAAATCTTTCATTTTCCTTATCGACCTTGAGAACAACAGCCTGAATTTCATCGCCTTTCTTGTATATCTCGGAAGGATGCTTAATGCGTTTGATCCAGGAAACATCGGAGACGTGAACCAGGCCGTCAATACCTTCATCTATACCGATGAATATGCCAAAGTCAGTGATATTTTTTATCTTGCCTTCAATGGTCGTACCGACGGGATATTTCTCGCTAACAATATCCCAAGGATTCGGTTCCACCTGCTTCATGCCCAGGGAAATCCGTTTGTTTTTCGAGTCGATGCTTAAAACCTTGCACTCGACCAGATCACCCACGGATAAAAGCTTTGAGGGATTTCTAATTTTACGAGTCCAGGACATTTCCGAAACGTGAATCAGGCCTTCGATACCTTCCTGAACCTCGACAAAAGCGCCGTAATCAGTTAGAGAGACAACCTTGCCCGCAATCTTCGAACCCAACGGGTATAATGTTTCCGCCTGCAGCCATGGGTCCTCTTGAAGCTGCTTCAATCCCAGAGAGACACGTTCCTGATCCCTGTCGAAACGAAGGACTTTAACTTCGATTTCATCTCCAACTTTGAAAATTTCCGAAGGATGGCCAACCCGTCCCCAGGACATGTCCGTTATATGCAAGAGACCGTCAATGCCTCCCAGATCCACGAAAGCGCCGTAATCGGTGATATTCTTGATCACGCCTTTCATAACGGCGCCTTCTTTCATAGAGGCTATAGTATTTGTTTTTAGCGCATTCCGTTCATCTTCCAGAATGGCCCGGCGGGACAGAACCACGTTTTCACGGCGTTTATTATACTTCAATATCTTAAAGCTGAAAACTTCTCCGACAAGACTCTCAAGATCTTTGACCGGCCTAAGATCAACCTGTGAACCTGGCAGGAATCCGGTCACGCCGATATCCACCGCCAAACCGCCTTTGACGCGGGCTATGACCTTCCCCTCGATGAGACCGTCTTCGCTGTATATCCGGCTTATTTCATCCCAGACCTTAATTTTGGCTGCCTTTTCCTTGGAGAGGAGGATGTCGTCAAGCTCCCCTTCATAACGTTCCAGAACAACCTCGACTTCATCACCAACCTTGACACTTACATTGCCATCTTCATCCAAGAACTCATGAATCGGGATTCGGCCTTCGGATTTATAACCAATGTCAACCATGACATTTTCTTTGTTAACCTGAACAACCACTCCATGAAGTAGTTCACCTTCTTCCAAAGGCTTGAAGCTTTCCTCGTAAAGCTCACCAAAACTCATTTCTTCTTCGGGTCCCGACGGATCACTCTCTTCACTCATTATGGCCTGATTTTGGTCCTGGTTATTCTCTTCTAAGTTTTCAACTATTTTATCCATTTCTAAAAAAACCCCCAACAATTTTTGCGAGACGTTCTCGCTCCCTAGATTACAAAATTACTTACGAAATTATGTTAAAAACACTCTGACTCCGCTTAAAAAACACTAATTTTTCTTCATAGCGATAATCATGACCAATTTAACTTTTTCCTTATACCAAAGCTAAATTCATAAAGCAAATCAAATCGGTTCAGTAATTAAGGAGATGCTAACAAATACTAATCATTGTTATAGTCTAATATAATCTATTAGTTAGCCTCGAATCACACAAACAGGAACACATCTTCCCTTGTTTTTTAGAAAAATTTCTCCCGAAAAGATAAAAAAAGCCGTAAATATCGCTGTTTGTCCGGTGCTGAGACGACCCGCTGTTATGTCCCTCTGACGCGCCTTTGGCGCATTAATATTTACGACTATAGTAATTGCCGGAAATAAGTTCCGTTTGATTACTAAGGTAAACAAGGGTTCTAAAAACAGCTGTCATGATATAAAAATGGCAATTACATGATGTTTTGGCGTTTGTCGTAAGATTGCTTACGAGAATGACCGAAATTAAACCTTCTCCTGGCCCAAGGCCAAACGGAAAATATTTATGGAGACCTCTGCAAAACTTCGTCCTTTAGCTGATCTCTTTGTCAGTCTCAAATTTAAGTCCTCGAAATATTAGTAATATTCCTGCGGGTTAAATTTTCGCCTTCCGCGATTTCAACAAAATTTCTGGCTTTGCAGAGGTCTCCAATCATTTTTTTCACTTCTTTTTTTTAGGCGATCGAGTTCTCTTTTTTTTCTGAACGGTAGCGCGCGACCAGGCCATGGGGTCTCGAGGGCCAGAGCGCATGGCGTAAAAAAGAACGATAAAACCGGTGAGGATAAAAGGGAGGGAAAGATATTGGCCCATCGTCAAAAAAGATCTTGTTGGATCAAGCTTCTGGAATTCCTTAAAAAATTCGATCAAAAAACGTCCGGAGAAATAAACAATCAAAAAAGTGGCCGCCAGAATGCCTCTGGGACGACGAACCCCGTATCGCCGATCAACCAGGTAGAGAACTATTATCACCACCACACCCAGAAAAAACTCATACAACTGAGAGGGGTGTCTCGGATTCGCCCCCTGATCCTGGAAGTATTTAAAGCGTACAGCCCAGGGCACGTCCGTAACCCGCCCCACGATTTCGTGGTTAAAAAAGTTACCCAACCTCACCAGCATCGCGGCCAGGGCGGCTGGGAAGGTGTTGGAATCAAAAACCTCCATGGCGGGGATCTTGTAAATTCGGCTGTAAATCAAAAGGCCGATTATGACGCCAATCGTCGCTCCGTGGCTGGAAAGGCCCATTCCTTTAAAAAAGAATATCTCCTTGGGATGAGCCATGTAGTAATCCCAGTTGTAGAAAATGATATGGCCCAGATGCGCTCCAATGACGATGGATGCCAACCCCAATAAAAACCAGGCGTCGATTTCACGTTCCGGGTAACCAGCGCGATGCATTTGCCAGCGCCAAAGAAAGTAGCTGCCCAGAACCATGGCGGCGAAAAGAATCCCGTAGTAACGCAGCTCAAGTTTGAACCCGATTCCGGGAATCACCGTTTTAACTATGACGGGATAGACATCCCAGATAAAATAACCATCCACGCCTTGTCACCTATGAAAATGGCCGAGAGAATAAAATAGAATTATAAACCATGGTCCTTTAACTGACAATAACAATTCAAAAAAGGATATAATCGTATCAGTATAGCCTTTACCCAACAACCTACCGCAAGCCAGAATTCATGGCCGCGTTGGCAAGCGCCGCTTGAATTAATGAACTATCCGTAAAATTTTTTTAATTTTTTAGCGCCAACCCGAAAGGGAAAAAACATCTGGACATCATTCCACATATTTTCTATTTTAAATTCACTCATTAAGATTGCATAATAATAAAATCTGAAATGGAGGGATACTTATGGGGTCTTTATTATGGAAGCCATCGGAGAAGCGGATAAAAAAGTCAAATATGTATCGTTTCATGCAGTTCATTAATAAAAAATACAGCCAGGATTTTTCCGAATACAACGCTTTATACACCTGGTCGATCGAAAATATCCCTGATTTTTGGGCATCTATATGGGCGTTCGCTGAGATAAAAGCTTCGAGGTTTTATGATCAGGTTATCGATGATCTCACAAAAATGCCCGGGGCAAAATGGTTTTCAGGAGCCCAGCTCAATTTCGCGGAGAACCTTCTTCGTTACAAGGATGATCAGGTCGCCCTGATTTTCAAGGGTGAGGCTCAAGAAAGTATCAAAATGACCTATCGGGAACTTTATCTTGAGGTAGCCAGGATCGCCAGCGCTCTGAAGGAGATGGGCGTTCAGGCCGGTGATCGGGTCGCTGGCTTCATGCCCAATATGCCGCAGACGATCATAGCCATGCTGGCGGCTACCAGCATGGGCGCTATCTGGTCTTCCTGTTCTCCTGATTTTGGAATCAAGGGTGTACTTGACCGGTTTGGACAGATCAGGCCCAAGGTTCTGTTCACGGCCAATGGATACTCCTTTAAGGGAAAATCCTTTGATTCCCTTGAACGCATCTCGAGTATCCTCAAGGAACTCCCGAGCATTGAAAAGGTGGTGGTTGCACCCTACACCGAACAAAACCCTGACATCAGCGGGATTAAAAATTCCGTGCACTTCAAGGATTTCGGGACTCAGAGTCCTGACTTGAAAATTGAGTTCGAACAACTGCCTTTTGAACACCCGCTTTATATCATGTATTCTTCCGGGACAACCGGCCTTCCCAAGTGCATGGTTCAGAGCGCCGGGGGGATTCTAATACATCACCTCAAAGAACTCATCCTGCATACGGATCTTAAAAGAGAGGACACTATCCTTTATGTGACCACCTGCGGCTGGATGATGTGGAACTGGCTGACCAGCTCGCTGGCCGTGGGAGCTGCACTCGTTCTTTTTGACGGCAATCCCTTCCATCCCGAGGGGGGCGCTCTTTGGAAACTGGCTCAGGACGAAAAGATTACCATCTTCGGGACCAGCGCGGGTTATCTCAGCGCTCTTCAAAACACCGACGTTCGTCCCGGTAAGGAATATGACCTCAAACCTCTCAGGACAATACTTTCAACCGGATCGCCGCTATCGGTGGAAGGTTTTGAATATGTCTATCGGGAAATCAAAGACGATCTTCAGTTAGCCTCCATTTCCGGCGGCACGGACTTGAATGGCTGTTTTGCCCTTGGGAACCCCATGGGACCGGTTTACGCGGGCGAATTGCAATGCCGAGGCCTGGCTATGAACGTCCAGGCTTTTGATGAAAACGGCAAATCCGTCATTAACCGGCAGGGTGAACTGGTTTGCGCCTCCCCCTTCCCTTCCATGCCAATTTATTTCTGGGATGACCCGGACGGCCAGAAGTACCATTCCGCTTATTTTGATATTTACCCCAATGTCTGGCGGCATGGAGACTTCATAGAAATAAACGATCAAGGCGGCGTGGTGATTTACGGACGATCGGACGCGACCTTGAATCCGGGCGGAGTTCGAATCGGAACCGCTGAAATATACCGCCAGATGGAGCAATTGACCGAGATAGAGGACAGTATCGTGGTCGGCCAGAACTGGAAAAATGACGTGCGGGTGATTTTGTTCGTGGTGATGGCTGAGGGCGTTGAATTGACCGATGAGATTAAAAACAAGATCAAACAAACAATCCGGTTAAGCGCGTCTCCAAGACATGTGCCGGCCAAGATCGTGGCCGTTCCGGGTATCCCTTACACCCTGAATATGAAAAAAGTCGAATTAGCCGTAAAGAAGGTTATTCATCATCAGGAAGTGCTCAATAAGGACGCGCTGGCAAATCCGGAACTGCTCGACTTTTACGCTGACATTAAGGAACTGGAGGAGGATTAATCCGAAGCTGTAAGGTGCTCCAGAATAAAAACTTTACGTGGTTTCGAGTGATGGTCAAAAATTGGTTCCGGCTGCCCGGGGACAGTCTTATACCATTAACAGAGGCGGCTGCTATTTTATACAGGGGGATAAAGACGAACAACCGGTAAAAAGTAGTCGTTGGCTTAATTGCTGGCGCCTGAGCTGTCGCGAACGACCAGTCGCTTATGGCTAAAATAGCTCTTGGGTCGCGTCTCGCGATGAGTTTCGAGGCCTCGTGATTTATTAAAAACAATTTAAGACTAACGTTTTTGATGGCAAATATGGTAAGTTGAAACTACCTTTACAGGTTAATTCATTATTTAAGACAAAGGGGAAGAAATTATGCTAGAGACGAAATTGACCGAATTATTGGGGATCAAGTATCCCATTCAATGCGGGACCATGCAGGGTTTGAGCCGGGCGGAACTGGTGGCGGCTGCGGCCAACGCCGGATGTTTGGCTTGCATACCAGCGGCAACCTTCCCATCGAGGGAAGAGCTTCTCGATGAAATTAAAAAGACGCGGGACTTGACAGATCAAGCGTTTGGGGTGAACGTATCTCTGTTTCCCGCCTTGATGCCGAGGCCGCCGGAGGAATTAATCGGAACGGTCATCGAAGCCGGAGTCAAAATTATTGAAACGGCCGGCCGCAACCCTCAGCCTCATCGGGATCAAATTGCAGCGGCCGGTCTTATTCACATCCATAAATGCGCTCGTGTCCGTGACGCGATCAAGGTGGACAAGCTGGGTGTGGACGTGGTTTCCATCGTCGGTACGGAATGCGGCGGTCACCCGAGCATGGAGGGGGTGACCTCATTGGTCCTGATACCTCAAGCCGTGGATGGTTGTGAGAAGCCTCTGATAGCGGGCGGCGGTTTCAGCGACGGACGTTCCCTGATCATTGCATTGGCTATGGGAGCCGCGGGCGTTAACATGGGCACTCGCTTCATGGCTACAAAAGAATGCCCCACACACGAAGCCGTGAAGGAAAAAATGGTTGAGGTTCCGGAAACAAGTACGATAATCGTCATGCAATCCCTGGGAAATCCCAGCAGAGTCCTCAGAACTCCCTGGACCGAAAATATTGTTGAAAAGGAAAAGGAAGGAGCCACACTGGAAGAACTCATTCCCCTGATCAGCGGGGAGGCCAGCCAAAAAGGCGGATGGGTTGAAGGCAACGTAGATCAGGGTATGATGCCGGTCGGGCAGGTCGTTGGCCGGATCAAAAACATACCGACCGTTGCGGAACTGGTCGAGTCCATCGTGGAAGAAGCCAAAGAAGTCAAAGCCAAGCTCGATAAGATCTTTTAATGACCCGTTTTGATCGGTAACTGACGCGTTTCGTTAGCGCGTTCGCAAAACTAAATAACGGTAAGTGATGGCCGCAGGCGAATCCATTTTTTAGCTGCGGCCATCTTTATCATAAACCGCGCGCACCATGAATGAGTCTCCAGTTGCGAGACGCCGAGAAATATCGATTTAATTTGAAAAATTAACCATGCTGCCCTAGCAACTCATCTGCCTTCTTGAGCCATTCAGAAATGTCGATCTCCTGGGGGCAGAGTTCTTCACATTCCTTGCACTCCTCACAATGTTCAGCCCGTTCGTCTTCCGGGATCCTGATGCCGTAGAGAAACTTCACCCTTGCCACGTCACCGTATATCATGGCGTCGTTGTAGAGCCCGAAGATGCCGGGAATATTTACATTATTAGGGCAAGGCATGCAGTATTTGCAGTCGGTGCAGGGAATCGATGACCGTTTTCTGAATTCTTCCTGGACCCGGGTAATCAAAGACAGTTCATCCCCGGTCAATGTATTGGAGCCGGAACGATCCGCGGCCGCCACGTTTTCAATGACGTGATCCATTTTGCTCATGCCGCTAAGGACCGTTGAAACTTCCGGCTGGTTCCAAACCCATTGCAGCGCCCATTCAGACGGGGAGCGCGAGTCTGAAGCCGAATCCCACAACTTGGCCACACCTTCCGGCGGTTTCTTGGCCAGCTGGCCGCCGCGTATCGGTTCCATGATCACCACGGCCAAACCCTTTTCAGCGGCGTATTTGAGCCCTTTCGTACCTGCCTGATACTCCGTGTCCATATAGTTATATTGAATCTGGCAGAGGGCCCACTTATCATAGGCGTCCACGATTTCTTCAAAGACCTCGTATTCGTCATGAAACGAAAACCCCAAATGTCCAATCCGGTCGTCGCTGATTGCCTTTTCCGCCCAACTCAGCACTTCCAGATCGCGGAGTTTCGGCCATCTTTCCTTATTGAGTCCATGCAAAAGATAAAAGTCAACGTGATCCACCTGAAGGCGGCAAAACTGCTCATTGAGATATTTATCAAAGTCGTCAGCCGTCTGGATAACCCAGGACGGCATTTTCGTGGCCAGCTTGACCTTGTCCCGATACCCATTTTTAAGCACGCGCCCGACCAAGCCTTCACTGGTTCCACCATGATAAGGATAGGCGGTGTCTATGTAATTGACACCATTATCAAAGGCGTATTGAATCATCTTCATGGCCTCGGGTTCATTGATCTTGGACTGATCCTTATCGATCACTGGCAGCCTCATGGCTCCAAATCCAAGCGCCGAAACCTGCCAATCCAGCCTACCAAAACGGCGATACTTCATTGATTTATCCTCCAGGAGTATAATAATGAACTAAAATCTATTCGCAATTTGTTCGAATTCAATTAAAAAGAGAATATAAACGAATAGCCGCTGGATGTCAATTTGACGCCCCGGGTTGAATATGTAGTTTTAAAACATGGGTAACACTCCGAAGGTATATTTTATGATGAGGATATGCTAATCTTCATCGTACTCAACGGCGGTTACCCATGTTTGAAATTACGACACAAATGAGTTTGTTGAGATAGGGAACAAAAAAAATGGAAGCAATTGAAGTAACTGACGCCAGAAAAAGAAATTAATAAGGCGGTCGGGTTTGTCTAGACCATTATAACCTTTTGATCATTCAACTGTTGGATTTATTATATGAATCCAAAACACTTAAATGGAAAAATATATTATCCAATATCGTTTCTTTATCTTTATAGTTACCACTGAATAGTTGGTCGAAGAGAGATAAAAGGTCAGTACGGCATGCATTCAGTTCTTTTTCAGTGACGATTAGAAATTTATCCTGATCTACTGGATTGAACATTGTTCCATAAGATTCGAAATTTTTTCTGGCTTCCGCTAGGGAATATCTTTTATCAGAGAATAAGTTACTACCATATATTTCGGACACTCCTTCCATCTCAGGAGGTGTTGGATTGCTAAATCCGTCATCCTCCCATCCACAAATAACACAATAAGTAACCATATCAGGATCATCATGCAATGGATCTGGAATTAATTCGTTTACGGTTGGATATCCACAACACTGGCATGATCTTAGATCTACAATTTTACCTGGTTCTGTATCAAAGAAAACTCTCCTTTGCTCAATAAGGGCATGCATATTCAAGGCTGGTATTGGTAGCACATTTACTCTGAGATCATCACGCCCTGGAG
>JAFDLS010000273.1 GCA_019306365.1 Deltaproteobacteria bacterium
CTCAACCATGTAACGGGCGAAATCTCCGAAATGAATACAATTTTCTTCAAAGGGGTAGTGAATACAATTTTCATGATCGGGGTCCAGATTGTGCTTGGCCTTACAAGAACAATTGCCTACGCAGAAATAATCTTGATCGTCGAGCACTTTTAGGACGTCCTCAAATGGTAGAATTGCCCTGGTGTCTTCAACGGTGGTTTCAATCGGCAGTGTCCGCAGCCCCCTGGTATGAGCATGCGCGAACTGCTCAAAAAACGGTTCGAAAGTCTTGTTAAGCAAAGGCGCCATTACATAATGCTCTGAATTTCTGCCGCCTCCCCAATATACTGAACGGTAAAACACGAGAAAATCTATAGCGATATTTTCCGTAAGTAAATATCTTCCAAACTACGCCTTTTTTCGCCAGCGCGTCCAATCGCGGCTTTAAATCTTCAACCGCCATCTGCTTTATTTCCGCCAACTCCTCGATAGTTCTGGGGCCAAAAGGGATGTTTGTCAACAGGGCCGCGTCTTCCGGCGTGTAACGCGCCTTAATTAAGGCGGTCATATCACCGGAATCAGGGAAACTCCCAGGGGCAGTTTTTAACCATTCAATAAATTTTTCATAAATTTTGCTTTCAGTCATAAAGCCTCCTCACTCAAGCGAAAACGCTAAAAAACATTTACTGCCTACCTTTTAATCCTTACAGATTGAACAAACCCGATCCCGGAAACAAGGCTGTAATTGGATGAATAAAATTTATAACAGCGCTGTGGGCTTATGTAAAGTTAAGCTAAGCTGGACTTTATAGCTTCCTTCAAGGCCTTCCCATCTTTGGGGGGTTCAGAAAAGCCGGGTTTATTCACCATGACAATAGCCTCTGATGGACAGCCGGTAGCGCATACCGCGCATCCGAAACACCTGTCAAGGTCCACTTCGGGCACATCATCCTCTCCCATAGTCAAAGCTTCAGCAGGACACCTCTCAATACAGGTTTCACAGGCGGCGCACGTATCCGAGTCAAAGCTTGGTTCAAAACCGGAGTTGAAAATCAAACCGGGTTTAGACTGTGAGAGAGCTTGAGTTACCGCCGCGCAGTGCCAACGATCGCAGTTGCAGATAAAACCAATATCATCGGTCATATTTTGACTCATGTGAATAAGACCGGCTTCCTCCGCTCGGTTGAGAACCTCCCTGGCCTCTTTCTTGGTCACCTTCCTGGCACCCAACCTTTCGATAGCGTATTGGGCCCCTGCGCCTAACTGCATACAAACATCATTGGGCATCCCATGAATATCCTCATCGCGTAAGGCAGCCGCGTGACGGCAGAAGCAGGTGCCTACGGCTATTGGCTCGTATTTATCAATATAGGTTTGCACCTGATCATAGGTATGGATTTTATTCCCGGGCTCAATGACGCTGTCTACCGTAATGACCCTTACCGCCGGGAACGTTATATCTGAGGAACCCTCGTAAGAGTCACAGGCCTTTTCATATGCATGGATGAGCTTGGCAATCTTTTTGTCCCTCTCCGTGCTCCTCCCGGGCAAGAACTGGAATTCCAATATCCCGGGCATAAACCGCGCACTTTGATAAAATTGGGTTTCATTGATGTTCAAGGCCAGACAGAGCCCTTTGTTTGCCATTGACTCAAGTATCTCTTTAATTTCAGCTTCATCCCGGCCCATTTCCTTCGCCATACCCTCGGCTGTAAAAGGACCTCTGGGCATGGCATTGTTGACTTCAGCCTCTTCAGGCGTGAACATCTCTTCAACCATTTTATAAAATTCGGGTATGTCCATACCCGCGTAACGTCCACCGCGTTTTCTCATCACTTCTAGTAACTGTTTGTAGACTTCTGTACTCATCGATTGCCTTACCTCCCTTTCATTTTATCTGAATTACGCTTATCAACTTCAGTCCGTTGGTTCCCAACCCTTCACAGCCAACTCTTGAAATCAATAAGCGGTATTGAAAGACGCTTTCTCTATAAATTTAAAAAGTGTCTATCTCTTTAGGAATGGTACAGTATAAACGCGAATCAAGTAATGCCTCGGTGCGATATCGGATCAGCGCCTGATATTCTTTGTTTCTGTTCATTTCAATAAAAGCTTCAATAGAAGGATATTCATAAAGGGCAACTTCATCCCACTCCTCATCACCAATGACCGGCATCAAGCCATTACCACGATAAACAATTCTTGTAATATATTTTCCTTCTGTAATTTTTTTAGTTCCCTCATAATATTTCTTGTATGATTCAGCTCCTCCGTCCGGCTTAAATTTAAGTAAATTAACCATCACTATCGGCCCCTTATACCCTAGGGACATAATCTTCTTGAATTGCTCCTCAGTCGGTAGAATAAATGACATCTATTTGGCCTCCCTAATCCTTGTCCTTCAAAAAATCTATCAGCAGATCATTGACTTGCTGAGGGCTTTCCTGCTGAACCCAGTGACCGGCCCCTGGAATCAATATCTTTTGCTTTAGATTGGGGACTGCGCTTTCCAGGTTATCGAACGCCGTGCGGCTGAAAGTGATGACGCCGTCCAGTTCTCCGGCGATGAACAAGGACGGCTGATAAATCTTCGCCTCACTGAGGAAAGGTGTCAGTTCCCAGTTTCTATCCAAGTTTCTGTACCAGTTGACACCTCCTCTGAAACCGGTACGTGAGAATTCTTCGGTGAAGACATCAACATCGTGTTCAGTCAACCAGGCGGGCAGGACATCCGGCATATAGGACGTGTCCGTAAATTTTTGATCCTTGCCAAAGAGAAACTTCCAGCGCTTTTCAGGCGGCGGGTCTCCGGAAAGCGAATAAAGAGTTTTAAGCATGGTCTCTCTAACATTTTCCTCCATCTCTTTTTCGATTTTTCCGGGTTCCTGGAAATAAACGATATAGAACTGATGATCTCCGGCCATTCTTTTCATACCCTCTATGGGTCTAATGTGAGTCCAGGAACGTAAAGAATAAGGCACGCTGAGGAGAATTAATTTGTGGAATATGTCCGGTCTGAGCAGAGCGCAGTTCCACGCGACCGGAGCGCCCCAGTCATGTCCCACAATAACGGCCCTTTCTTCCCCAAGCGCATGTACAAGACCGACGATATCTCCCACCAGCTGGAGTATATTGTATGCTTCTATCGGTTCCGGCCTGTCGGTCTGGCCATAGCCGCGCTGATCAGGGGCAACGGCGTGGAATCCAGCTTTGGCCAGGGCTGGCAACTGGTGCCTCCAGGAATACCAAAATTCTGGAAATCCGTGGCACATGATCACCAGCGGCCCTTCCCCCTGCTCGGCAATATGCATTTTAATGCCGTTGGTTTCAA
>JAFDLS010000048.1 GCA_019306365.1 Deltaproteobacteria bacterium
TTAAATTTTCACCTTCCGCGATTTCAACAAAATTACTGGTTTTGCAGAGGTCTCTATCTATACCAACGTGTCAATAACGATATTTTATTTTGTGCGGCGGCAGTAAAAAGCCACATTCTTCGCGAAGAGGTTAAGGGAAAAGTGAGCCAGTTGAAGACGGCCTATCCTCTCGCTGTGCAGTGGTAAAGATTTTTCTATCACGAAGTATTGCCCGAGCAAGGCGCTGAGAGATTTGTAGGAAAAGTGCTGCAGGTGTGTCGGATCGAAGGTAAAAGGCCGGCCGCGCAGCACCCTGAACCTGTTAGTTAAATGGTATTCCAGCGGCACGTTGCCGATAAAAAGGCCTTCAGGCCTTAAAACCCTTTTGATTTCAGAGAGTGTAATGGTCGGATATGGAAGATGCTCGAGAGTTTCGGCCAGCACCACCACGTCGAAATCCTGATCAGAAAAAGGAAGCTCGGCGTTTAAGTCGGCGTGGTGTGTTTCAAGCCCGTATCGCTCGCTGGCCTTCTTCAAGGCGCTGGCGTCGATGTCACAGCCCACGACCTGGTTGTCTTTAAGGTAATGCCTGGTTAGAGTGGCGTCGCGGCAGCCAAGATCCAGGACCCGTTTCCCGGCACCAATCCAGGAAGTGAAAAGGACGGCTCGTTTTTCTTCTAACCGTGATTGCCCTAAACGGTCTCCGTTTGAGTGGTGTTCGGTGTACATCCGGGTCAGGGCTTTTCCTGCTTGGTTCATTTTTTTACCTTTTTACCTCTGGATATTAGGAAATGAAGGCGGTTCGGCGAACGCGGTCACCATGTTTTTACTATGCCGGTCATTTTGATGCGGTCGTGTCAACACTTCAACGCCAGATCGTACTCCAAAGCGCCCAAATTCGCAAGTCGCGTAATTGAGTTATTTCCAGGATTACGTTCGGATTGAAGACTTAGTTCATGTGTCTGCCCAGGTTTTAAATGCAAAAGGAACTTACCGTCAAACATGGCGCCCTTCTAACTATCAGGGTCGTACTCCTCCACTATGATTGATTTTGAAATGGCCGAGTGTTCCCTGAACGGCGCAAGTTCAAGGTACTCCGGGGATTGGAAGCATTGATCCAATTGCTCGGCGGTCTCAAATTCAATCACGATGATTCTTTCCGGATTCCAATCGCCTGATACCGGTGTTACCCGGCCGGTTCGAACCAGATGGCGGCCGCCATGATCCTCAATTACCTTACAAACATTTTCCACGTACTGGCGATACGGCTCATTTTTTTGGTTCATCTCCAAATTAGTTGGAGTTTTAGGTGTCGAAAGCCTGTTTAACCTTAAGTGTGAAATGCCGGTTATCATGGAATCCACAAGCTTTACGCTTTATGACCTTGATTTTATTATTAATTCCTCCCAACCTGCTGGTATGAATGGCATCCCCTTAGAGCAGGGGTTTTTAGGGGACGGCGAGTCCCCTAAATAATCGTAGGGTGCTAGCATAGTCAGCACACTGCGATCAGCCGAACTTGTTCGGCTAAGAAGCCACCGAGCTTGCTCGGTGGCAGTTCACTTAATACTGGACTTTATCAACTAATTTGGAGATAAACCTAATTTATTAACGGAAGATATATGGCGATTTTCATAAATACCATCCTTTTGATTTGGTGACCGGTTATTAAGCCGCCATACGGTCTTTTATGTTGAAGGCCGGTGTATTTTATGAGAATTATATGCAGAGACCTCTGGAAAACTTCGTCCTTTAGCCGAACTCATGAACCCCGCTTCGCTGACGCTGCAGCGGCATATGACAGGCTCAAATTTAAGTCCTCGAAATATTGGTAATATTCCTGCGGGTTAAATTTTCGCCTTCCGCGATTTCAACAAAATTACTGGTCTTGCAGAGGTCTCATGCAGTGTTTGTGATTGCACTTGAGTTCAAACTTATCATCTAAGGTATTTTATTCTTTATGATACCGCCTCTAACGGACAATATTTTTGCAATAACCTTAACCAGTTATTTTAAGATCATTGACACCGGCTTAAAAAAGCAGTAATTTAATTTTACAAAATTTTATACCTCTTGGGCGAGGAGGGCGAATGGAAAAAAGAGATGAAGAACTCATCGCCAGCCTGCTCGATGAGGAGCCAGAATTAAAAGAACTGATGGCTCAACACCGAGCCCTGGGCGAGCGAGTTGATGAACTAAGTAAACGGCCATATTTAACAACCGAAGAAACCATGGAAAAAAAGCGTCTGCAAAAGCTAAAATTGTCTGGCAGAGACCGTATCGAATCCATCCTGGCCCGCTACCGAAAGAGTTGAACTAAAAAATGGAGCTTAGTGGAGCAGAGATCCTTCTCGAGTGTCTGAATCGAGAGGGTGTTGAGGTGATTTTTGGTTATCCGGGAGGGGTTATCACGGACATTTATGACCACCTGCCCAAAACCAAGATCCGGCACGTTTTGGTTCGGCACGAACAAGCGGCCGTGCACGCGGCGGACAGCTATGCCCGCGCCTCAGGCAAGGTCGGTGTGGTCCTGGTTACTTCGGGTCCAGGTGCGACCAACACGGTAACAGGAATTGCAAGCGCCTTTATGGACTCCGTCCCCCTGGTTGTTATCACCGGCCAGGTACCAACCGGTGTCATAGGCAACGACGCCTTCCAGGAAGTGGATATCGTTGGCATCACCAGGTCCTGTACCAAGCATAACTATCTGGTCAAAGAAATTTCCAGTCTGGCCAAGACAGTCAAAGAGGCCTTTCATCTTGCCTCAACCGGTCGGCCGGGACCGATTCTGGTTGACCTGCCAAAGGACGTTATAAGCGGAAAGACGGAGTTCAAATATCCCCGCAAGGTGATCATGCGGAGTTATAAGCCCACCTACGAGGCGCACCCTAAACAGATCCGCAAGGCCTTTGATCTCATGGCAAAGTCCAAAAAGCCGGTAATTTACGCGGGCGGCGGTGTTATCAGCTCCGGGGCGCATCGGGAGTTAACCGCTCTGGCTGAGCTTATGCAAATTCCGGTCACCACAACCCTGATGGGCCTGGGAGGTTTTCCTGGTGTTCATGAGTTATGGCTGGGTATGCTGGGCATGCACGGGACCTATCAAGCAAACATGGCCGTTGCAGCCTGCGACCTCCTTATTGCCGTTGGGGCGAGGTTTGACGACAGGGTTACGGGCAAGCTCGACGAGTTTTGTCCTGACGCCAAAATGATTCACATCGACATAGACCCGACCAGCATTAAAAAGAACGTTGACATCCATGTGCCCATCGTGGGCGACTGCCGTAACGCTCTATCCAAGGCGCTTAACTTGGCCAAGGAAGAGTTTAAAGATCGGGAAATGGATGGTGGTGGGGCCGGTGATCGTCAGTCCTGGCTCAAACAGATTCAGACCTGGCGCGAAACCTACTCCCTAGAATACGAACAAACCGATGATGGCCCGATAAAGCCTCAGTATGTGGTTGAAGAAATATACCGTCTGACTAAAGGTAAGGCTATCATCACTACCGAGGTGGGCCAGAACCAGATGTGGGCCGCCCAGTATTACAATTTCACTAAACCCAGAACTTTTATCACGTCTGGAGGATTGGGCTGCATGGGATTTGGCCTGCCCGCCGCTCTGGGAGCCCAGATAGCTCATCCGAAAAAACTGGTTATCGATATCGCCGGCGATGGCAGCATCCAGATGAACATTCAGGAACTGGCCACGGCTGTTGAGAACAAACTGCCTGTAAAGGTCGCCATTTTGAACAACCAATACCTGGGCATGGTTCGGCAATTTCAGGAAATTTTTTACGATAAGCGCTACGTGGCCACGTCACTGGCCAGCGCGCCGGATTTTGTGAAGCTGTCCGAGGCTTATGGCGCGGTAGGTCTTAGGGCTGAAAAACCCGGCGAGGTGACATTGGTGCTTGAAGAGGCCTTCAATATTAAACGTCCGGTAGTTATGGACTTCCGTGTGGCGCGTGAGGAATGTGTTTATCCCATGGTTCCGGCTGGCGCAGCCATGACAAACATGCTTTTGGCTTAAAAATGATGAATAATGAAAATCGAACAATATCAGTTCTGGTTGACAATGAACCTGGTGTTCTTTCGCGGGTGACCGGTTTGTTTTCAGGACGGGGTTTTAATATTGAAAGTCTGTCCGTAGGTGAAACCCTGGACCCCACGATTTCCCGGATTACCCTGGTAACCTCAGGCTCACCCTTGATTGTCGAGCAAATCATCAAGCAGCTTCGCAAGCTGATTAATGTTATCAAGGTTGTGGACCTGACCAATACGGAATTTGTTGAACGGGAAATGCTGCTTATCAAGGTCCGGGCCGAGGCCGCGTCCAGGGCCGAGGTTCTTCGTATCGTTGATATCTTCCGCTGTAAGGTGGTCGACGCCTCACCTCATTTTTACACGGTTGAGGTTACCGGTTCTGAAAGTAAAATCAAGGCCGTTCTTGATCTGCTGGCCCCTCTCGGAATTGAGGAAATCGTCAAAACAGGCAAGATAGCCATAGCCCGAAGCAGAAAATAAACTTAAAAGGACTAACAAGGAGATTAATATGGAAATTTACTACGAGAAGGACGCTGATCTGAAAACTTTAGATGGTAAAAAGGTGGCCATAATCGGTTTTGGCAGCCAGGGTCATGCCCAGGCCCTGAACCTGCGTGACAGCGGCGTGGAGGTCATTGTGGCTGAGCTTCCAGGTACTGAGAATTATGAGTTAGCCAAAAGCTATGGGTTTGAACCGGTCACAGCCACAGAAGCTTCACAGCAGGGCGACGTCATACAAATTCTGGCCCCGGATGACGCTCAAGCGGCCATATATGAAAATAATATTAAGGAAAACCTGAACGAAGGTAAAACCCTGCTTTTTTCGCACGGTTTCAATATCCACTTTAATCAGATAGTACCGCCCCCCTTTGTGGACGTGATCATGATCGCCCCTAAAGGTCCCGGACATCTGGTTAGAGCGGAATATGAAAAGGGCGCCGGCGTCCCCTCTCTGGTGGCAATTTTTCAAGACGCCTCCGGGAAGGCCCTTCAAACCGCCCTGGCTTATGCCATGGGTATTGGCGCCACAAGGGCTGGTGTTATTGCCACGACTTTCAAAGAAGAAACAGAAACCGACCTCTTCGGAGAACAGGCAGTTCTTTGCGGCGGCGTGAGTGAACTCGTAAAGGCGGGTTTCGACACCCTGGTTGAGGCTGGATACCAGCCTGAGATCGCCTACTTCGAATGCCTGCATGAACTAAAACTCATTGTTGACCTTTTTTATCAAGGCGGCATTAATTACATGCGGTATTCAGTCAGCACCACGGCTGAGTACGGCGACTATACCCGGGGGAAAAGGATCATTACAGAAGACACACGCTGGGAAATGAAACAAATCCTGGAAGAAATCCAATCCGGTGAGTTCGCCCGGGAGTGGATCACGGAAAACAAGTGCGGTCAACCGGTCTTCAAGGCAGCCCAGCGGCGGGAAGCGGAACATCTTATTAACTCAGTTGGCGAAAAGCTGCGTAAGATGATGCCCTGGCTGGACGCCAAGTAGCAACAAAAGGTAATTTCTTTCTGGTGGTCAATTCCAGGATTGAAAACAGGCTGCCCGTAGCCAGGGAGGGTTTAGCTTTTATTCTGACTCCCCTGCTTGTGGGCGGCGGATTAATGTTCGCCGGATTAACATGGCTGGCCCTGCTCTCTTTGGCATTCGGTCTTTTTTCAACCTGGTTTTTTCGCGACCCTGAGCGAACGCCGCCGCCTGATGAATCAGCGATACTTTCCCCGGCGGACGGGACGATCATTGATATCTCGGAAACTGAAGAAAATCAATCCCTGGGAACAAAGGCGCTCAAGATCAGCATTTTCATGTCGATCTTTAACGTGCATGTCAACCGAGCGCCTCTTTCCGGTACCATAGAGGAGATTAAGTATTTCCCCGGCAAGTTCTTTTCCGCTAACCTGGATAAAGCCTCTCGGGAAAACGAGCACAACTTTATTGTTCTGCGCGCCTCTGGGGAGGCAAGAATCGCTTTTGTTCAGATCGCCGGCCTTGTGGCTCGGCGAATCGCTTGTTGGATCTCTCCAGACGAAAAGGTCGTTCGCGGTCAACGTATCGGGCTGATACGTTTCGGTTCTCGGCTTGATGTTTATCTTCCGCTTGCTACTAAACTTAAGGTGAAACAAAAAACAAAGGTTCAGGCCGGGCAATCCATATTGGGGTATTTACCATGAAAAAGTTAATTATGCCCAAAGCTCGTTTAGAGCGGCGGAGAGGCATTTCGCTCCTTCCCAATCTGCTCACCACCTGCGGTCTTTATGCTGGATTCTACTCCATCATTTCTTCCGTGAACGGTAATTTTTTTCACGCCGCCGTGGCCATCGTCATTTCAGGCGTGTTCGATGGTCTGGACGGTAGAATCGCTCGCATAACACGCACCACCAGCCTTTTCGGGATTGAATATGATTCCCTGTCCGATCTGGTCGCCTTTGGAGTAGCCCCGGCCGTGCTGGTTTATCTTTGGGCCCTACAGCCTTTTGGCCGGCTGGGTTGGGTGATCGGCTTTCTCTTTCTGGCCTGCGGCGCCTTGCGGTTGGCTCGTTTCAATGCTAATGTTTCCGATCAGGATCCAAAATATTTTCAAGGCCTCTCTATTCCAGCCGGAGCAGGTATGATAGCAGCCACCGTCTTTCTGTTCGATTACCTTAATCTCGAAGGATCAATAAAACAGTGGGCCGTGCTGATTACGGTCATCATCCTGTCGTTTCTGATGGTCAGCAATTTAAAATATATCAGCCTTAAGGGCGAACTGGTCAAGAAAAAGCCGTTTAATAGCCTGGTCGTAACCATCCTTATGCTGGCCATGATTTCCGTCCAGCCGCAGGTGACGCTGTATGTGATCGGACTGGTCTATATTATTTCCGGTCCGGTATTAACGGTTTTGCTGCCTAAACCCTTGCCTGATGAAGACGAGGCCGAGTTAGAGACTCCAGCTGTAAAACTTTAGACAGGGAAGTAGTTTAACATCACGCAGGCCGCACAAATCTTGCACCGTCTGGCCTTAACCAGCCCGGCAATTCGCGTTAATCAATAAATCTAAAGTAATTACTATGGCTTACATGAGGTAAGCCATAGTTTTGGTGGTTACCGGTTGGATTAATAACCTGTTTTGCAAGGTGTTCATTTCTTTTTGATTTCACATCAAAAAGAAAACATTTTTAACAATCACCTTAGTAAATTTATTTAAAACACGTGAGCTTTAGTAAATATAACTTATTGCTAGATAAAAAATTTTCATTCTTTATCTAGCAAATTCCATTTTGAGCGTGTTTATCCGGCCGTCCCCTCTTTCCGCGAGGCCTTATTCACACTTATAGTAATTGCCAGAATTACGTTCCGTTTGACTACTAAGGTAAATCAAGGCTCTAACAGCGGCTGCCACGATATCACAAATGGCAATCACCCAGATGTTTTGGTGATTGTCATAAAGTTCTTCGTTATTAGCCTCTGCCGATAAATGAACTTTCTCTTCAATCGGAACGGAATTTTGACAATCACCCTAAATCACTAACCTTGCATCTATGAAATTCCCAACTCCTCTTCAAGCCGGGAGATTTCAACTTCCAGCGCCTCTTTCTCCTGTTCGTTTAAGTCCTCTTGAGCCAGGCGCCGCCGCAGGGCTAATAATATCTGCACATCTCGATGTTCAGAACAGCCGCTGGTCATATTTCCCCAAACTCACCATTAAAATTAAAATAAAAAAACCCGGATAAGCGTCCGAGTTTTTTAAATTATCTTTTAACCACTTTAACAGGAACAGCTTGTACCACAGGCGGAAGGCCCACTATCCAGAGGGTTTGCCGGGGTTATGGAAAATCCGGACCTCATCCCTTGATCAATAAAGTCTATATTGACTTTCTTAACTTGATCAAGAAGAGCCTTGTCTATCATGTAAGTTACACCATCATAATCTAACTTTTCGTCCGTTTCTTGCGGCTCATCCAGAGCCAAAGCCAGAGAGGGCCCGCCTCATCCGCCTTCGTTTAGATAAACGCGAATCGTTGAAATGGAATTGTTTGCTTTAACATATTCCAACACCTTTTCATTTGCTTTTTCACTAACCTGTATCATGAATGCTCCTTTGTCCCCTCGCCGATCGGGTTTCTTTGTTCACTCTAATATAAGGCCCTTGACGGCCGGCGTCAAGGGAAAGTCATCTTTTTGCTGCAATCTCGGATAATTGGATCAGGGCCAGTAGTGGCAGGTGGATTGACGCCGACCGTTTCCTTCGGGCGAGAGGAATTTTCTAGAATAATATTTCACGCTGACTGCTCCATTATCTGGTGGGCCTTTTCATCAAGGAGATTAAAAAGGTCACGATTCATAGGCTCCAGCTTACGTAAAGAACAGTCCAAGGCGTTTTCAGGGTTGAAGTATTGTAATTGCCAGTTTGGGACACCTCCCAGCTGCCTGGCCATGAGTAAAATATCTTTTTCCGTATGTATCCCGGGAACGACTGTGGTTCTAAGGGTAAAAGGAAGTCCTGAAGACTGCAGTAAGGCCAGACTTTCCTTGACCTTATCCAGAAATCCCGGTTGCCCCGCTGCTCGAGCATAAGCAACCTCATTCAACGGAGCCTTGATATCCATGGCCACATGGTCAAGCAGGCCATTTTCCATGAGATCGGCCAGCACTGAGGGCCGGCTGCCGTTGGTGTCCAGCTTGACCTTGAACCCACAATTCTTGATGTCGCGAATAAGGTCTGGCAACCCTTTGCTAATTGTCGGTTCACCACCTGAAACAACCACACCATCAATCCAGCCGGTGAACTTTTTTAATCTGGCCTTGATGTCATCCCAATTCAGGACGGGATACTCATTCGGGTTGAGAACCAGGCCGTGATTGTGGCAAAAGGGGCAGCGAAAATTACAGCCTGCCAAAAAGATAACCGTGGCTATCTGACCAGGCCAATCCAAAAAGGAGGACTCCAGAAACCCCTTTATATCTATATCGAATTGACTGGTCACTGATCAATCCCTTCTAGAATTATTGATTCATAGAGGCTATATGACGTTCAAGGTAGCGGCGAACAGGCAGTTCGTAATTAATATGCGTGCTGTCGTCAAGGACTAAAATGGGCAAAGCGCCTTTTTCCACCAGGTCCACCAGTTCGTGCCAAGCCAAATGGGCCAAGACATCGGGATCGTTCGGTTTAATGACCTCGATATTGATACCCAGTTTTTCGAGATCAAAAGCTTTCTTGATCTTATCGCACTTACCGCAATTTTCTTTTGTAAACAGGGTCACGATCTACCTCCTCCCATGCAGTGTCTGAATCACCCGGTAGCGGTTTCAGCCGGGTTGGTGGACGCTGGTTTTGCAAAAACAGCCTGATTTCTGTAACGATCCTTGAGTTCCCCTAGCTTGCCCTTATTCCAGGACGAAAGCTTGGTAAAATAACCGGTTATGCGAGTAATGCCCTCCAGGTCGGTCGAACCACAGTAAGGACATTCATCAAGAAGCCCGCGGGCCGTGCGGTAACACTTCCGGCAGCTGGTAAATTCCGGCGAAAAGGCCACCTGATCGTTCTTTGTCCAACGAAAAGTTTTGGTGACGAAGTTAGCCAGCGATTCAGCGGAAGGCTGAGCCTCTCCCAACCAGATATGTGTGATTGCGCCGGCCTCAATAAGGGGATGAAAGAGTCCTTCCAGTTTGATCCTTTCGACAGGATTCATTTCAGCCCCGATATTGAACAAGGTTGAGTTCGTGTAATAGATCTCGTTTGTTTCGAGATCGCCTTTGATGACATCTTTTGCTTGTTCTGAAAACTGTTCCAGATCCAGCTTGGCGAACCGGTAGGCCGTACTTTCAGCCGGAGTTTGCTCCAAAACAAAGTGCATTCCATGTTGCTGCCTATACTTATCCGCGACGATTTTCATATTGGCAATGATTTTTAAACCGAAACGTATGGCCTCGTCCGATTCATGAAGCTGCGCGCCGATGTGATACTGAATCATCTCGTTGAGACCGACCATGCCAATAAGGTAGCTGCCCCGCTGCATTCTAAGGTATCCCTGACCGTCATGATCCATACAAAGAAGCGAGAGGGGCCCATTTGCGCCAGCTGCAAGAAGCTGCTCGATAAAGGCCCTTTTACTGAGATGCGCCTCCACGGCCAGCTCAATCTGCTCGCGGAGAAGGGCCATGAGCTTCGTGTCGTCTCCAGCAGCCCTGTAAGCCAACCGAGGCAGGTTGATAGTCACATTTTGTATGGCTGAATACCGCATGCGCCAGGGAGTCTTGGCGTCTTCGAGATCACTCTCATCCAATTTGAAGGAAAGCCGGCAGCACTCGGAAATTTTTGCGGTGTTGCCTCGATCAAAAACAAAGTAAGTATTGCCTTTCTCAGACGCCACCTGACAAATTAATTTCAGGAATTCTTCATGGCCCGGCGTCTTGAAAAATTTCTCCGTGATATGAACCAGCGGCTTGGGAAAAAAGAAAGGACGCCCAGCGCCATCTCCCTCCAAATAAGTTTGAAAAATCGCCCATATAAAGCGTTGAGCCTGTTTTTCAAAATCACCGTAGGTCAGGTACGGCTTTTCTTCTCTGGTAGCCGGATCTTCGTTCTCAACATACTCCCCACCCGGACCAATCGCATTAACATCAACAAAGTGATCCGGGACTTCCCAATAAAGGTTGATGTCCGAGAATATGGCCTGGCCGCCTCGCGCCACCGCCTGCTGGGAAAACTCAAAAACAAGCATCTGCGCCAGTTGCTTGACTTGGCGGTCATCAAGTTCAACCAGATAAGGGGCGAAAAAGAGATTGACCGCGTCCCACCCTATGGCTCCAGCAAAATTCGACTGCAAAGCCGCCGCGAACTTGACCATATGAGCCAATAAAACTTCGGCATGCCGAGCCGGTTTGGCCAGGGAGAGGGCATTAGGTAAAGAGAGGCCGAATTTCTTTATGTATTCCAGTGACTGGCCGGAACAGTACGGACGGTCTATAAAACCCAGATCGTGCAGGTGGATATCACCGGCCATATGAGCGTCGCCCACCTCCTGATTAAAAACATTAAGGAAGGCGAACTCCTTCTTGATATTCTCGGCCAGGGTCAGGTTGGTCGCCTCAGGACCATGCGGGATGTTGGCGTTTTCCTTGTTCTGCTGCATAATGAGCTGTTTGACGTCATGAACGGGCATGCCCAGCCGGGTATGCATCCGTCTTTCTTTCTCCAGACCCAGTTCAATGAGCTTGGCGTTGACCAGTTCCCTGATCAGGGGCGCAGAAACAAATTTTATCTTGGTTTTGCGGATGAATGTCTCCACTTCCTGACCTACCAAATCGGCTGTATCCTTGTCGATCATGGTTTCCCTGAGAAGTGCGTCTACAATCCGCTGACGATTCCATCCCTTCAGATCATCATCGGATGACCGTACGAAAACAGCGATATCAGTGGCGTCATCTAATTGAAATCCCACAGGCCCAAGTTTTGTTTCCTGAAGACTGGTCATTGAAATACCTCTACTTTACAAGGGGGAAGCCCCTTAGTTTTAAGAATTATCTCTATATAGTGTCATTATTTAAGTTAACTACAATATATAGTGTATGAATTTAAAATATACCTAGCCGGTGGGAGTTGTCAAGAAATTTTCATAGAAAATTCCAAAAAATTTTCCCGGAAAATTTTATCTTCCGCCTCTTTTAATAATTATCCATCAAATTTAGTTAGTTAATGTGAAATGAGGCTGCTCGTTTTTATTTACTTTCAGAAAAATTCTGTCTGATTCGCCCGATTCAGGATCAATCTACCGGGGAACTTAATCCAACTGCTTGCCTTTTTTAGAGCCAGGTCTTATATTTAAGTCTATGCAAGAGAAGGGAATGCCTGGAGATAAATTATGCACATCTCATCGAAAAAGACCTTGGCCGCGTTGGTGTTTGTCTTAATATTTCTCTTCCCTATCTCGTCCCAGGGGGTTGAATCAGTGAAGTATGAATTAAAAAACGGATTAGAAGTTATTTTAATTGAAAATCACCGTGCGCCGGTCACATCCATGCTGGTGTGGGTAAAAGTCGGCAGCGCCCTGGAAAAACCGAATGAAATCGGCTTAGCCCATCTAATGGAGCATATGCTTTTTAAAGGCACGACCACCAGAGGACCGGGAATTATCGCTCAGGAGGTCGAAGGCGCTGGAGGCCATATCAACGCTTACACCTCTTTTGACCAAACGGTTTATTATATAGACATTGCCAGCCGTTTTACCGAACGGGCCATGACCATTCTGGCCGACATGATTTATAACCCGGCGCTGGATCCGGTTGAATTTGCACGGGAGAAGGAGGTTGTGGTTGAAGAGATCAATCGCAGCCAGGATATCCCCGCCAGAAGATTAACCAACGCTGTTTTCGCGGAAGCCTACAGGGTACACCCTTACGGCCGTCCCATTATTGGCTATGCTGACACGGTTCGATCCATTACCCGGGAGATTGCCATAGATTTTCACAAACGCTGGTATCAGCCTGAGAACATGATCCTGGTGATTGCCGGTGATTTTAAGATTGACGAGATCAAGGACAGGGTGGAAGAAAATTTTGGGTCTAAGCGGGCTGTGGAGATAGACGTTGATAATCCCCCGGCAGAACCATTTCAAAGGGAGACCAGGGCGGTGGTTTTGCGTGAGGATGTCAAAGAGGCCCAATTGGATATAGCCTTTCATATTCCAGCAATAAAGAATGATGAGGTCAAGGCTCTTGACCTTTTAGCGGTGATTCTTGGTCAGGGGCGCACCGCCCGGCTTTATCAGGAAGTCAAAAGAAACAAGGAGCTAATCCATGAGGTCTATGCGTCGGTATATACCCCCAAGGACCCCGGATTGTTTTTTATTGACGCCTCGCTCTCTCCTGACAAGGCTTTACCAAGTTTGAAGGCGATTATAGATGTGATTTTTTCCCTGTCAAAGGCTGAGGTCCAGCCCGAAGAACTGTCGCGGGCCAAGCTAAAAATCAAAGCCGACTTCATTGATGAGCGAGGAACCATGAGTGGTGAGGCAAGAACGGCTGCCAGTTTCCAGGCTCTGCTGGGTGACTATAAGGGTAAAGATCGTTACCTGGCCGACATTGAGAAAGTTACGCTGGCCGACTTGAGAAACGTGGCGCAAAAATACCTGCGGCCTGAAAACTTGAGCGTGGGGTTGATAATCCCCAAGAACGCCCCTGAGGATGTCGAGGAATCCAAAATAATCAGTATTGTCACCGAGGCAGGCCCCTCGAACAATCGAAACGAAGTAACAAAATACACGCTCCGAAACGGAGCCACCCTTTTGGTCAAGGCTGATCATTCTCTGCCTCTGGTTGCTATCCGGATCGCCTTTTTGGGCGGTTTGCGTTTTGAGGAACCCAGGTACTACGGACTCAACAATTTTCTGGCTGAAGTCTGGGACAAAGGAACAAAAAATCTCTCCGCAGAGGAACTGGCCACGGCCATAGAAGACATGGCAGGCGAGATTTCCGCTTTTTCAGGCCGAAATTCCTTTGGCCTGGAGGCGGAGTTTCTCAGCCAGTTTTTAGACCCGGGCTTGGACCTTTTGGTCGAGGTGCTTGTACAGCCTGCCATGGACCCTTCTGAAGTCAAAAAGGCCAGGCCTAACATCCTGGCGGCCATCAAACGCCAAGCGGATCAACTCACTTACAGAACCTTTAACCTTTTCGGTAAAACCATATACGGTGAACACCCCTATGCCGCGAACCTCCTTGGCACTCCCGAGTCGGTCAACCTCATTTCAGCAGACACAATAAGGGATTACTATGAGAAGTGGGCCGTTCCTGCCAACATGATCGTGACCGTAGTCGGAGACGTTGAACCAAATCATATCAAGGCCCGGTTCGAGGAACTATTAGGCAATTGGAAGGAAAACCATAAGTTCATCCCGCCGGTAATCAAAGCGCCCACAGCTCTTAAAGAGCTCAAAACAGCCCGAGAAGAGATTCAGCGGGCCCAGGCGCATCTGTTCCTCGGCTTTCTGACACCAGGTCTCGAGAGCGAGGAGCGTTATTCTTTGGAGGTTTTAGATCGGCTTCTTTCCGGTCAGGGAGGCCGCTTGTTTATCGACCTGCGGGATAAGCAGAGCCTGGCCTATACGGTCAGCTCATTGTTCCGCCCCGGTCTTGGGACGGGAACTTTCGGATTTTATATCGCGTTCGCCCCATCCAAGTACGATCAGGTAAAGGCTGGCTTGACCAAGGTAATCTCTGATCTCAATGATATAAGCCCCGAGGAACTCAACCGGGCCAAATATAGAAGGTATAAGTTCCGTGACAGTTGAATCAGTCCTTCAAACGGCCAGACGATACCTGGACATGAAAAAAGCGGCCGTGGTTACGGTCGGGCCGGTGGAAGAATGGAAGGCCTCCGAAAAATAAACAGCCGCTGGCAGAACCTTGAGCTGCTTTAGTAATCAAACGGAACGTAATTCTGGCAATTACTATAATTACCTGCCGCGACAAGGTGTTCTATTCCCTTTTTCCCACTTCAGGCACGAACCGCTTGTGTCTGACGGGCCTTATGATCCGTTCCATAATAGTCGTCATTCCAGCAAGCGGTGTCTTTATGGGAGCGGAAAACAGGGTGTAGGCGCGGCCCAAAACCGTCAGGCCGTGGGCATCCGATCCCCCTATCCCGTTAATCCCCATACGGGCGGCGGCTTTAGCGGCCTTTTGATTTTCCTCTTTGGAGGCGCTGCCGTTTTTCACTTCCAGGGCGACAAGGTCTTTGAGATCCAGGACCCGATCTCCAACGCATCTGCCTAACATATCTTTTTGAAAAGGATGAGCGGGA
>JAFDLS010000274.1 GCA_019306365.1 Deltaproteobacteria bacterium
AACGTCGATATTGGAGATCGCGTCCGGAAAGGACAACTATTGGCCGTTCTTGATAAAGAACCCTACCGGTTGGACGTGGATGCTGCCCGGGCTGAACTTGTAACGGCTGAGGCCAAGGTTGTGAATACAAAGGAGGAGTACGATCGCCAGGAGAGGGTTTATCAACAGGGCGCGGGTGCCAAAAGCAAGCTGGACAGAGCAAAGTATAATTACAATGCTGCCCGGAGCCAGGTGAATTATCAGATTGCAAAGCTGAATCTCGCCAAACGAAATCTCCGTAAGACCATGCTGACATCGCCGTACGATGGCCATATCGCCTGGCGTTCCGTTGATCCGCACGAGGAAATAAAGGTTGGGCAGAAAGTATTCGCCATTGATGCCAAAGGGGCATTAGAGGTGCATCTGGCGGTTCCGGAGACCATAATCCATCGAGTACATATCGGTACTCCGACAACTATCAGATTTCCCACGCTGCCCGGGCACTCTGTAAAAGGTCATATTTCCGATATCGGTTCTGCCGCTGTAAAAGCCAACGCTTTCCCGGTCAAGGTGGGGCTGATCGAACCGCCGGCCAATATAAATCCGGGTATGACCGCTGAAGCATCTCTGGTACTGAAAGATGACAGCCAAATGACCGGTTACCTGGTTCCGGTTCAGGCGATTCTTCCCGCCAAGGAGGCAAGACAAGGATATGCTTTTGTGTATAACCCGGAGACATCAACCGTTCGGAAAACGTCGGTTCGTACCCTCGGCGCAGAGCAGAATAGGGTGATCGTATCCGAAGGTCTCTCTGCCGGAGACATTATTGCCGTTGCCGGCGTAAGTTTCTTGGCGGATGGGATGAAGGTGAAGCTCATGGAACAGTAACTGTTTACCCTAACGTTGCATAAACAACCTGGCGAAAAGGGAATAACACTATGATATTATAATATAAATTATATAATTACTTCCCATTTGGATTTCCAACCCATAGTGAATTCAAAGGATGGGGTTAATTTTAGGCCATGTTGTTTACCCTTCGGGAAAGCCGGAGGACCCCAGATCCGGAGTTGCAAAGGGTTCGCAGTAGATTTACTACGGCTTCACCCTTGGCGCCTTGGCTCTGAAGCCCTCCGACTTTTGCAACGTTAGGGTCTATAGGGTCGGGATTCTTAAAAATTGTGTCAGATTTTTTGAACTCGGAGTAGAAAATGAAAAGTATAACCGATTTTGCACTCAATAATTCGCGAACCGTTATCGTAATAATGCTGGGGATATTCTTTGGCGGCATTATTCTGTTTACCAAAATTCCAAAACTGGAAGACCCGTACATAACGATTCGCGAAGCATTGGTCGTGGCAAAAAACCCCGGCATGCCTGTGGAGAAGGTTGAGCGGCTGATTACCCGTCCCATAGAAGAGAAAATAAGATCCATGGGTGAAGTGGATGATATCAAAGATTCCGCCTCTAAAGTCGGTGAATGTATTCTCCATGTGACCATTAAAGACGAAGTGCCTTCAGAAGATCTTCCCCAGGTCTGGAAACTGTTGCGCAATCGAATGAGCGATTTGGAACCCAGCCTGCCTGAAGGCACCATCGGGCCCATGGTAAACGATACCTTCGGTGACACATCCATGGCAACCATTGCGCTCTGGAGCGATGGTTTTTCCATGGCGGAAATGCGTGAAACTGCCCGTGACATCCGGGAACGTCTCAACCTGATGGAGGGGATCCAGAAAATTGATCTAACCGGTGTTCAGGAAGAGCGCATTTATATCGACTTTTCAAATGCCAAAATGGCGCAACTCGGAATCGAGCCCGGAGTCATCGGAAACAGCTTAAAGCAGCAAAACATCATCCGTCCCGCCGGCAGGATAAATATTGACGGTGTGGAAAGCGTCTTGGAGACATTGGGCAGTTTCAGATCCATTGAGGAGATCGGTGATGTACTGATACCCGTTGCCGGCACCCAGGCCGCAATCCCGCTGCGCGATATTGCAACCATCAGGAAAGCATATGTGGAACCCATCCAGAATCCTGCGTATTACAATGGCCATCAAGCCATTGTTCTGAGCGTATTTCTGTTTAAGGGCGTGGATGCGGTAGAATTCGGCGAACGATTGAAGAAAAAAGTCAAGGAGATTGAACAGTCCCTTGCCTGGGGATACAAGCTTGATTTTGCCACCTTTCAGCCCGAACTCATCACCAAAGCCGTCAACGGAATGGTGAGCAATGTGGTACAGAGTGTGGGGATTGTCCTTGTGGTGGTGATGATTATGCTGGGGTTTAGAATCGGCTTGATTGTGGGATCATTCATTCCCCTTGTCATGCTTTTCGGGGTGGTAATGATGAGTGTGCTAAATGTAGAAATGCAGCGCATTTCACTGGCGACCATGATTATTGCCCTGGGCATGTTTGTAGATAACGCTATTGTGGTGTCCGATGATATCAAGGTGAATCTGGAAAGCGGAATGGATCGCAAAGACGCGGTCATAAAATCAGGCAGGTCTCTTTCCGTCCCCCTTTTGACCAGTACGCTCACAACCGTTTTTGCCTTTGGACCTATTATCCTTCAAATCGGAAGTACCGGAGATTATACCAAATCCCTGGGTCAGGTTATGATTATTTTGCTCATGGGCTCATGGTTCTTTTCCATGTTTTCCTCCACCAGCTTATGTTACTGGTTTATGAAGACCAAGCCTGTCGGCGGCACTGACAAAAAAGAAAAGATTGATCCTTACCAGGGTAAATTCTATCAGATTTACCGAAAAATTCTGGTATTCGGTCTGCGCAATCGATTGCTTGTGCTCGGTTTCGTGGGTGTTGCATTTGTATTAGCGGTATTCGGGTTTACAAAAATACCACGAATCCTATTTCCCAATGGAGACAGAAATCAGTATACGGTTAATCTCGATTTTCCTGCCGGAACCCATATCGAGGAGACCGATAGAAACGTTCGGGAATTTTGCGCCTGGCTGCAGGATAAAAAGGAGAACCCGGAAATCACCGGGGAAATTGCCTATGTGGGAAATGGCGGACCCCGATTTTTCCTTTCACTGGCGCCGACAGATCCTGATCCGAATAGTGCTTTTGTTATCGTAAAT
>JAFDLS010000049.1 GCA_019306365.1 Deltaproteobacteria bacterium
TGGCGGTTGGATGACACCAATCTTTGGACGCCAAAATAATGGTCAATCGTCTTAGTCACTGATTATTAAAACGTTATTCAAGGAGGAAGGAATATAATGATAGATTTTGAAATTTCGCCGCAGGTCAAAAGAGGCCTAAAGGCGGCACGCGAAGTTAACGTTAATCTCATAAGAAAGCTCTCCGGTTATTATGATGAATATGAGCATGAACATGATGACATAAAGGAAGCTGATGAGATTAACAAAGCTAGTCTCAAAATTATGGCCGCTATGGCTCCGAAGCCTGGCGAGGAAGCGGCCAAAGGTGCGGCTGTCGGTGGGATAATCATAGCTGAGGAGCGAGCCTGGGGTGACCCTGGTCTTTCCTTGGGGGCTTCCACAAGCGGCCTTGGAAACGCGGCTATTGGAGCGGTAGCCACCGATGAACAGAAGAAGCGTTTTGGAAGTAAATATGCCTCCATGGCCATCACCGAACCGGGTGCTGGTTCAGACACCGCCGCCATCACGACCACAGCCAAGCTTGACCCCGATACAAACGAGTGGATCATAAACGGTGAGAAGATTTTTATCACCGGCGGCGCCCGCAGCCAGCTGGTGGTCATCTGGGCCACTCTTGATAAGAGTATGGGCCGGGCCGCGATCAAGAGTTTCGTGGTTGAAAAGGGTACTCCCGGTATGACTTTAAGCAAGCTTGAAAACAAGCTTGGAATTCGAGCTTCAGATACTGCGTCTATTGTTTTTGAAGACTGCCGAATTCCTTATGAGAATATTTTAGGCAGTCCTGAGATAAAACCCAAAAAGACCACCGCTTCCGGGTTCAAGGGCGTGATGAAGACGTTCGACGTGACTCGACCCGCCGTGGCCGCTCAGGCTATCGGTGTCGCCCAGGCTGCGCTTGATTTTACCAAGGAAAAACTGGAAGAAGAGGGCTTTCAATTCCCTTATGATCGTGGTCAGCATTCACTGACCGCCACTCAGAGAGATATAATGGATATGGAAGTCAACCTCGAAGCGGCTCGCCTTTTGACCTGGCGGGCGGCGTCCATGCTTGAAACCGGGCAGAGAAACAGTCTGGAAGCCTCCTTTGGCAAGGCTAAGGCTGGCCGGGCTGCCACACTGGTATGCCAGAAATGTGTCGCCCTTTTAGGACCGCTCGGTTATTCACGTGAATGGCTGTTAGAGAAATTTATGCGGGATTGTAAGATCACTGACATCTTTGAGGGTACAGGTCAGATCCAGATGCTGATCATTGCCAGGAACATTTTGGGTTTTTCACGCGAAATGTTGAAATAATTCTTATCAGGGGGGAGTTATTAAAAAAGCCTCCCCCTTCTTCCCCTTTTTTACTTTTTAATAAGCGGTAATTTCAGTATGTTATAATTTCACTTGACTCTTTTACGCCTATCTTTTACGTTTTTATTCCAACCTTAGAAGAGCTTTTACAAAGGGTTTTCCTAGAAAAATCCAATAAAACAAAAGGAGCTAATTAATGAAATTCAGGAACGCAGTTATTGTTGATGGTGTCCGTTCTCCATTTGCACGCGGCGGAAGAGGTAAACTGGAAGCAACGCGTTTGGATGATATAGGGGCGATACTCATCCGCACGCTGTTTGAACGAAACCCTCAAGTCAAGCCTAATATGGTTGAGGATTTCGGCATCGGAACCGGCGGAGACAGCCCTGAGATTACTATGCTCAATAATATTTCCCGTTTAGCTGGCTTGCCCCATGAAGTCCCAAACTTTTTATCCAACCGTCATTGCGCCTCAAGCATGGAAACCCTGCATCGTGTTTCCATGGCGATCATGTTAGGTGAATACGACTGCGCTATAGCTATTGGCGCGGAACGTATGACTCGGGTTATGGGCGGGGGGCGAGGTGCCGGACCAAAAAGAACTCGATTGAACTCGCTGCCTAACCCGGCTTATAAGAACAGTAAAGAACAGCGGGACTTGGCGCATGATCATTTTGAATATTTTTCCACTCCCATACCGGATTTTGTGCTCGATTCACCGCCCTACGCGTCCATGGTTCAGACCGCTCAGAATGTCGTTGAGATGTATGACTTGAGCCGGGAGGAACTGGATGCGTTCGCCATGAAAAGCCAGCATCGGCTTCATGAAGCGAACGAGCAGGGTCTCTATAAGGATGAGGTTATAGCTCTGGAGGTCGAGGACCCGGTCTTTGATGAAAACGGAGTATGGGTAGAGGAAGAGAAAGGTCCTAAGATTATTTTTGATCGTGATGAAAGTATCCGTCCAGGCACGAGCATGGAAGGTCTGGCAAAACTGAATCCTGTAAAGGGTATCGTTAGCTATGGCGGTAACGATCTTAAGATCACCGCCGGGAACTCCTGCCCGACCAATACAGGTGTATCGGTCATCTTAGTTATGAGTGAGGAGAAGGCTCTTAAATTAGGATTGGATCCTCTGGCCCGCATCATTGGATGGGGCAATGCCGGCGTTAAACAGCAGATTATGGGAATGGGTCCTGTCCCGGCCACGAAAAAGGCGTTAAAACACGCGGGCCTCACCGCCGACCAGATAGATCTGGTCGAATTTAATGAGGCTTTCGCGGCCCAGGTTATTCCTTCCCTCAGAGAGCTTGGCATCCCGGAAGAAAAGTGTAACGTAAATGGCGGGTCCATCGGCATTGGTCATCCGATCGGCGCTACCGGCTGCCGTATTGTTATGACTGTGGCCCATGAGCTCAGGCGCAGCGGTAAGCGCTACGCGCTGGCCACTCAGTGCATCGGCGCTGGCCAAGGCGCGACAACCGTTCTGGAAGGCCTGCATCATTCGGCCTAATATTAATAACCATTAAAAAGAGGGTCCTCTCGGCCCTCTTTTTTTTGGAATTTTTTTAATCTCTATAGTAATTGCCAGAATTATTTTTCGTCTGCCTCAAAGCCAATCGGAACTTATTTATGACAAACGCTTTAACCTGTTTCAGCCATCCATTTTCGGATGCGTTCAGCGACTTCTTCTCCGGCGTCCTCCTGGATAAAGTGACCGGCCTTCTTGACGGCCAGCGGAGGGGCGGCATTTTTAAAGATACCTCGCAATACTGACTCAAAGGCCCGGGTAACCGGATCACCTTCTGCTGACGGCAGAAGGACAGGCAGGTCCAGGGTCTTCAACTTTTCAATCGCCGCGCGATTATCATAAGCGCCGGGATGATCCGGCCTAATAGGCACGAGACGGGGAAAGAGCAGGGCGCAGGTTTGGTACTTTTTTGACGGAAAAGGCGCGCCGTAAGCCTCGGCTTCCTCGTCGGTTAAAGTTCGTTGTATCGCTTGGCGCATAAACCTCGGCATATCGAATTCACGCGCTTTTTGAGAAAAACGGCGCCAGGCCATAAAAGCTTTGGTGAATCCCGTTCCGTTTGGAATGCCCGTATTCATTGCTACCAGGCGGGCAAAGCGCTGCGGTTCCTGGGCCAGGGTTCTGATCCCGATCAAACCGCCCCAGTCCTGGCAGACAAGGGTGATGCGTTCTAGATCAAGCGCTTCGATAAAGGCGCGCATCCACCGCACATGTGACTTGTACGTGTAAGCGTTCACAGCGATAGGTTTATCGGACCGGCCGAAGCCTATCAAATCCGGAACGATAACGCGCCCTGATGAAGCCAAAGGCGGGATCATATGCCTGTAAAGGAAACCCCAGGTCGGTTCTCCATGCAGCATCAGGATGGGATCCCCGGAGCCGTGTTCGACATATGCCATACGTAAGCCCTCGATTTCCACATACCGCGGTTCGTAAGTATAATCAGGCAGATTGGCGAATCGCTCTTCAGGTGTGCGCAAAACAGATCCTTCAGGCCAGGAAAATAGCTGTGGAAGTTGTTTACTTCTGGCCAGCCTGTTGACGATCTTCGGGTCGAGTCCTTCTGAAATCTCGGCCGCCCATAGCAGAAAATCCAGAATATCGGAATTGATTTCATGTTCAGGCGGACGCGGCTCATACCGGTCCCAATGACCATAAAGCATGGCCATGGAAGGATGGTTGCGGCCAAGGTCGGCCAGTTCAAGGGCATAGAGGTGATCATGTTTTGAGCGCCAGTAAACCCGTCCGGCACGGATGCCAAGCGCGCGCTCAACGGCTTCAGCAACCTCAGGCTTTACATCAAGCTCCTGTTCCCACAGCAGGGGATCCGGGCGGAGGTAACGCAGCTCTTCTTTATCCGGTGTGATAAACTTCATGTTAAACCTCCAATTTCCGTTTCAAAAAATCGGTTATGGCGCGGGCAAGATCCGGGCCTCGGTCGTCCTGAAGAAAATGCGCAGCCTTATCGAACTCAACCGGCCCTTCGGCATGAGGCAGTAGCTTCTTCAGGTGGTGAGCGTAACCTATGGGGAAAACGACATCCTCAGGAGCCCAAAGAAGTAATACCGGAACCTCAGACAACTCATTGAGCCTATTTTCTATGGCCTGCATATCTGCCCAACCTCGATCTCCTTCTTTCAAAGGGATGGTGCGCGGCCAGGTCAGCACAACGTGGTCTGAATCCTGTTCATCGAAAATGTGATGGTAAGCCCGTGCTTCATCTTCGGTCATGCCTCGTTGAGTTGTTACCGACGGGCCTCGATGGGAGAGAACCTTGATCGTTTTATTAAAGAATTGTCCTATTAATGGGGCGTGCCAGGTAGTCCACGGCCAGGGAGAGGCGTGAAAATCACCCGCGTAACTGGTGTAAAGCCAGGTATTCATGAGGATAACGGCTGCCAGCCGCTCAACCCTCTGCAAAGCGGCTCCCACACCTTGCGGGCCGCCCCAGTCCTGGCCCACGATAACGAACTCACGGAGGTCAAGCTGGTCCAGGAGCGACACCAGGTCCGCGATATGGTGAGCTAAAGTGAGGGCGGCGTCATTTCTTGGGTGGTCTGAATAACCGGCCCCGACCCAGTCAGGCGCGATAGCCCGGTACCCGGCTTCAGTGAGTATCGGTATGAAGTCACGGTAAAGGAATCCCCAGGTGGGATTACCCGAGAGAAGAAGAACCGGAGTCGCTGCCGGGTCCCCCTCGTCAATATAGGCCATGACGCGGCCGTTCACCTGGAGTGATTTTTGTTCCCACGGAAACATTGGTTTTAGCCAATCGGGCTTGGTCCGCAACATATATCCTCCTTTCAATTATTGAAGTGATAAAACAAGATAGTTTGATGAATGCTCAAGAACCTTTATATCCATTTTGAGTTTTAAGGTTATTGATTTTTCGGGATTTAACTTTGATGAATATACTTGTTTAAAAAGTCAATGGTCAAGGTGAAATTGGAGGAATACCAGTTATTGGGAAAAAGTATTTTTATCATCTTTTTTGCGGCTGGATAGCTTTATTCTTGTAATAAAGAAGCAGAGCGAAATTTCCATCCGCGGTTCGACGAATATCCATAAGGAAAGATATATTCGTTGATTGACCGCAATCCGGATCTCTACTGACTGCGGCGACGATTTGGAGGACAAGTGGGGATATGAGAGATTATCTCAATTACTGAATCAGTTTAAATCGTTTCCCTACCACGGTCAGGAGGGCTGGATTAGTTTTGAGCTCACCGTCGGAGGTGAAAGAGATATTCCCTGTTACCCCTGAGAAATTTTTCAAATTACTCAAGGCCCGAACTAAATCTTCACGAGAATAAACCTGTGCTTTATCCATCAGGCTGAGGATCAGCATACCAGCGTCATAGCCATAAGCTTCGAACCGTCCCGGGGTTTCCCCTTCGTTTTCTTGTTGAAAGGCTTCAACAAACTGTTTCACTTCCGGTCGATCATTATTTGCAAAAAAACTGGTTGGTATAATAGATTTTTGGATATAACGGGAAGCCGTTGTCAGGAGCCGCGGGGTATGCCACAGCGTTGTGCCCAGCAACCGTATGGTGGTGATGTCATGATAGAAAAATTGTGGAGTAATCATGGCCACGGCTTTGTATCCGTCTGGTATAAAGACAGCTTCAAAGTTGACTTCAACCGCGTGACCCGCCTCAACACGGCGTTCAACTTTTTCCACTCCAGATAGTTTTTGGATCTGCCGTGAAAAATCCGTGGTATTGGGGGGGTAGGGCTGAACACCGACAACTTCCGCCCTGAGCCGATTGACTTCGTCCCAGAAGACATCCCGCATTTTATTACCGTAATCATCCTCGGGGTGCAAGATGGCCAGGCGTGTCAAACCGAGAATTTGCACGGCGTATTCAGCTACGGCACGGGCTTGAGCCTCCGGTGTCAGGAAGACTCGAAAGATGTGTCCGCCAATTTGAGGAAGGCCCGCTTTCTGGCTTAAAGTTATCATAGGCAAGGCAAGCTCTTCAGCCCTGATGGCAGCTATCTCAGATACTTTTGTCGTCAATGGGCCGATAACGGCCAGTACCTCGGTTTGACTGGCCAGCCTGTCTATGGCCTGAATAGTCTGATCCGAATCAGACCCAGAATCGAGGATGATAAGGTTGGATTTGAAATCTTCAGTTTGAGGGCTATAAAGTTTGAAAGCCAGGCGGAGGCCTTTGACTACCTTTTGTCCGTATTTGGAAGCGCTTCCGCTCAAAGGCATGAGACATGCCATATCTGAAGACTGAAAATCCGAGGCAGGGTTAATCGTTTCGGTCAGCTCCTCTTCCCCTGACGGCTCAGGATGTTTTTCAGTTCTGCGTGTGCCCGGAATAACCAGAGGCGGCGGCGGTCCCTGGTTCGTGATGGCCCTTTGCAAAAGGCGCGCCTGTTCCGTTAGTTCATGCCCCGGAAAGGTATTTGAAAATTCATTCAGTTCTAATTGAGCCTCATGAACCCGTCCGGCGCGAAAACTGCGGTAGGCCGTGAAGTAAGAAATATACCCGGCCGGAAATTCCTGGCCATATTCCGCTTTGGTTTGAATCAGTTCTTGCAGGGGCATGCTCATGAGGATTCCAAGTATTCGGGATCGCGCGTCAAGTTTATCACTTGGATCCTCAGTCAGGTTATAGGCCATGTTGTAATAATTGAGGGCACGGCCGCGGTCCAGTCTGCCCGCTTCCGCCTGACCGGCCAGATAATAAAGCCAGGCCAGTTCTTCAGGCTTGGTTGTCTGATCAAGTAGTGAATTTATGATCTCAATTGCTTCGTTGTAATTGTTCGTTTTGATAAGCAGAACCAGGAAACGATACTGGGCTTCCGGGACAAAGATACTTTTGGGGTTTTTTAAGAGGAGTTCCTGATACGCGGCAACGGCAAGTTCATACTGACCCAAACGTTCTCGAATCTGCCCGATGGAAAAGCGGGCTTGATCGTTGAGGGCGGAGTTGGGATAAGTTTCTAAGAACTCCTGGTATTTTCCGAGGGCTTCGGGTAATAGTACCTGGTCATGAGCCTTTTCGGCCTGATTAAAAAGCTGCTTTTCCTCCAATGAGCTGAAAGAGGGTGTAACCGCTTTTTCCGGTGATTTTTTCTTTGCCGTTGTTTTAGGCGGAGGTTGAACAAAAACCTTTCTTTTAGGAAGGATCGGCCCGGCACAGCTAAGGGTGAAAACGAGAACGGTTAGAACAATAAAGTGAGGGACGGAGAAAGTACGAAACAAGCTTTTCATCTTTGTTAAACCAGCCAAACGCTTAGTAAGTGTTTTGAAATGAGTCTACTAATGATTTAAATAATAAACAACCCTTCATTGGTTCGGATCATCTAAAATCCGACCAATCTGAAGGATTATTACAGTATAGCATGCTTTGGTTCGTTTACTCGTTCTTTACTTCCTCAAAATCAGCATCTACCACGTCATCGTCGGAAGGTCCGGCGCCGCCTGCGGCCCCTTGGGCTCCTGCGGCTTCACCAGACTGTCCCTGGCCCGCTTGAGAGTACATCTGTTCAGCCAGCTTATGAGAGGCCTGGGTCAACGCCTCAATCTTGGCGTCTATAGCACCCTTGTCCGTACCGTTAATAACTGATTTCAGATCGTTAATCGCGGCTTCTATATCTCCGCGCGTTTGAGGATCAACCTTTTCACCCAGTTCGTTCAGGCTTTTTTCCGTAGTATAGATGATCGTATCAGCTTGATTTCGAACTTCAGCCAGGGCCTTCTTCTGCTTGTCTTCTTCGGCGTGAAGGTCGGCCTCTTTGATCAACTTTTCAATTTCTTCCTCGGACAAACCGGAAGACGCGGTGATTTTGATCGATTGTTCTTTTCCGGTGCCCAAATCCTTGGCTGAGACATGAACGATACCATTGGCGTCGATGTCAAAAGTAACCTCGATTTGAGGTACTCCTCGAGGCGCCGCTGGTATGCCGACCAATTCGAATCGGCCAAGTGTTTTATTGTCGGCCGCCATTTCTCTTTCACCTTGGAGGACATGGATGGAAACAGCCGGTTGATTGTCCGCTGCCGTGGAAAAGATCTGACTGCGTTTCGTTGGGATAGTCGTGTTTTTTTCTATTAATTTGGTGAATACAGCCCCCAAAGTCTCGATGCCAAGTGAAAGCGGGGTCACGTCAAGCAGAAGAACGTCTTTTACATCACCGGTGAGCACACCAGCTTGTATGGCCGCGCCAACAGCCACAACCTCATCCGGGTTAACGCCCTTGTGAGGCTCTTTTTTAAAAATTTCGGATACCTTTTGCTGTACCTTAGGCATGCGGGTCATTCCTCCGACCAGGATGACCTCGTTAATGTCGTTCGCCGTCAAACCAGCGTCTTTCAGGGCGGTTCGGCAGGGTTCGACCACCTTTTCTATCAAATCATCGACCAGAGTTTCAAGTTTGGCTCGCGTGAGTTTGATGTTCATATGCTTTGGCCCGGAGGCGTCCGCCGTGATAAAAGGCAGATTGATGTCGGTCTCCATTGAAGTGGACAGCTCCATCTTGGCCTTTTCAGCAGCCTCTTTAAGCCTCTGCAGAGCCATTTTATCATTACGCAGATCAATCCCCGCTTCCTTGCGAAATTCGTCAGCCAGGTATTCAATGACGCGCAGGTCAAAGTCCTCGCCACCCAGGTGGGTATCGCCGTTCGTGGACTTGACCTCAAAAACCCCATCACCGATTTCAAGGATAGATATATCAAAGGTTCCTCCACCCAGGTCGAATACGGCGATTTTTTCTTCAACCTTCTTGTCGAGTCCGTAAGCCAGCGCGGCGGCTGTCGGCTCATTGATAATGCGCATTACTTCCAATCCGGCAATACGTCCGGCATCCTTGGTCGCTTGCCTTTGGCTGTCGTTAAAATAAGCAGGAACGGTAATAACGGCCTGTGTAATCTTTTCACCCAGATAATCTTCAGCCGTCTGCTTCATCTTGGTCAGAATCATGGAAGAAATCTCAGCGGGACTATTTTTTTTGCCATTGGCCTGAATATGAGCGTCGCCATTTTCGGCTTCTATGATTTTAAAAGGAACAATCTCCTTATCCCTTTTGATTTCAGGAGAATTGTACTTGCGTCCAATCAACCTTTTAACCGCAAAGACAGTCGCTTCCGGATTGGTGATGGCCTGCCGTTTGGCGATCTGCCCAACCAGGCGTTCCCCTGAATCGTTGAAAGCAACCATGGAAGGAGTTGTCCTATTACCTTCCACATTGGCAATGACTTTGGGTTCATTTCCCTCCATCACAGCTACACACGAGTTCGTAGTTCCTAAGTCAATTCCAATTACTTTACTCATTTTTTTATCTCCTTATATATTTATTCATTATTTCTAATCAGACGTTATGTCCGTTTGTTTCCTTTTCTTTTGTTCTTTTGGATACAATGACCACCGCCGGCCTGATGAGGCGATTCTTTAAAAGGTATCCTTTTTGAATTTCTTTAATAACCGTACCATCTTCACTGTCCGGATCTTCTTCCTGCATAATCGCTTCATGATATTGCGGATCAAATTTCTCACCTAAAGCGGCGACAGTTTGTACCCCAAATTTCTCCATAATAGTTTGGAAAGCCTGATAAGTCATTCGAACTCCCTCAATCACACCTTCCTGGTCTGAGCCGTCATTTTCAGCATGATCGATGGCCCGTTCCAGATTATCCATAATCGGCAGCAACTCCTGTATCAGGTTTTCATTGGCGAATTTTATAACCTCATCCTTTTCCCTATTCAAACGTTTCCGCACATTTTCCTGCTCAGCCGTGGCGCGAATGTAAAGGTCCTGATATTTTTTGGCTTCCTCCTCCCAGTTCAATTCTTCAGGCTCAGAGATCGAACCGGATTCGGATTTTTCCGAAGCCAGAAGAGAAGGTTGGTTTTCAGCTTCGCTGTCTTCCTTTGGCTTTTTCCCATTTTCATATGAATCGTTTTGCTTCTTGTTTTGCGTTTCGAGGCTCATTTTACTTTCCATCCTACTAATTTATTGACTCCAGGGTCCGGGTAAGCAGTTTCGCGGTATAATCCACAATTGGAATGATCCGTGAGTAATTTAACCTGGTTGGCCCGAGAATCCCCAAACTGCCTATGGGAATGGATTTACGCGAATAAGCGGAGGTGATGATAGTCCATCCTCCGATCTCAGTGAGTTCATTTTCAGAACCGATAAATATCTGGACTCCTGAGACGGACATGGCCTTGTCCAGGAGCTGAATAAGCAGCTTTTTTTCCTCAAAAGCTTCAAAAATTATCTTCATCGTTTCAACGTCGGAGAACTCGGGATAATCCAAAAGGCGACCTTGGCCCACGATATAAAGATCATCCTCAATGGCTTCCTGGACAAAAATCTTTTGACTCAGTTTAAGAGCCCGTGAAAACATCTCATTAAAGTGGACCTTCTCTTTTTTCATTTCCTCGAGAATGAGGTCCTTTATTTCCCCGATTGTCAAACCGTCGAGAATATCATTCAGATAAAGGTTAAAGCGGTCCAATTCCTCTTGGGTTATATCCTCATCAAGCTCGATAATTCGATTTTGAACCACACCAGATTGACTGACCAGAATGGCTAATACCAGCTTCCTGCCCAAGCGAATAAATTCAAGCTGTTTAAGTTCCAGGTAGGAAAAGCGGGGAGCTAAAACAAGGCCAATGTGATGAGAAACCAGTGAAAGGGTTTTTGAGGCCTTTTTAATAAACTGTTCCGTGTTCAATCCGTCAAAAGCGAATTCCTGTTCGATGGCTTTCATTTCCCGGTCTGAAATGGGATTTATTTCCAGTATTGAATCAACATAATACCTGAGCCCCAGCTCAGTCGGGACGCGTCCCGAGGAGGTGTGCCGTTGAGCAAGCAGCCCTATCTCTTCCAAATCAGCCATGACGTTTCTAATTGTTGCCGGAGAAATATCCAGTTCATCTGTCTTCGCTACGGTCCTAGATCCCACCGGCTCCGCAGTCCTAATGTAGGTCTGAATCACCGTGTGAAGTATTTTTTTTGATCTTTCATTTAATACAATTCCCATTATTTCCCACCGGCACCCTGTGTATTATTGAGTACTAAGCTAACTTTAAACACGAGGCGACTCATTGTCAAGGCGGTCAGACCCCTATAATTCCTAAAAAAACGGCTTTTTACGATTCCATATTTTTGTTGATGAATAATGGATTGCCAGCGCTTTCTTTGACAAGTTTTTTCACTGGGTGACGCTGTTATCCTGTTTTATATAAATAGAGACCTCTCATAAACTTCGTCCTTTAGCTGAACCTCATGAGCGCCGCTTCGCTGACGCTGCAACGGCATATGTCAGTCTCAATTTAAATCCTCGAAATATTAATTATATTCCTGCGGGTTAAATTTTCTTTCTCCGCGATTTCAACAAAATTGCTGGTTTTGCAGAGGTCTCAAATAGGAAGAATTCGCAGGTCCTCGATGAGGTGTCTTTTTAGGACTTTATTGTGAAAATCGCAATTACACAGTTAACTTTTTGCTTTTGTATCTTTTACAGGAAGAATAATCAGGGTAAAATGTATTTCTTTGGAAAATCAATTATATACCAAGACAACTCGCTGAATAAGACCCGTCAAACACACAAAAACCAGCCTGACCTAAACCTGTGGCTAAATGGGCGAATGAATCACGGCTGCAACCGGTGATTCTGAGTTCATTGAGAAAGCTGTCAGCGCGTATTTCACATTTTAAGTGATTCAGCCCTATGGCGGCTGGAATAAATAACTGGTACAAATAAATAGGAAAAATATATTGACCCTTCAATGAATTTAAGCGTAAACTCTAACAGAAAGCAGGGTATGTCTTCCCGGTGAGAACGACACGCTGCTGTATAAAATAGTAAAAAGGTGATAATTAAATCGTGAAATTATTCGACCTCCTGCCCAGTGAAAAACATGGTCTAAACCGATTTATTGCCTGGCATCTGGGTTACCTCATTTATGTAAGCGCTTTTTTTGTAATTATTTTTGAGTTTGGGTTATTCAAGTCATACTGGTTTCTGAAAGAAGCCTGGATTATTTATCTGTTATCTCCGCTTCATACGGTTGTTTTTACATTAATCAGCCCTTTTCGCCGCGACTGGTTCAGGGTAATAGTCAACATGTACCGGGCCCTTGACGGGGAACTGATTTTCTGTACTATGGCCGCTATGATTTTGGCCCTCGGTTTTTATTTGTACGGCCTGATTATCTGGGTCATTGGGGGCTTGATCCCGGCTATTATTTATAGCTGATGATTTTTTTACAAAATAAAAGGATTCTCTTTTTATCCGGCCGCTTAAGGCCGGTTCTGTTTTTTTCATAGTAACAAGGACTTGGCTGTTTAATTCAAGATTCAGATCAGAAATTTCGCCGGCTAAGGACAAAGAACTTCTAAAGAGGTGGATTGGACCCGTTGGTAAGCTGTACTTTATATTTTGACAAGGATAAAACTTATTTTTTAAGCGCAGGGGGCGTCTGGCTTGAACCCGATAACATTTTGAGGCCGGGCTGTGTCCTGATCAAAGAAGGCCGCGTTAAGGAAGTTGGGCCTGGGATTCAATCACCAGGGTCGGAGGTTGAGTTTCTGGATTTTAGTCATCTGTTTCTAATACCCGGTTTGATTGACGCTCATGTACACCTGGCCCTGGGGCAGGGTATGGGGCTGATAACAAAAGTCGAACATGTGGTCAACGCTGGAATGGCGGCGGTCCGGGATGGGGGGGACCGTGATGGATTGGTGTTGAAAAGGCGAAACCAGATTGAGAACAGGATTGTTTTAGCCGCTGCCGGACAGGCCCTGTTTCGGGCCGGGCGTTACGGCGCTTTTTTAGGACGACCGCTCACTGGTAAAAAAGAGATGGTTGAATCGGTTGAATCTCTGGTAAAAGCCGGTGTGGACCAGATTAAGGTCCTGGTTTCAGGACCGGTAGGTTTGAACAGGTATAACCAGGTCGGACCGCCTCAATTTGAAACCCAGGAACTGGCTGATCTGGTTTCCTGCGCCAGGGACCATGGATTGGAGGTAATGGCCCATGCGAACGGTCCGGAAGCAGTCACCAGGGCCGTTCGGGCAGGTGTGAATTCAATCGAGCATGGCTACTTCATGGGTTTGGATGCTCTAGATTTGATAGCTGAAAATGGCGTATATTGGGTCCCGACCATTGAGCCGCTTGCCGTCTTGGCCGAAAGTGAAACTGAACCTCCAAAACGCAGGGCGCTGATCAAGCGGGTTATAAACAACCAGATAAAACAGCTGACGCGCGCCAGGGATTTGGGAATTCATCTGGGACTGGGTACTGACGCCGGCTCTCCGGGCGTGGAGGTTGATTCAGGATTAAGGCGGGAGATGGCCTGGTGGCGCAAAGCCGGTTTTAGCGGGTCAGAGATATTATCGATTGCCACGGCGGACAATGCGAAGCTGATTGGAAGGGAAGAGGACGTGGGCCGTTTAACCCCGGGCCATCTGGCTTTCATCATCGGTCTGCCTGATCATGTTTCCCTGGATCAGGCCCCCTTTGTACGCCCGGAAATGATCGGCTTTCCTCAGCTATAAAAGGAATAAAAGAGGTTTTTAAGATATGCTTAGAGCATTGTATGACAAGGTCAATGATGACCAGATCGAGGAGGAAGTACCGTTCCTTCTGAGCTGGGGTTTTGATCTGGAGGCGCTCAAGACTTCCATTAGCAACGTCGGGCAGATTTCACCTCTTGTGGTCAAACCGCACCGGGATCGCTTCAGGCTAATTTGCGGCTGTCGCCGCCGGCAGGCCCTGCGCGAATTGGGACAGGATGAATACACCGTTTTAATTTTGCCTGAGGATACCACTCCAAAACAATCACTGGTTCTGGCCTTGGAGGAAAATTTAGGTCATCGCTCCTTTAACGAAGCGGAAAAGGTCCTGGCCTTGAGGCGTTTCTTAAGTTTGACCGGACTGGGGGATCAAGGTTTGACCGCTTTAGCCAGCGGCAGGTTGGATCCGGAAACCGCTGAACTTCTGATGGCTATGGAATCGGCTGACCGTACC
>JAFDLS010000050.1 GCA_019306365.1 Deltaproteobacteria bacterium
TGTTTATTCCCATTATAATTTTGAAATGAAAGATATCGTTTGAACAGGAGTAGGCAGGTGAGTGATTTGGCGGCTTTGATTCCGGCGGCTCGGGGAAAGGCGCCGGCGGATCTGATTTTAAAAGGCGGCTGGGTGGTGAACGTTTTTTCCGGGAAGCTGGAAAAAATTGATCTCGCCATCAAAAACGGTATCATTGTTGGTTTGGGACATTATTCCGGTAAGGATGAATTGGATGTCTCTGGCGGATATGTTTCGCCTGGACTGATCGAGCCTCGGGTAATATTGGCCACGGCCTGGTCAGGGGGTTCGGTTTTAAAAGAGGCGCTGTAGCCTCGTCCGTGGCACACGATTCTCACAATATAGTAGCCGCGGGTATGTCTACAGCCGAAATTTTAAAGGCCGTTAAGACGGTGGTGAAGATGAAGGGCGGACTAGCCGTGGTTGTTGGCGATCAGGTCCTGGCTGAGCTGAATTTGCCCATTGCCGGTTTGATGTCCTTGTCTTCGGCCAGGGAAGTACGGTTCGGGAAACAGGCTGCGTGGTCGAAGATCCCTTCATGATACTCTCCTTTTTAGCTCTCCCGGTTATTCCGAAACTAAAGCTCACTGACAGAGGTCTGGTTGATGTGGATTCATTTGACTTCACAGAACTTTTCATAACTTAAGGCGCGTTGAGCTTTGATGAAATAATTTTTGCGCTATTTGACCTTCAAAAAACCATTCATAAATTGACATAAGGTCTTCTGTCGGTTATGGTCCATGAGCATGTAATAAAGCTATGGATCCTTGAATGTTTTGTGCCTGGTAACAGGCTGGCGAAAAGGCGTTTGAAGGTTTGTTTAGTAATTTTTTAAGAGAGAAAAATACATCTTAAAAGGAGTATTTTGGCTATGGCCATCATAAATTCTGTGCTTGGACCTCTCGACACGGCCGACCTTGGCTTTACTCTTATGCATGAACACTTGATAGTCGCGGCGGCAGGGGTTTATCGTGACTATCCTGAGCTTCTCGGATCAAACCTCATTGATCGCGTGGTTGATGAGTTAAAAAAAGCCAAAGAAGGGGGAATTGACACAATCGTCGACCTCACGACTTTAGACCTGGGCCGGGATATTGAATTAATGGCTGAGGCTTCACGCCGCAGCGGAGTTAACATCATTGCCTGTTCAGGCTGGTGGCTGGATGTGCCTCGCTTTTTCGAAGGCGTTTCAGCCGATCAGATGGCCGAAGTGTTTATCCGTGAGGTCGAGGAAGGAATCTCAGGCACCGGGATTAAAGCCGGGCTTCTGAAATCTGCCAGCGATATGACGGGAGTGACGCCTGAAGCGGAAATTATTTTACGAGGAGTGGCCCGGGCGCACCTTAAAACCAATGTTCCGATCGCCCTCCATTCATACTCACCGGGACAGGTTGGCCGGATGCAGCTGCCAATTTTGAACGAGGAAGGCGTGGATCTGAAGAGGGTCAAAATGGATCATTCCAATGACACGACTGACGTTGAATATCTTACCTGGCTGCTCGATCAGGGATGCTTTCTGGGATTGGACCGCTATCCTGGGTGGAACGTCAGCCCCTTGGCGCGTACCCAGACGATGAAGGCCCTGATAGACGCGGGTTATACGGATCGTCTTTGTCCATCGCATGACGGAACGGTCCTTCGTGTCATGGCGGCCAATCCTTTAATTTCAGAAGAGGAAAGACTCAAAGCCAACCCTTACGGATTTCTATATATAAAAAAGGTTGTTTTCCCTCAGCTTCGAGAGATGGGGGTTTCCGAGGAAACGGTGAACAGCCTTTGTGTTGACAATCCCAGAAATTTCTTTGAAGGCGGCTAAAGTTACTGGAGATAATCGATTACGACTCCATCGCCTCAGAATACGAGAAACATCGTAAAGAGCATCCAGGGGTTTTGAAAAAGCTTATATCGATCAGCGGCGTTGGAAAGTCGTCCAGGGCGATTGAAATTGGATGCGGCACAGGCAATTACATCGCCGCCCTTGAGGAGCGTACCGGGTGCGCTTGTTGGGGTATTGATCCTTCTGAACAGATGTTGTCAAGAGCTAAAGGACGATACCGAAAAATAAATTTTCAGTCTGGCGAGGCTAAACAGCTAAATTTTCCAGATGGTTTTTATGACCTGGTGTTTTCAGTGGATGTGATTCACTATCTGGATAATCGTCCCATGTTTTTTGGAGAAGCCAATCGAACGCTTAAACAGGGGGGAAGAATCTGCACGGTCACGGATTCCGCATGGATTATTCGGCACCGCCAGCCGTTGGCCGTTTATTTTCCTGAGACGGTAGAGGTTGAGTTGGACAGATATCCCGGTATCGCTGAACTTGGGGATGAAATGATCCAAACCGGTTTTGAGGACGTTACTGAGTCCACGGTGGAATTTAGATACAGGATTTCTGATATCCAGGCTTACAGGGAGAAGGCGTTTTCAGCGTTACGTTTGATTTCCAATGACGCCTTTGCGCGTGGGATAAAAGGTATGGAACGGGATTTAACCACCGGCCCAATCCAGTGTGTGTCTCGCTATCTGCTTCTCTGGGGAACAAAAAAGTAAGCCAGAACGTAAGGGGTCGGGAGAAACAGCAGAGATAATTCTGGATAGTTTTTGCCGCGATTATCAGAAAGAGACTTTTGAAAAACCAGTAATTTTGTTGAAATCGCGGAAGGCGAAAAAGTAAGTCCTTATTAGGAGAGTAAATTATGAAAATATCCGCGGATACATTAAAAAAATTTTCAGAAAAAAAAGTGGCTTTCATTGAACGTATGGGTCTCGGTGTTGTTGAATCCAAACCTCGTTACGTGAAATTGAAAGCGCCTCTTGAGGGAAATGAGAATCATATAGGCATTATGTATGCCGGAGCCTTGTTTACGCTGGCTGAAGTCCCAGGCGGCGCTCTTTTTGCAACCAGTTTTGACACTTCCAAGTACTATCCCATTGTCAAGGAACTGTCTATTCGATTCCGGCGTCCGGCAACAACTGACGTGACCATTGAAATGGAAATGACCACGGAAGAAATCGAACGCATACAGGCCCAAGCGGATGAAAACGGAAAAGCGGATTATATTCTTGAAGGCGAGATCAAAGACGCTTCGGGTGAGGTGGTGGCCCTCAGCAAAGGAATCTATCAGATTCGCGCTGTGGCCGGATAATTTATCTACCGGCGAATCATCTCTGATTTCAATGCATTGGAGCAAGCCAGTCGAGTAAATATCTCGAGGATGAGCTGTCATTGCGGGTGCCGCGCGATTACATTTAAGGCCGCGCTTACTTTGTTGTACTGTTATAACACCTAATAAGCCTCTTATCCCTCTAAAAAATTTTCTGTTGGACACTCGCCGCTTATTTTGATATTCTGCAATAAATAATATGGCTTAGGGAGCGTGTCTTGTCCTCGTTGCGTCAATTGACCTTTCTGCTTGTTGACAGTGATGTCGGGTCTCTCAAGACCGAAACTCGCATCCTCAACGATATGGGTTATACCGATATCATTCAGGCTGAGAATGGAACTGAAGCTTGGCCCATGCTCAAGCATTATAAAGTGGATTTCGTCGTCTCCGCATGGGATCTGCCCGAGATGAATGGTTTGGCGCTTCTTAAGCTTATTCGCATCGATTTGGAAAATAATTTTATCCCCGTCATATTGATTGTTGAAAAGATCACCAGAGAGCAGGTTATTGAGGCTGGGGAGGCCGGTGTGAGCGATCTCCTTCTGAGTCCTATTTCACCGGAGGTATTCAAGGCAAAGGTCCAAGGCGTTATCGAGGTCGATCTGGATCCAAAGCATGTCGAGATCGAGAAACAATATGAACAGGGCTGTAAACTGATGAAGGAAGGGCATTTTGAGGAAGCCCTTACCGCATTCAAAAGAATACTTTCTATTTTTGAAAACGCGGAAATCTACTATAACATGGGTTATATCAATACAACTCAGGGAAAGTATGATGAGGCTATCATATGTTTCAGGAAGGCCACCCAAATCGATCACGCCTTTGCTCGAGCTTATAAGATGATGGGGGACGTTTATATAAAGCTCGGCCGGAAGGAAGAGGCTGAGGAGGCGTTACAACAGGCCGCGGAAATTTACATGGATAAAAAAATGGATAAAAACGCGGAGCGGATCCTTCAGGAGGTTGCTAATCTAAACCCCGATACTATCAATGTTTACAACTCACTGGGCATTCTTTACCGGCGTCGGGGAAAATTTACCGACGCGATCAAGCAGTATTATAAGGGTCTCAAAGTCAATCCCCATGATGAAAATATCTATTATAACCTGAGCCGCGTTTACGTGGCAAAGAAGGATTTAGCGAACGCGCAAAAAGCCGTTCATCGAGCCCTTGAAATCAACCCGAGTTTCAATGAAGCGAGAGAATTGCTCAAGTCCATAGAATCAGCTATAAATTAGAAATGATGTCCCGGGGCCCCTGGTAAAGAAACTAGAAGCTATCTCAAAATTAGTGTTTTGGTCTAAATCGCGGAGAAAGAAAAATTAACTCACAGGAATATTGTTGAATATTTCAAGAGCTTAAATTTGAACCTGATATATACCGCTGCAGCGTCAGCGAAGCGGTGATCATGAGTTCGGCTAAAGAACGAAGTTTTACAGAGGGCTCATAATTGAAAAGATATTCCGTTTTTAATCCGCTGGGGAATTGCTTCTTGTTTCTTTTTTCCTTTAGGTTTTCGTATATTTGATATGCTATTTAGCCTGTTTTGTATAGTGAAGGAGGAAAAATATTTGTTCCCGAACACGTTGGCGGCCTAAAAGCAAAAAAAAAGAAAGCCTTGACAAAATGCGTTTCAGTTTCTAGTATACAGTATATTTGGTACACACTGAAAAATCCCACTATTTTGAAACATATAGATGCAACTTTAACTTTTTTATCGAATCTGCCAGCTAATGTTTTGGATGGTAATGATGTTTGTGGTGCAATGTGTATAACTCGGCCTACATTTAATTAATAGATAGAGAATGAGAGAATTACGCTTTGTATATGAGCGGTGTTAACCCGGGGTTGAGGATGGTTTCGTCAGCATCTGCTTACAGTGTCTTCGGTGAGTGAAATGGACAAAAACGTATCGAAGCAGAATGTATATTCTTCTGATTATATAATGCCAACCCTTAGCGTTTTCATCTTGGTAGGACTTTATGCGGTTAGCCGCGCCAATTATCTTCTTTTTCATAGTCTGGCCGAAATTTTTAGTATTGTCATAGCTTTTAGTATTTTTATAATTATATGGAACGCACGCCGTTTCATGGACAACAGCTATTTTCTGATTATTGGCGTCGCCTATTTTTACATTGGCGGTATAGATGTAATCCACACTCTTGCCTATAAAGGCATGGGTGTATTTAAAGGGGACAGTGCCAATTTATCCACTCAGCTATGGATAGCCGCCCGGTACCTTGAAGCCCTGTCGTTTCTTTTCGCGACTTTTTTCCTTAAATGGCGCCAAAGAACCATTTTTGTTTTCACTTTTTACGCAGCTGTTAGCGGCCTGCTCCTGTTCACAATTTTCTTTTGGCAAATATTTCCGGTTTGTTTTCAAGAAGGCGCTGGATTAACAGCATTCAAAAAAACAAGTGAATATGTCATTTCACTTATCCTCGTCTTTGCAGTTGGTTTGCTTTTTCAAAAACGCGCCGCTTTTGACACACGTGTTCTTCGGCTGCTGATAGCGTCTATCATCGTTACTATCGCCGCTGAATTGTCTTTTACGTTTTATGTCAGCGTATATGGCGTATTCAACCTTATTGGACATTTTTTCAAGATTATTTCTTTTTATTTGATTTACAGGGCGATTATCCATATAGGAATTCAGAAACCTTTTGCTTTATTATTTAGAGATTTAAAGACGCATGAGGAGGCCCTTGAGAAAGCGCGGGATGAACTGGAAAAGCGCGTGATCGAAAGAACAGCCGAACTGGGCAAGGTGATTGAGCAGCTTAAACAGGAAATTTCCGAGCGTATGCAGGCCGAGGAGGAACTCAGAAAAAGCGAGGAACGCTTTCGAACGATAGCGGATTTAACTTACAGTTGGGAATACTGGCAAGATGAAGACGGCGATTTTATTTATATCTCGCCATTCTGTGAGCAAATAACCGGATATAAGGCCCAGGAATTCATAAACGACCCGGACTTGCTGATGAAAATAGTTGACCCTGTAAGTCAGCAGGATTATAAAAAGCATCTTGAGGACATTCGTAAGACGAAAGGCGTTCTGCATTTGGACTACCGTATTGTTCGGCATGATGGCCAGGAACGCTGGGTCAGTCATTACTGTCGGCCTGTCTATAGCGCGAATGGAACCTCTCTTGGCCGCAGGTCGAGCAACCGGGATGTAACCGAACGAATATTGGCGGAAAATAAAATTCTTAAATATCAGGAGCAGCTTCGAGTCATCACCTGGGAACTCTCGCTGGCTGAGGAGCGTGAGCGGCGCCGCATCGCCATTGACCTGCACGACAAGGTCGGCCAGACACTGGCCATGAGTCAGTTCAATCTTAAAAGGCTTCATCAAGCCGTGGGATCAAATGACATTAACGCTTCACTTGAAAACATTATTCAACTGCTTGACGTGGCGATTTCGGACATGAGATCGTTGACTTTTGACTTAAGCCCTCCGGCTCTATACGAACTTGGCCTTGATGCGGCTTTGGATGAACTGGCCGATCAGCTGCAGCAAGAATATGGACTTCCCATTACCGTCAAAGATGACGGCCAGTCCAAACCAATGAGTGAGAATGCGCGTGTGATTCTCTATCGAGCGACTCGCGAACTGATGCTCAATGTGGTTAAACACGCGCAGGCCAGACAAATGATTGTTTCAATTAATAAGAAAAATGGTAAGATAAGCGTTGAGGTTTCTGACGATGGAGTAGGCTTCAATACAACGCAGATATTTAAACGCCTGGCCAGGACCAAGTCATTAGGCCTTTTAAGCATCCGTGAGAGGCTGAACCCTCTAAACGGGGAAATGGATATAATTTCAACGCCTGGCAAAGGGACCGTAGTCACAATGAAGTTGCCGTTTGAACAAATTGAATTAGACACTGAAACTTAAACTTGGGTATTTTTCTTCTCTTGGAATACTATTATTTGAGGTTGTCTTTTCGTTATCTTGCGGCCATTCAGAGGAACATTTTATGAGCATTAGGATTGTTATAGCTGACGATCATGGTTTGTTTCGAGAAGGATTGAAATCTTTACTGCAGGAGGATCCAGATTTAGTAATTGTCGGAGAGGCCGGTGACGGTCGAAGCGCGGTCAAGTTGTGCCGAAAGCTGGCGCCGAACATTATCATCATGGATGTTTCCATGCCCGAACTAAATGGCGTCGAGGCCACTCGTCAAATTGTCACTGAAAATCCTGAAACCAAAGTAATCGCCGTATCGATGCATTCAAGTAAACGGTTTGTATTGGACATGCTTCAGGCTGGCGCATCCGGTTATTTATTGAAGGATAGCGCATTTCAAGAATTGATGATGGCTATTTCCGCCGTCCATTCCACTCAAGTCTATTTAAGTCCTGCCATAGCGTCGGTTGTTGTGGAAAAAATCGTAAAACCGGCAGAGATTAGTATCAATACAAACTTTAAGCTCACCCCGAGGGAACGGGAAGTCCTTCAGCTTTTGACGGAAGGCAAGAAATCCACAGAGATAGCCACTCGTCTCAACCTTAGTGTGAAAACCGTCCATACGCACCGCAGGAATATCATGGAAAAGCTGGACCTGCATAGCGTAGTTGAACTAACGAAATACGCCATCCGTGAAGGCTTGATTTCCACAGATGATTAATTGAGTGGAACGCTATTGATAAATCCCCTTGTGTTTACCCGCCCCTGCCGATCCATCAATAATCACCGCTACTCATACTTTTTCTTACTTTAAATAAGATGTAGCCCTATATCTTTGGGGAAGGCGGCTTTATATCATATATAGTATCGTGATTTAAGATTTAACGGTTGATTCGCACTATTCAAAGGTAAGGTCGAGTGAATATAAGAATTTTAATAGTTGATGATGACGAGATCGTCCGTAGTGAATTTCAGAAGCTTCTTGAAGGTGAACCCGGACTGGAGATTATTGGTGAGGCCAGTAACGGGCAAGAGGCGATAAAAGCGGCGCAGAAGTTTCTGCCCGACGTGATCCTCATGGACGTGGCCATGCCGGTTATGAACGGTATCGAGGCTACTCGACAGATTGTGGATGAGTGCCTGGGAATCAAGATTATTGCTGTGTCAATGCATTCTAGTAAGGGATATGTCAAGGGTATGTTGAGTGCTGGCGCTTCGGGTTATATTTTAAAAGATCAGGTATCCGTGGCCTTGACCCCGGCGATTCGATCCGTCGCGTCCGGCCAGGTTTATTTAAGCGGCCACCTTGCCGAATGGTTAGATTTGAAATAGCCCGGTTTACTACTTCTTTATATCTTCAAACCCATCCTAAAAGAAATAATCTATAGAAATTGCCAGAATTATTTTTCGTTTGATTACTGAGATAAATCAAGCCTCTAACAGCGGCTGACATGATGTAACAAACGGCAATTACATGATGTTTTGGCGTTTGTCGTAAGATGGCTTAGGAGAATGGTCAAAACCATATCTCCTCCCGCCCTAAAGCCAAACGGAACATATTTATGACAAACGCTCTAATCCATTTGCTGAGATCCCTGTACGAAATTTTCTGATTAATTAATCCAAGGACTTAACGCCTTTCTGTCCTTTTTTGGACCCCAATTTACCTATTTCTGCTTATTGTGTTGTTATTGAAAAATTTTTAAACTGCAAGTCCTGTTAGTAACAGGTTCATTTTATTTATTACTCTTTCTAAAAATAATTTCTTTCGATCACTTTCATTAACAAGTGAGGGCTCATGCATCCTCTCAATGACAGGTTAATTGAAATCATCTTCGATCAGCCCTTGGAACTGGGAAGGAACTCTAGTTTTTTCAAATCTTGGAAAATTAACAAAGGAGAAAGAAATGCTTGAGATGTATGAAGAGAAAGACGTTCAATCAATGGATGGTCTTAGATTGGTTGATGGTTTTGTTGAAGATGAACATGAGAATGAACAAGTCAAGGAAAATTTATTATACGCCTACATGTACGAGATGAAAAAACATACGCGTATTTCTCCTGAACGAGAATTGGTTTTGGGCAAGCGGATTAAAAAAGGTCTGGAAGTAATGATAGCTCTTATCTTGGGATGCCCGATCAAGAACCAGGGGATGAAAAACCTTAAATTCGATATTATATCCTGGTTGGAAAAAACGAGGCGGCCGAGGCCGAGTGAGAGTGAATTTCTTAGCATCATGAAAGACGGTGTGGTTCGCCTAACAGAAACCCATCCCCGGAATAAACATTTGGTGACTTTGCGCCGTCGAATAACGCGGATTGAGCAAAAGGTTCGTGAGGGAATTGACGAACTGGTTACGGCAAACTTGAGGCTGGTTTTCATTTTTGCCAAAATGAATATTAACCGCGGATTGGATTTTGCGGACTTAATCCAGGAAGGAAATATCGGCCTGATAAAGGCCGCTGGTAAGTATAATTACACCATGGGCTTCCGTTTTTCCACTTATGCCGCCTGGTGGATCAGACAGTCCATCAGCAGAGCCATATATGACAAGGCAAAAACGATCCGGTTTCCAATCCATTTTGTTGAATTTTTAAATGCTTTTCATGAGGCGTATTACGATCTGCTCAGGGAACTTCAACGAGTCCCAACCCCGGTGGAAATATCCGAGGTTATGGGAGTTAGCGTGGATAAACTCGCGGCGGTGGTTCCCCTTACCCAGGAACCTATTTCATTAGACGCCCCCTGGGGTGAAAACGGATCCAGTCTTGGAGACCTCCTCGTGGCCGAAGGCCTGGTATCACCATTGGAAACCCTGAGTGACCACGAGCTTTGTCACACAATTCGGGAAGCCTTAACCGGTTTGCCCGGCCGAGAAGAAAAAATTATTCGTCAACGGTTCGGCATTGATATCAAAGAAACTTTGACCCTGGAAGAAGTAGGGAAAGAACTGAGCATATCGCGTGAAAGAGTTAGACAGTTAGAAAAGAGAGCCCTGGACCGCCTTCGAGTTCCGCAGCAGGAAACCATGGATCTGGCAAACTTCCTGTAGGGAAGGGCTAGGTGTGTTATGTAATCCTCTGGCTTTTATTTAGAAGCCATCTCAAAAAAGTTGTTTACCCTAACTCATGAGCGCCGCTTCGCTGACACTGCAGCGGTATTGAGCGCCGCTTCGATGACACTGTAGCGGCATATGTCGTACGAAAATTTAAGCCCTCGAAATATTTAATATATTCCTGCGGGTTGAATTTTCTTTTTCTGCGATTTCAACAAAATTACTTGTTTTGCAGAGGTCTCCAAATAATAAATAAAGCATATATAAAACCTCGCCGTTACTTCACAGTTTTCTGAAATAATTTTGAAAAGGCTTGACATTTAGGTTTTTACGGAGTAAATTTTAACTAAACGGTTAGTTAAACCATTTGGTAAGTCAAGGTGAAAGGCTATGTCCGGTAAATCAAAAACCAAGGACCGTAAAAACGGTTCGGCAGAAGAAAGAATCCTGGCCGCAGCCTTGAATGAGTTCGCGGACAAGGGGTTTTTCGGCGCCAGAACCCAGGCCATCGCTGACGCGGCCGGTCTGAACAAGGCCATGCTGCATTATTATTTTCGTTCCAAAGACAATCTATATCAAACAGTACTGCAAAACGTCCTTACTTTGGTTTTTAGCCAACTAAAGGACATTATTTTACATGGATCTTCGATCGAAAATCGCCTGAATCTAATTGTAGATTTGTATATGGACATCTTCTCCCGGAACCCGAAATTTATCTATTTGATTTTAAGGGAGCTGGTTGATGGAGGGGAGAGACTGGAAAAGGTCTTGATAGGTTTTAACGAGATGGGTTTGACACCATTTAAACTGCTTAGTAGCGCTGCTGAGGACATTGAAATGAACCGGGAGGAGGTATTACATCTCTTTATCAGCATAGTCAGCATGTCTCTGTTCCCCTTAATTATAGACCCTTTTCTTGCTGTGCTGCAGAATTATGACTCCAGGCAAATAAAAGCCTTTAGAAACGAGCGGCGCGCCGTGATAAAGGCCATGCTCAAAGCGTATCTCAAAGAGGAATGATTATGGGTAAAAAAAAGATCATACCGGTGCTGGTTCTAGTTCTGATTTTGACAGGAGCGTTTGCTTACTACAGATACCATCAGGGTAAAAAAGACGTAGACCATATTTATCTTTCAGGCCATATTGAGGCCAGTGAAGTGGACCTGAGTTTCAGGCTTCCTGGCCATGTGAGACGTTTACACGTGGATGAAGGTCATCAGGTTAAAAAAGGGGACTTGCTAGCCGAACTCAAACCCACGATTTATAAAGCCAGGCGCAGCCAGGCCGAAGCTAAGGTCAGGGAGATCGAAGCGTACAGGGAATCATTGGCCATGGTCATTCGAATCAAGGGGGAAGTTGCCGCCGGGGACGTGGAAAAGGCTGAAGCCGGGGTTTCCGCGGCCAGGGCGCGATATGAGATTCTGAAGAGCGGGTCGCGCGACCAGGAAATTCGCGCGGCGGCTGCTGCTGTTGAGCGGGCTCGTGCCGAGTATCAGAGGCAGAAAAGCGAGTTTGAGAGACTGGAGCGCCTTTTTCAGCGCAAGATTATTTCGGCTAGCCAGTTCGAAGGCGCCCTCACAGCCTATGAAGCGGCCAAGGCGAACCTTGATTCGGCCAAGGAGCAGTATAGTCTTATTGAAACCGGTCCTCGCTCCGAGCAGGTCAGGGAAGGCAGAGCTCAACTCTCAGGTTCAGCCGCCACGCTGATTGTGGCGAAAGCCGGCCTTAAGGAGGTGGAGAAGCTGAAGCTGGATTTAAAAGTTACCGAAGCTCAGTTGGCCCAGGCCAAAGCCGCACTATCTTTGGCTGAGTCGGATTTAACTGAAACGAAACTTTACGCTTCCATTACCGGATTTGTGACCGTTAAGAGCGTAGAGGAAGGGGAGTACGTCCAGGTAGGCGCGCCCGTTTTGACTCTGGTCAAACTGAATCGAGTTTGGGTGCAGACATATGTGCCTGAAACTCAGCTGGGCCATATACAACTTGGCCAGGACGCGGAAGTAAGGACAGACAGCTTCCCGGACAAGAAGTACAAGGGCAAGGTGACTTATATTTCGCCTGAGGCGGAATTTACCCCCAAAAATATCCAGACCCGTGAAGAAAGGGTGAAGCTCGTTTATCGTATTAAGGTTTCAATGGACAACTCGGGTCAGGAGCTTAAGCCCGGCATGCCTGTCGACGTTTATATCAGGTAGATATCATGCCTGTTGTCGCGCTGGAAAAAGTAACTCAAACCTTTGGTGATTTAATCGCGCTCGATGAATTGAGTTTTTCGGTTGAAGATGGTGAGATTTTTGGCCTGGTTGGTCCTGATGGCGCTGGAAAGACTACCTGCCTGCGCATACTTTGCGGGCTGCTGAAACCCACGTCAGGCCGGGTGATGGTCTTGAGTGAAGACGTGGTCGCCTACCCTGAATCGATCAAACCCGAGATCGGATATATGTCTCAAAGGTTCGGGCTTTATGACGATCTCAGTGTGGCCGAAAATATTGAGTTTTATGCCGAGCTGTACGAAGTGCCTCAGGCTGAATACCGTGAAAGAATGGATCGTCTGCTCGAATTTTCCGGCTTAACACCTTTTGTGAACCGTCTTTTCAGAAACCTTTCCGGCGGGATGAAACAAAAGGTCGGTTTGTCCTGCGCGCTTATTCATACTCCAAAAATCCTTTTTCTGGATGAGCCGACTAATGGTGTGGATCCGGTTTCACGCCGGGATTTCTGGAAGATTCTATATGAACTCAATCGGGACGGTGTGACAATACTGGTGGCCACGACTTACCTGGACGAGGCCGACCGCTGCCACCGTCTCGCCTTGCTTGATCACGGGCGGGCTCAAGTTGTAACGGAACCGCTGGCCATGCGCGAGCTCATGCAGGGTCAGCTTTACACACTCAAGGTTAAGGATCGCAGGACGGCGCTAAAACTGTTACAGGGACTGCCTCAGGTGCACAGCCCAAACATACATGGTTCGCGATTGCATTTGAGCGTAGAAGATCCGGCCAGCCTTTCAATCGTTACTCAAGCCCTGGAAAGGGCGGGTCTTGAAGTGATGGAACTGAAGCAGGGTCAGCCCACCCTTGAAGATGCCTATCTTTCTGTTCTTAATCAAAAGACTGAGGAATCTGCATCATGAAAACGGCGGTTGAATTAAAGGACGTGGTCAAACGCTTCGGGGATTTCACCGCCGTGGATCATATTTCATTGGAAGTGTATCCTGGTGAGATTTTTGGTTTTCTTGGTCCAAACGGTGCCGGGAAATCCACTACCATTCGTATGATTTGCGGACTCTTGATCCCAACCTCAGGGCAGGGTCATGTTCAGGATCTGGATATTATATCTCAATCCGAGGAAATCAAAGCAAACATCGGTTACATGTCTCAAAGGTTTTCATTGTATGATGACCTGCGTGTCGAAGAGAACCTGAGCTTCTTTGGCGGGGTTTATGGATTAAGCGGCAGGAAAAGAAGCCAAAGAATCGAAGAGGTGCTGAACCTGATCTCTCTGGCGGACAGGCGAAACTCGATGACCTGGGAATTGCCGGTGGGGCATAAACAGCGTTTGGCTTTGGGCTGCGCCATTCTGCATGATCCCAGAGTTTTATTTCTTGACGAGCCGACCTCCGGAGTCGATCCGCGCACAAGGCGTAATTTCTGGGATTTGATCTACGCCCTGTCTGATGAAGGGGTTACCGTCTTCGTCACAACTCATTTTATGGAGGAGGCTGAATATTGCGACCGGGTCGCGTTGATCAATGAAGGTCGTCTTATCGCTATCGGTTCTCCAAATCACCTGAAACAGGAAAAGCTTTCCGGACGAATTTACGACATAGAAACATCCGACGTTTTGAGCGCGGTGGATATCCTATCTAAGGAGGATGGGGTTCGCGAAGCCGCTATATTCGGGCGGTCCCTTCATGTTAGGTTGGCCGGTGAGGCTGAGACCGAAGCCGAGACCGAGGCGTATCTGAGTTCCATCCTGGCTTCAGCGGGGCAGGAGATCAAAAGCATAAGGCCCATTGACCCCACATTGGAAGACGTTTTTGTGGCCCTGGTGGGACAGGGGCGGGAGGATCAAGGATGAGCCTGCGCCGGATCAAAGCCATGGCCAAAAAAGAGATCATCCAGATAAGGCGAGATATTCGCGTATTGATCGCGGCTATCTTTATACCGACCCTGTTGATCCTGCTCTTTGGCTATGCCCTGAGCCTCGATGTTGACAACATCCCCACACTGGTTCTGGATCTGGATCGAACACCTGCTTCGCGAGACTTGATTCAGCGGCTGGATGATTCGCGTTATTTTACTATTGTTCGTTACATCCAGCGTCAAAATGAGATTGAACCCGCTCTGGCACGGCGCGAGGCCTTCATGGCTCTGGTCATTCCGTCCGACTTTTCCTCGCCTCGGGCTATTTTATGGGGATCGCTAACAGTTTCAATATTAACCGCCAGCTGGCCCGGCTGCGTAAAGCGGGCCTTTACCTGACCGTTCGGCCTCTTGATCCCCGGATCCGGGTTTGGTTCAACCCGGAACTCAAAAGTAAAAATTTCATCATTCCCGGCTTGACC
>JAFDLS010000275.1 GCA_019306365.1 Deltaproteobacteria bacterium
CGAACCGACTCCTTATCATAATAGGCCTGTAGAATTAGCCCGACCTGTTTTTTCCAGGGCTTTTCAATGCCTCTACCGCCTTCAGGACGATTTTTATCCGGGTCCCAGCGACTGTAAAATTCATTAAACTGCGCTTCAAGCTGATCTCTAAATGTTTCGATAGAAACGCCATCTGTTTCAAGTACCGCGGTCTTCAAAATATCGCCAAGATTTTTGATGGTTTCCGTATGTTCTTTTTTTAGGGTTTCCAAAGTGCCGGTCAAACCGGTTTGTTTGGTCATCAAAACCGCCCGATAGGTGCCTTCGGATGCACTCAGGCACGCTTCCAAATATTCCGCGATGGTCGATTCGTCCGATATGATGTTGCCATTGGGTAATTTTAGTTCTGCTTCAGCCGATGGACCCCATTTTCGTTTGAGATAATGATCGGTGTTTTTGTGCTTAAAATGCAACTCCACCGCAATGGTGTCACCGCCCCCTACGGGCAGAAATCTGGCGCATGGAACACTGTCGATTTTCCTGCCTCATTGGCACCGAGGATGACATTCAAACCGTCAGTAAAACTTAAATCGAGATGGGGTATGCCGGCAAAAGGGGACAAAGTTATCCGGGATATGATCATTTCCTGACCTCATTTATCAAATCATAAGCTTCCTGAAGAGCTTCAAAATCTCCTTCGTTTTTTGAAAGTGTCATTAAAAGCTTGTGCGGAAATGAATCCCTGGAGAACATCTTGTTTATATCCGCCGGTGTTATTTCCCGGGTAATCAGACTGTCATTCCAGTATAAAAAAAACACTTGCTTTTCGATCACTTCTCTTACCGCCGCCAGTGAATTATAGGCTTCTTCAGGTAGCCTCCCTCTAATTTTCAGCCTCAGTAAGGTCTTTTGGAATTCAGAGCTGCTATACCGGGTTCTCAGGGCTTCAATGTCATCCATTGTGCGAACTTCGATTTTATCCTGGAGAAAGCTGAAGGTTCCGGTAGATATGGATCTGGCAGCTATGTTCTTGTCCGCATCGATTTCGATGATCCAGGCTTTGCCTTCGTGATTGCAGCCAAATCCATCCGGTTCGGACGTACCGGCATAGAATATATTATCCATTGCTCCTGGAGTGACAGGATATTGCATGTGGGTATGGCCCAAAAACCATAAATCCAATCCGCAGCCTACCAGATCATCAACCGTCATGGGATAATACGTTTTATCAAAATCCGGCGAAAAACCTTCCAGGCTGCCGTGCGCAATTCCAATATGATGTTTCACACCGGCATCTTTTTCCGCATCTCTGATCCATCCAATGGCGTTTTCCGAAGAATGCTTGGCATGGCATGGCCCTGGATAAAGGTTAATATCCAGGTTATAAGACGCCAGGCTGAAAACTCTCTTTTCCCGAATTACAAGAACATGATCCCCGCTATGATCATCAAAATAAGTCCACAAATTGGTCTTGTCCGGTTCAATGTAATCGTGGTTTCCAGGCAGTACGGTTACCAGTTGTCCCTGAAATTCCCCAAGTGCCTGAGCGGCTCTGGCTATATCTCCCCTGGCAACCGAAATCCTGTCAAAAAGGTCCCCGGCCATAACGAAAAGGTCGCATTTTTCCTTATTCGCCTTTTCGACGAGGCCTTCAAGGGTTTTAAATCGAGCTTCGACCAGAGATTCCCGAATATTATCCGGATAATTCGCGAACTTCATGCCCAGATGAAGATCTGAGGTGCAAAAGATTTTGAGAGACATAAGTTGCCACCTTGATTTTAATGATTTGGTCAAGTAAAAACGGACATCCAGTTAAGCAACTTTAGCCAGGGTAAATTTCCTTTCAAACTCATTTGGGTTTTTGTAACCCAAGGACGAATGAAGACGATGGCTGTTATAAAACATTTCAATATACTCGATCACGTCACCTCTGGCTTCGTCCTTGGTTTGATAAATGATGTCAAAAACAAAGCCTTATATTACTGGTGCTTGGCAATGGCTTTCATCCGGTCAATTATTAGTGACAATCTAGCTTGACTGGCAACATCAGGGGGTAAATGGCCTGGCAGGGCATCAATAAAATATCGATCTCTCAACAGCTCAAAGAAACGCTTCGCCAAATAGTTTTTCAAGCCACTTTCCGCCATCTTGACCTCAGAAACAATTTCAGGCCTTCCATCCAACACCATTACGATGTCCTCCATATCTCTGCTCAGGAGGTAATCTCCATTGCCGCGGTAATCGAAAGCCTCTAGTTTTGTAGCCAAAAAATACGGTGCAGGTAGTAAGCGGATCCGTATGCCCGAAGGTAGAGCGAAGTTCTCAGCGGCGGCAAAAGCCGGTGCAAACCACTGGTTTCCAAAGCTCAAGATCTGTGGGTCGGTTGGCATAACATCTAGAATGGCGCCTTCGGTTTTCCAACGGCAGATTGGTGCATCATAACTGAAATCTTCAGCGAAGCCCCGCTCACGCAGTCTTTTAGCCAAGCGATGATAATCCACCAAAGAAGCGACCTCGACAATGACATCGACATCTTGGGTCACGCGGATCGGTGGCGCGGCTGGATCAGTCAGCAGTAAACCGGTGGCGCAGCCGCCAAGAAAAACCATCTTGTCTGCCAACGACCCCAACCGGTGAACGGTCGTCTCAAGAATTTCAAGGTTGGGGTTATTTTGCATCGCCATACCGTTGCAGCCGTTTTTTAAGTTCCCTGGCGGCCATTTCGCGTTCTCGGGCGCGTCCACTGCGAATGGCATCGATCAGCACTAGCAGCTCATAGAGTTGACGATCTTTCCGAGCCGCTTTCGGTGCGGTTTTATACAGAGGCGAAAACGCTTGCCCCCGAACCTCGCCATCCGGATCCGGCCATACCGGTGGTGGTTCCCCGTCGGAGATGAGATACTCTAACAACGGCGGGCCGGCATGGGCGGTAGGCATACCCCTGGTCATCTCTCCCCGATCCGGGATAAACACATATTTGAGTCCCTGAACGAGAAACTCTTCCAAGTTACGGACATTGGGAACCACACGATCCTGCTGACGGACGGCGAGGTGAGCTGCCAAGGCTCGCTTTACAGCGGCATGAACTTCCGATGGGCTCATGGCCAGCGCGACTGCTAATGTATTGTAGGACCATCTTTCACGCCCGATGGCCACTAACTTCAGTAGGACAAAAACATCTTGAGGTTTTAGAACCATGGCTGATTCTCCTTTCGCGATTCGCGAATATAGAATGTCTGATATTCAAATTTTTGTCAACCAACTTGTCTGAACCAGATATCGCACCCTATCGATTTTTTCGCAGAAAGTCGTGCTGCATCACATTTTCACAAAACCGGGCCAAGGACTTCGCTTCGCCCTCATCTCTTCTTAGGG
>JAFDLS010000276.1 GCA_019306365.1 Deltaproteobacteria bacterium
CGGTTCTGTTTGGCGCTGTCATACACCTCAACCCACCAGCGGTATGGATTGCTTGGTTTAAGGATGCCTTCCGGGACCTGGGCCGACATGTCACTGCCTGCGGTTACGCCGTTCAGGTAGTCGGATTTCCAGACAAAACGGCGGTAGTTCCAGTCAAATATCATGACCCTGTGCCAGTAACCAGCACCTTTTGACTTCCAGAAAAGCTCAGGGTCTGTATAAGGGAGATAGGCGTTGTCAATCCGGGTGACGACATTTTCATGGTGCATATCATCCTTTGTGACCTGCGGAACGGAGTTGTCTATGGTAAAGGCAATATTCGCGGTTTCATTATTGCCTGTCCCGTCTTCATAGACATAAAAATTATAGGTCCCGTCCACGGGGGCGCCCTGTACGAATGAATTATACATAAATGGGTAGGGGTCGGCGGTAAAGGCATTATTGTCAGGGTTAAAATCATAATCATGGCTCGTACCCGGACCATCCACCCGGAATTTATTGGTAGTCGTGTCAATATTCCATGGCGCAAGATTCTGGACAAAGGCCCAGAAGAAAGCCCTGTCGCCGTCCTTGAATGAACGCCCGCTTACGAATCCTGCCTTTCCATAAGTATCGTTAAGAAAATCATACGGACCGGTATCTTTTGTCCCGGTATAGAAATAATATTCATTGCTCACAGAACTGTTAAGGGCGCCCCACAGATTATTTGAGTCAAAGACCTCTACCTGCCACCAATAGGGGGTATTAGGTTTAAGTATGTCCTGAGGAACTGTGGCGGACATGTAGCCCCCTTCTGTATTGGTGCCTATATCCAGATCCGATACCCACCACACGGCCCTGTTTCTCCAATCCGTCACCCATACACGGTAGTAATATCCAGTGCCAACGCATGGTTTCCACTTGAAGGTTGGCGTGGTGTTCCCTGCGTATACTTTATCGGCCGTATTATCATTGACTCGCCTGTCTAAATTGCCTGAACCGTCCATTGGCCAGGGGATCGTAACGGCTGTTAAGTCAAGGAAGTTGGAGGTGATCTCCCCGTTATTTGCCTTTACAGTAAAGGTATACCGCCCGGAATTGACAGCCTGAGGATTCACACATGTTGTAATCTGGCGCCCCATAAAGTTGAAATTATTCCAATCAGAGAAGGTGTAGGACCTGGATCTTGCACGGAACACAGCTAAAAATGCAGTATGACTTTTTGAGGCTTACTGTTGCTGATTTTACTCGGATGCAAGAAAATCTGGGTTTTAACGATCTGGGTACAAAAGCATATTCATGTCATTGGGAAAACCCTTTTAAATAAGTCCTCTGAAGGCCCCCTGGGAAGCCAGTAAAATCGCGGCTTTCAGAAGGAGGTGTTTTTGCCCGTTCCCTAACTTAGTGTTAATATTTACAAAATAACGCGTGCAAAAAATTTCTTGCACGAAATTTGATCAAACTCGTGCAAGATTCAGGTAGGAAAAGTCACTGGGTCCTTCGACTTTCAGTTCATTTATATCCAGGGGAGAGGGGCCTTCAGGTATAACTGCCAGGAAGATCTCCATTTCAGTAGGGTTATTGCTGGTCATGACACTCATCTGGTTAATCTCCAGGTGACTTCCCTGATAGGCCTGGGACGTGGCATAGCCGAAGGAGGTGATATCAACGCCTTTTTCCCCCTGATACCACATCTTATAAGTATTTCCGTCCTTCAGCACCATGGGATCAGCTGCGTCGTTCTCGTCAAAATCACCGGATCCGCCTTCCATAATTATGGGATTGCCGTCGTATTGCCGCCAGTGGATGCCGTCTATGGAATAGGCGTATCCTATCCTTTCGTACCATTTCGTATCCTCTCCTCCAAACCACATGCGGTAGATACTGTCCTCCTTTATCACGCATGGGGTGAACAGTTCGTCTCTGTGCCAGGCGCCCTCCTGGCCGGGCGTGATAACCGGATCGCTGTTAGCATAGGGATTGCTCGTTGTGTCGGGATTGTTATACTTGGTCCAGGATACTCCGTCATCCGACCAGGCATAACCTATGCCCTCGGCTCCCTGGCTATCATTCCAGCCCACGTACCACATTTTGTATGTGGAGCCGTCCTTGATAACTGTCGGGGAAAGCACCATTTCTCCGTCCCAGTCGTTAGCGCCGCCCTTTGGCAGGACAGGGTTGTTTGGGTCAGGCCTGCTCCATGTTGTTCCATCGCTGGATGTGGCATAGCCGATCTGGGCGTTTGCCTCACCATTGGGATCGTCGGTTCCCGTATACCACATCTTGTAGGTGCTTCCATCGAGGATGACCCAGGACAGGCCGACATGTTCGTCATCCCATTTGCCGGACGCTCCGGGCTGAAAAACAGGGTTGGAGCCATATTTGCTCCAGCCGGTCTCGTTAGATGAATCGGCATATCCTACTGCCCTGGTTGTTCCATCGAAACCCGTATACCACATCTTAAAGGTGGAACCGTCCTTGATAACGCACGGGCGCTCTATCTCTTCATCGTCCCATGCGGGGGAACTTCCCCTTTCAAGCACGGGGTTGTTGGCATCGTCTTTTGTCCAGTCCACCACGGCCGAGGCAGTAAAGGGCATGAGTAGGAAGGCGAAAACAAGAATCATGAGGAGAATTGAAGTGTTTCTGATTTTCATGGGGGATCTCCTTGTTTCTATATGGAGTTATTAATACCTGGATTTTGCACGGATGTAACCGTTTGCGATTAGAGGTGAAATTTTTTATCCACCTTCTTCACACTGAGCTTGTTCTGAAACGTATCTCTCTGACCTTTTGATAGATCAATACTCGCAATAATCGGTCAGTCGGGTTTTAGCTTCTTTTCATGTAGTCTCAACATCATACAATCCATGCAAAAAATTTTTTGCTTAGATACTGTTTAATGAAAAGCGGCATGGCCATAGATTGCCTTCAAGCCAAGGTCTTACTTTTGATCGCGCTTTATCCAAATAATTCAAGAAATGCATTAGACCGGGGGTTCGACTATCCATAATGGAATATTTCACTTTATCCGTTGAATGATAT
>JAFDLS010000277.1 GCA_019306365.1 Deltaproteobacteria bacterium
CGCAGGCGAGATCGGGTGGTCATTGCCCACTATACCGTGCCCCTTGAGAATGGACCGGACGATACGCTTACGATCCTGGATATACTGCATCCCCTTTACGAAATCATCGTTCTCCCCGGGAGGCGTGTTCTTGAGGCAGCAAATGCCCCCGTACTGAGCCGTTGGCGTCGAATTGACATGAACACCGTCAGCCTGATCAATCAAGCGAATGCTCTTGGCATCAACCCGAGTAATGAGTTGTACATCACCTGCAATTAACGCATTTGCACGGGCAATCGGGTCAGTAATCGCTGTGATTTCAATCGCATCCAGGTTGGGGCCATCTCTCCAGTAATTTTTGTTACGGATATGCTTCGATTTCAGGCCGGGTTCGAACGATTCCAGCAGAAAGGGGCCGGTGCCATTGCCTTTCTTGAAGTCTGTCGTGTCCTTCTTGACGATCTTGGCTTGTTTCTCGCCGAGTTTAGCCGGTAAGTCAGAGTCCGGCGCACTGAGGATTGCCTTCACGGTATAGCTGTCGACCTTCTTCCATTCACTCACCGAAGCCATCAAGGCCTTGATCACGGAAGGTGAGTCCTTGCCGAGATGGCGTCGCATACTCCAGACCACGTCATCGGCAGTCAGTTGGGATCCGTCGTGGAAATGCACCCCTTTGCGAATCTTGAAGTCCGCCAGCTCTGGGTGCAAGGACATGTTATCGAGGATTTGGATCAAACCGTTATAAGTGGCCCGGCCACGGGCGTAATCGATGGTTGATGTAAAAACGATTGGATCCATTTGGTCATCCGGTCCATGCAGCTCGGCTGACATCCTGACGGTTCCACCTTTTCGCGGTGTTGCGGCTTTTGCCCTGGCGGGCAACAGCGCCGGCGACGCAGCTGCGGCCAACCCCAACGCCGAAGCGCGCGCCAGAAACTCACGTCTTGTGATTTTGCCTTCAGTCAATAAACGCTCCAGATCTTCCAATACGGACATGATAACCTCCTTTCTTCAATGCGCCATGATATCTATTTATTGGTTTCTGGTTTGACCGTCGATTCTTCAATGAAACCGGTGGTCAGAATCGATTCGTCCTTTATGGCTTTGGTATCCATAATGGAAACCAGCCGCTGCAGGGAGCTGAGAATCATGGCCTGCTCCCAGTCCTGCAAACGGTTGAACTTCCACACAAAAGACTCCTCCATCAAGGGCGTGGCTTTTTCTAAAAGTTGTTTGCCGGATTCCGTGACATGCACCAGCACTAGCCGCCGGTCGTAATCACTTCGTCTTCTGGTCACCAGCCCTCTTTTTTCCATCCGCTCCACAATATCGGTCACCGTACCCTGGCTCAGACTGATCGCCTTGGCGACTTTCCCCACCGATACTTCACCGGTACTGGCAACCTCCTGCAAAATCACCAACTGCGGGCCGGTCAAACCGACACGCTTGACAAGACTTCTGGAATTAAGATCGATCGATTGAATGATTTTTCTAAGGGCAATCAGCACATTATCTGCGATGGAGTGTGTCAATTCCTGTTTGGCATCGGTTACATTCATTATTTTATCTCCGATCCAAAATAAATATCAATAATAGAATCTTTGGGTTCAAGTTATTTTTTTAGAGATAACAAAACTTTGAATCCAAATAAATAAAACGATCTGGGCTGGCTTCTCCAGCGGTGATGCCCGGGAAGTCCAACCTGGCGGCTGTGTCTTTTACCGGCCAAACATTTCATCTCTATCTTCCAGTCGTTCGTCAACGGTTATCAGCGCAATAGGGATCAATACTTGAATCGTCTGTACTCTGGTGTTGAGGTTGTCGTTGTGGATTTTTTCCGGTTTCGTTGGTTGTGGTTTTTCGAACCGATTCGTAATACCTTTCTAATGGCGTGGCTTCTGTCTATGATTTTGATTTTTCGCACAACTTCTATTCTACTTGGGACCACTCCAAAATTTCAACTCACTTTAACACACGGTCCAAAACATTGTCAAGATCTTTAACTCCTATTAAACCGCTTTTATATTTTCAGTTGAATGGATTTGGTGGTTTGAGTTGAAAAGGTCTCAGCACACGAGATCTCGATTGGTATTTCTATTGCGGCCGCGACGCTTACCCCCGTATAAAAGGTATGATGTATGGGCCTTCAGGAATTACAACCACACGTTTTTCCTTGTTTCCGCTTTTCCTGACTGCCTGGTTAAACTTGGCCAAGTCGTTGATCACCTCAATGCCGGTAAGTCTTTCTTCTTCGGGCGTGAGTCCTTGAGTGAAAAGTCGAACCAAACCCTTGCGCATGGGTTTAAGCAGTTTCTCGGTTTCCCATTCGTCGATATCCGCCCGATCCCTGGTTTTGATCTCCCGCAAAAAGTTTTCCGCGCCCAGTTCCATCAACCGCTTTTGAGCCAGCCGGTACTCGGGAGAGCCGAATCCTTCGCTTATTTCACTGACAATGAATATATCACCGCCGGGTTTAACGATCTCCATAGCGCCTACCATGCCCTTTACGGTCTGGTAAAAGGTTTTATCCAAAGGGTAACCGGCGTTGGAAGTAATAACAGTCTGGTAGGCTTGGGGGAGGGTTGTCTCGGTGTAGAGGCGCGCATACTCCACCGCCTTGAGGTGGCTTTGCTTGATCTCCCCAAAATTCACGAAGCTGAGCTCCCGCTGCTCGGTGATCACCGTGTTCACGCTGAGAGCGCCGCCCAGCATATCCACTACCTCCAACTGTTCCTCGTGCAGCGGATTACCGTCCAGCACGCAGTTGGCCGCGCCAGGGTGTTCCAGGAACAAGGCGGTGTGCAGGCGGGAGATAGTGTCCTGGTGAGCTACGCCCGGAGTGATAACTTTGCGGCCGCCCGAATAGCCAGCCATAAAATGGGGTTCCACCAAACCGGTAACAATGCGCAGCTCGGCCTTAACAAAGCGCTTGTCGATCTTGACCCTGGTGCCTTTCTTTGTCAGGCCTAAGTCGAGGTGATCCTCATCGTTTCGCGCCAAGTGATTCTCCACACTAACCGTCTTCATCACCCAATCATCGCCGACCAGTTCCCTGAGTTCATCCCCTTTGTTTGGCCGATGCAGACCGGTGGCCACCAAAACTTTTATCCGGGCGGCCTCCATGCCCCCGGCCATCAACTCCCGAATGATTTGAGGCAGCAAAAGTTCGTTAGGCACCGGTCGTGTGATGTCGCAGATCAGAATGCAGGCGCTCTTTTTATCCCGAGCTTCCTCTTTAAGGGGGCGGCAGCCCACTGGATTGTTCAGCGCTTCAGCCACCCGTTTTTGGGGGTCATCTAACACTGGCATGACCTTTTTATTGACCACATCCACCTGCCAATCGTTGGGAAAAGTTAGGATGAGCCCCTGGCGGCCGTAGCTCATAGTGACTTGCATAATACTCACTTTCCGGGATAAACCCTTCCGCTCTGTATACAGACATTGAGACCTCTGCAAAACTTCGTCCTTTAGCTGAACTCTTTGTCAGGCTCAAATTTAAGTCCTCGAAATATTAGTAATATTCCTGCGGGTTAAATTTTCACCTTCCGCGATTTCAACAAATCGGCGGTAAGCGGCAAAGAAGGCTGGGCCTCATGGCCAGATAAAAGACCTGAAGAGACACATGGCCAACGGCTTCACCTGTGCCGATATTTTTTATCCGGATGATGAAGATCCTGCCGTTTAGTTTCCCATATTTTGATAAACGTGTTCACGTGTAAGGGGTAGATGATTATTCAGGCCATTTGAAAAAAGCACCTGAAAAAGACGGGTGTTTCCGTACTTGAACCCCGCGGCCGAACTGTGTAAAAACAGCCTCCACCGCCTAACAAAAACCTGGTCGAACATCGCCATGACCTTGCCCGCGTTTCTCTCGTAGTTTTCGATCCACTTTTCAAGCGTTTTAGCGTAGTGAAGCCTCAGATTTTCAACGTCCAGCACCGAAAAACCGCACCGGCCCATTTCGCGCGTGATTTCGGTCAGGCAGGGCAGGTATCCGCCCGGGAAGACGTATTTCAATGTCCAGGGGTCAGTGGCCGTAGGTCTGTCCTTTCCAATGGTGTGTAAAAGCCCCACGCCGCCAACTGCAAGGAGGTCAGCGATCTTTTTCATAAAGTTCGGGATGTATCTTTTGCCCACATGTTCAAACATACCGATGGAAACGATTTTATCGAACTTTCCGTCAAGTTCCCTGTAATCCTTATACTCAACGGAAACAAGATCCTTTAATCCCAATCGGTCAATTTCCTCGTTGGCGTATTCATGCTGGTGCCTGGACAGGGTTACGCCCCGCCCCTTAACCCCATATTTAGAGGCGGCGTAAATGAGCATGCCGCCCCAGCCGCAGCCTATGTCCAGCAGAGTTTCACCCTCTTTAAGCATCAGTTTTCGGGCGATGTGCTCGTATTTGTTCAACTGCGCCTGTTCGAGCGGATCATTATTTTTACGAAAATAACCGCAGGAATAGGTCATCGTCCGGTCAAGGTACAAAGCGTAGAAATCGTTTCCCAGATCGTAATGCTCGGCGATGTTTTTCGGAGCTTGGCGCACCGTATCCCGAGTCATCAGACGAAAAAGAAAAATGCGAAGCATCATCATTGCAGACGGTCTCAGGTATTCAAAGTGTATGGTGAAGCCAAGCCTGAGAATCTCGGCCATGTCGCCCGATATGTCAATTTCTCCCATCATGTGAGCTTCACCGAATCCTAAAAAACCGTCTTTCATCATCCTTCTAAGGGCGCCCTTTGTTTTAAAATGAAGGGTCACTTGCGGGGAGTTACCGTACTTCAGCTCTTCACCGTCCCAAAGTACAATAGTAAAGGCCGTGGAGGGTTCTGCCTGGTGCACCATGTCAGCGATAGATTTTATTGCTTTCTTCATCTGCGCCGCCTTTCATTTGAGGTGCTGTTGTAACAAATCTGATGGTTGATTTTTTACCCAGGTTATGTGGTGGTTGCCCAATTGAACCTGTTATGTCCCGCCGATGCCGTTGTGCGAACAACGATGAATGAGGCATCGGCCTTGAGAAGTATTTTTTTCATGGCATTAGAGGTAGTGTTCATTTTAAACACTCAATTAGTGTAATTTTTGCTGTATATGAACATAATACTTCGCTGCAGTTTGGCAAGTCAATGAGTAATTCGGTATTTCTCATATCATCTTAGGTCATAGTTCTCAGCCTGCCGCGATTTTTACCTGTATTTTTTTTGAGATAACTTTTATGCAGAATTTTTAAGGGGAAGCCAGGGTTGAGTTTTAAGCGCCACAAAATTGGCTTTAAAAAAAGTCCATCGCCCGGTCAGAGTTCATGCGATCTTTTTGTTTTCCTATGGCAGGAGGCTGAGGGCCTTGCTCACGACAGAGCAAGGATCTGGTCCCAGAACCCTAATCATGGGTTCCTTGCCCACGTCACCCAAGTCAAAAATCAGGTCGGGCACCTCCCCGGCACGCTTGATGGCGTCGTCCACCCCCCATTCCAAAGAAGACCCTTCACGAGCCTTGATTTCAGGCGGCTCATCGGCCCGGCTAAAACTCTCGACCCTGAGCCCCAGTTCGCGAGCCCGGTCCAGCAGTGATTCATCGTACCGGATGTTCAACGCGGCGCGCATCTCAGGATCAGCCCGCATCGTCGTGAGGATTATATTGGCTACATGCCGTGAAGCTCCAAAACAGGGGCCGGAGACGGTTGCCGCCCCGGTCCCAAGCCTTACAATGCGACCCGGGAAGGCGGCCACGTTCTCCCAGCTTGAAGCCCCGGGCAGGGCATAGCCTATATTCGCTTGAACTTCCGGTATCAGAGGACCGGCTTCGGCTTCACACAGTGTATTAAAAGCCTCTTCGAGGCTTATGAGGGTGGCCTGTTTTTCCAGCAGAGCGAAATGATTGGTCGGACCATGACCTTGACCCAGGGGATAGGCCAGCCGAATGGCCTCTGTAGGCAGGTGGCCAGGGCCGCGGAAAAGGTACAGCCGGTGCCATGAGTGTTTGAGCTTTCTATGCGGGGCATTGAATACTCACGCATTTCCTCGCCGTCAAAAAGCAAATCCGTGGCCGGCCCTGAAAAGTGACCTCCTTTAATCAGGACAGCCTGCGGTCCCATGACCTTAAGAGCCCGGGCGGCTTCAGCCATGTCTTCCAGGGTCTTTACCTCGCGCCCGAGCATCACACCGGCTTCAGGCAGGTTTGGCGTTATAATTGTGGCCAGCGGCAGCAGATCTTTAACCAAAGCCCCTTGAGCATCCGTGTTCAGCAGAGAATCGCCGCTTTTAGAAACCATGACCGGGTCCACTACCAGCTTGGGGATCTGATACTGTTTGAGTTTATCGGCCACCTCCCGGACGACCTCGGTGTTGGCCAGCATGCCTGTTTTAGCGGCG
>JAFDLS010000278.1 GCA_019306365.1 Deltaproteobacteria bacterium
ATATTATCGAGCGTTTAAAACTGTCTTCAGAAACTGCCCGGTATACGAGTTCCTCTTCCGGGCGACCTCTTCCGGGGTCCCGGTGGCGATGATCTTTCCTCCCTGGTCCCCGCCCTCAGGCCCAAGATCGATGATATGATCGGCGCATTTGATCACGTCCAGGTTATGTTCAATGATAACGACCGTATTGCCCTGATCCACCAGCCGGTTGAGGACGTTGAGGAGTTTCCTGATGTCGTCGAAATGCAGGCCGGTTGTCGGTTCGTCCAGAATATACAGTGTCCGGCCTGTACTTCGTTTGGAGAGTTCCCGGCTGAGCTTAATGCGTTGAGCCTCACCCCCTGAAAGCGTCGTGGCGGGCTGCCCCAGTTTGATGTACCCCAGCCCCACGTCTTTAACCGTGTTTAACTTCCTTCTGATGGCGGGAATGTTTTCGAAGAATTTCCAGGCCTGGGTTACGGTCATGTCCAGCACGTCGGCGATAGACGCTCCCCGGTAGAGAATTTCCAGGGTATCGCGGTTGTACCGGCTGCCGTCGCAGACCTCGCACTTAACGTAAACGTCCGGCAGAAAGTGCATCTCAATTTTCAAGATGCCGTCACCTTCACAAGCTTCACACCTCCCGCCCTTCACATTAAAAGAAAACCGGCCCGGTTTGTAGCCCCTGGCCCTCGACGCGGGCAGTTTGGAAAAAAGACCCCGGATAAAGGTGAAAATACCGGTGTAGGTGGCCGGGTTTGAGCGAGGCGTCCGCCCGATGGGGCTCTGATCTATATCTATAACTTTATCAATATATTCGAGACCTTGTATCTCCTTTACCTTGCCAGCCCGGTTCTTGGAGCGATAGAGGCGCTGGGCCAGAGCCTTGTAAAGGGTTTCCACGACCAGTGTGGATTTGCCGGAGCCGGAAACGCCGGTTACACAGGTTAAGGTCCCCAGGGGTATGTGAACATTAATGTTGCGCAGGTTGTTTGCCGAGGCCTTTTTCAGAACGATTTCACCGTTATCAGACTGACGCCGCTGCGACGGCATGTGTATTTTTCGGCGTCCGGACAGGTACTTCCCGGTGAGTGAATCTTCGTTTTCCAGCAGTTCTTCCGGTGTGCCGGCGAAAACGATCTCGCCTCCATGCAACCCGGCCCCGGGGCCCATGTCCAGGACATGGTCCGCAGCCAGAATGGTTTCGGCATCGTGCTCGACCACCAGCACGGTGTTGCCCAGATCACGCATCTTTTTCAAGGTGGACAGCAGCCGCGCATTGTCCCGCTGATGCAAACCAATGGAAGGTTCGTCCAGAATGTAAATAACCCCGACCAGACGTGAACCGATCTGAGTGGCCAGACGAATGCGCTGTCCCTCACCGCCGGACAGGGTGGCTGAAGCCCGGTCTATGGTCAGGTAATCCAGCCCCACGTTGCTCAGGAATTCCAACCGCTCCCTGATTTCCTTGATAACACGGCGCGCGACTTCCATCTCCCGTTTTGAAAGACGCAGTTTTTCAAAAAATTTGTTGGCCTCGGTCACCGAAAGACCGGTAACCTGGCTTATGTTCATCTTGCCAAGCTTTACCGCCAGGCTCTCCTGACGCAGTCTGGCGCCCTGGCAGGCCGGACAGGACTGATAATTCATAAACCTTTCAATATCCTCGCGAATGTATGATGAACTCGTCTCCCGGTAACGCCTCTCCAGCTGGGGAATAACCCCTTCATAAGGGCGGCGGTAAAAATGACGCCGATCACCCCTTTCAAAATAAAACCGAATCTCTTCGTCCCCTGAACCGTAAAGCAAAATCTCCTTGATGCGGTCTGGTATTTTTTTAAAAGGCGTATAGATATCAAAGTTATAATGATCGGCCAGAGCGTCGAAAAGCTGGTAAAAGTACACCGAGGAGGTCTTGGCCCACGGGGCCATAGCGCCTTCCCGGATGGACAGTTCCGGATTAGGGACGATCAGGTCCGGATCGAAATACATCTTGGTTCCCAGACCGTCACAGGTCTGGCAGGCCCCTTGAGGGTTGTTGAAGGAAAACATCTGCGGGGTTAATTCGGGATAACTGATGCCGCAGGTATGGCAGGCCAGATGCTCGCTGAAAAAAAGTTCTTCCTGCCCCAGTACGTCAACCAAGACCGTACCTTCAGAAGTGCGCAGGGCCAGTTCCACCGAGTCTGTTAAACGCCGGCTCAACCCTTCTTTGACCACCAGCCGGTCCACGACCAATTCCAGGTTATGCTTCTTTTTTTTATCCAGATTTATATCTTCGCTTAATTCGCGGACCTCCCCATTGACTCGAACCCGAAGAAACCCGTCCTTGCGAAGCTGATCCAATAACTTGGCGTGCTCGCCCTTTCGCCTGATGACCAGGGGCGCCATGATCACCACCCTTGAACCGTCTGGCAAAGAGAGAACCTGATCCACGACCTCCTGAACGGTCTGGGAGGTGATTTCGCGGCCGCAATTATAACAGTGGGGATGGCCGACGCGAGCGAAAAGCAGGCGCAGGTAGTCATAAATTTCCGTGACGGTTCCCACGGTGGAGCGAGGGTTTTTGCTGGTTGTTTTCTGTTCGATGGAGATGGCCGGAGACAGCCCTTCGATGATGTCCACGTCCGGCTTGTCCATCTGTTCCAGAAACTGCCGGGCATAGGCTGAAAGCGATTCCACATACCGGCGCTGGCCTTCGGCGTAAATGGTGTCAAAAGCCAGTGTCGACTTGCCCGAACCGGACAAACCGGTGATCACGACCAGCGCGTCCCTGGGGATGTCCACGCTGATATTTTTCAGGTTGTGTTCCCTTGCGCCGCGGACGACAATTTCTCTCTGCGGCGTAACATTTTTCGAACCGGTTCGAACCACTCTTTTTCTTCAAACCCCCATGTTTCGGTATGAACCGAAACTTAAACTATGCCACCCTTGAAAGCCTATTTCAAGTGAAATAGGCAAGGGAGTGTCGGCTACAGATGCCTTGGTGACTTCATAGCCCACCGGCAGCTCGTAATCCGCATCCACCATAAGATGCAG
>JAFDLS010000051.1 GCA_019306365.1 Deltaproteobacteria bacterium
CTTCGCAAACTTGGTTATGAAATCGTTCTGGTCAATTCAAATCCGGCCACGATCATGACCGACCCTGGCATGGCGGACTATACATATATTGAACCGCTGAATTTAAAATCCATGACCGAAATCATTGAAAAGGAAAGGCCGGACGCCCTGCTGCCCAATCTTGGAGGACAGTCAGGATTAAACCTGTCTTCAGAACTGGCCCGAACCGGTGTACTCGATAAATACGGAGTCAAGGTCATCGGGGTGCAACCCGACGCCATCAAACGCGGTGAAGACCGGATCGCTTTTAAAGAGACGATGGACAAGCTGGGTATTGAAATGCCAAGAAGCCAGCCGGCTTTTAGCGTTGAAGAGGCTGAAAAGATCGCCGAAGAACTCGATTATCCCGTAGTGATACGCCCCGCTTACACCATGGGCGGTACCGGGGGAGGCATAGTTTACAACGTTGAAGAACTGCGCGGTATTGCCAGCCGGGGCATCGCGGCCAGTCTTGTTGGCCAAATCCTGGTCGAAGAAGCGGTTCTGGGCTGGGAAGAGCTGGAGCTCGAGGTGGTTCGCGACGCCAAGAATCAGATAATTACGGTCTGTTTCATTGAAAACGTGGACGCCATGGGTGTTCACACCGGTGACTCATACTGTACCGCCCCCATGCTCACCATCGATCCCGAGCTTCAAAAGCGCCTCCAGAAATACTCATATGACATCGTCGAGGCGATCAAGGTCATAGGAGGCACCAATATTCAGTTCGCTCACGATCCCAAGACCGGCAAGGTGGTAGTCATCGAAATCAACCCCAGAACCTCGAGATCATCGGCCCTGGCTTCCAAGGCCACCGGCTTTCCCATCGCCCTTATCTCAGCCACTCTGGCCGGAGGCTTGACATTGGACGAGATCCCATACTGGCGGGAAGGCACTTTAGATAAATACACTCCCTGGGGTGATTACGTGGTCGTGAAGTTCGCCCGGTGGGCCTTTGAGAAATTTGAAGGCGTGGAAGACAAGCTGGGAACTCAAATGCGCGCCGTGGGCGAAGTCATGAGTATTGGCAAAAATTACAAGGAGGCGTTTCAAAAGGCTATCCGTTCCCTGGAAACAGGCCGCTACGGACTTGGCTTTGTCAAGGATTTTCATGAAAAACCTCTTGAAGACCTTTTAGATCTTCTGGTCGAGCCGTCGAGCGAGCGGCAGTTTATCATGTACGAAGCCCTCCGAAAAGGCGCCAGCATTGAAACTCTTTACGAAAAAACCTATATAAAACCCTGGTTCATCGAGCAGATGAAGGAGCTGGTGGATCTGGAGGAAAAGATCCTGAACCTCAGAGGCAAGGGGGTTCCCGACGCCCTGTTAGAGCGAGCCAAAAAGGACGGATTCTCAGACCGATACCTAGCCCAACTCATGCAGCTTCCGGAAGAAAAGGTCAGGTCGCGGCGCAAATCCATGGGCCTGGTCCAGGCCTGGGAACCAGTGCCGGTTAGCGGCGTTGAAGACGCGGCCTACTACTTCTCCACTTACAACGCCCCTGACAAGGTCGAATCCAGCCAGAACCCCAAGATCATGATTTTAGGAGGCGGACCCAACCGAATCGGGCAGGGTATCGAATTCGATTACTGCTGTGTTCACGCGGCGTTCGCTCTTCGAGACGAAGGCTACGAGTCCATCATGGTCAACTGCAATCCCGAAACCGTATCCACCGATTATGACACCTCGAACAAGCTCTACTTTGAACCGCTCACGGTTGAGGACGTCTTAAGTATTTATGAGAAAGAAAAACCTGAGGGAGTAATCGTGCAGTTCGGAGGCCAGACTCCGCTGAACCTGGCCAATGAACTGGAAGCGGCAGGGGTTAATATAATCGGAACATCACCTGAAACCATCGACCTGGCCGAGGATCGAGACCGCTTCCGGCAGATAATGCGCCGCCTGGGTATCCCTCAGCCGGAATCAGGCATGGCCAGCAACCTGAAAGAAGCACTTTCAATAGCCGAAAGAATTGGTTACCCTCTCATGGTCAGACCTTCTTACGTGCTGGGCGGACGAGCCATGGAGGTGATCCACGATGAGAAGATGCTCAAAACTTACGTGGCCGCCGCGGTCGAGGTCAGCCCGGAGCGTCCGATCCTGATTGATAAATTCCTTGAAAACGCGATCGAAGCCGAAGCCGACGCTATTTCCGATGGCACAAACGCCTTTGTACCAGCCGTGATGGAGCATATTGAACTGGCGGGCGTTCATTCGGGGGATTCCGCCTGTGTCATACCGCCGCTGAGTATTCCCGCCATGCACCTGGACACCATTTATGAATACACTCGCAGAATCGCCATTGAAATGAATGTCATCGGTCTTATGAACATCCAGTATGCCATCGCCAATGACACGGTTTACATTCTTGAGGCCAACCCCAGGGCATCCCGAACCGTACCGCTGGTCTCAAAAGTATGCGCAATCTCCATGGCGCGCCTGGCCACGCAGATAATTCTGGGGAAAAAACTGTCCGATCTTGACATCAGCTCGAAATCAATCCCCCATTTTGGCGTTAAAGAGGCTGTCTTTCCCTTCAACATGTTCCCGGAAGTGGACCCGCTTCTGGGTCCGGAAATGCGATCCACCGGTGAGGTCCTGGGGATTGCCGACTCCTTTGGCTTGGCTTTTTATAAGGCTCAGGAAGCGGCCCAGCAAACGCTTCCAGATGGTGGTACAGTCCTGGTAACGGTTTCAGACATGGACAAAGAATCCATTTTAGAAGCGGCCAGGCAGTTTGAGAACCTGGGTTTCAAGATCAAGGCGACCAATGGAACACAAAAGTTCCTGGTTGAAAATGGGCTCAAATCGGAACATATCCTCAAGATGCACGAGGGGCGCCCCAATATTGTGGACGCCATTAAGAACAATGAAATCCAACTGGTCATAAACACCCCCAGCGGTAAGCTCAGCCAGTACGATGATTCATACATCCGTAAAGCGGCAATCAAGTATCAAATCCCTTATATTACTACTACCGCCGCCGCTCTGGCCGCCGCGAGAGGTATCTCGGCTTTTCGCAATGGTCACGGTACGCCCCGATCCCTGCAGGAATATCATGCCGATATCAATTGACCGGGCCAAGAGTTATGATCGATGAGGCGAATAGAAAAAACAAGAAGAGCTTAAAACCAGGAGATAGTGCCGCCTCATTAACTTTACCGATAGCTAGTGAGCCTAAAATATAGTAACAAGGAAGGACCCCGGCCATGAAACGCGTTCAGGATAACTGCGGTGTATTTGGTTTGTACTCAAACACCCAATGCGTAGAAGACATCTATCAAGGAATTGATTTTCTTCAACATCGCGGGCAGGAATACTGCGGCATAGCAACCTATGACGGCCGTATCCGGCAGGTAACACACCACGGTAAAGTTGGAAACACCTTTACCGATCAGAACCTGAATTACCTAACAGGCACCTGGGGTATCGGGCATGTGAGCCTTAAAGAACGTCAGCCGGTCAGATGGCAGTCCAGTCTGGGAGAAATCGCACTGGCCTTCAGCGGAAATATCATTAATTCCGATGAACTGATTCAGGGCATGATGCAAAAAGGCCGAGCGTTTCAAGAGGGTTATGACATAGAAATCATTTCCAAAATCATTTTGGAAGTAGGGGATCCGGTGGAAGGCATTGCCGCGCTTTCACAAAAAATCAAGGGCGCTTACACCCTGGTAGTACTGACCAAAGACGGTATCTACGCGACACGGGACGTTTATGGATTCAGACCCCTTATTATTGGTCAAGGTTCAGGGAAATACGTGGTCGGTTCTGAGTCTCGCGCCATCCGGAACCTGGATATGGAAGTTGTGCGGGACGTGAAGCCGGGTGAAATAATCCTGATCAACGAACAAGGATTTAAAACCTGCAAGCAGCTTGAATCTCCCCGCCGGGCGCACTGTGCCTTTGAATGGGCCTATACTTCTAGTATCGATTCAGTCATGGAAGGTGTTTACGTCCAGGAGACTCGAAACAACATGGGCGCCAGGCTGGCCAAGCGAGATATGGAAGACGGAGGGATTGAAGCGGACCTGGTCGCGCCGGTGCCGATGTCCGGGATTGGTCATGCTCTGGGCTATCACATGCAGTCAAAGATTAACTACCAGGAGGTCTTTCTTTATAACAGATACGCTGACCGCAGTTACACTCAATCGACCCAGGTCGCGCGCGAAAAGATGGCCAAACGCAAACTTTCAGTCCTCGGTTCATCCGTCAAGGGCCAGCGCGTTATACTGTGCGATGATTCCATCGTGAGAGGCACCCAGATACTTTATAAGGTGAGGGATCTCAAAAAAGCCGGGGCTCGTGAAGTGCACGTTCGCGTCGCCTGCCCTCCTTTGATGTATCCATGTGATTTTGGGATTTCCACACGCAGCTATGAAGAACTCAAAGCCCGTCAGTACATGCCCACAGGGAACATTGATTCTATGGAACAGCTCAAAGAACTGGAAAACTGGGTGGCTGGCCAGATTAAAGCCGATTCCGTAAAATACAACAGTCTCGACGCCTTTGTTGAGGCGATTGGCATCCCTCGACAAGACCTTTGTCTGAAATGCTGGAATGGTCATCGCCCGACTGAAAATCATCTTTAACCGGATTGAAATTCATTAAGACGGTCATTTCATTTTAAATACATGCCCTGAATTAAAACTGAATATTAAAAGATCTTTTGCAGAGACAGAGCCCCCCATCAGGTGATCCGGCCCCGTGGACGGGGAAACAGGGCTTAACACAAAGCTTTCGGCCCTGTTTTGCAACCGCCTCGATTTTATGGCGATGACAGATTCTCAAGTTATTCAAGCTTGATAATTATAATCTGAGACCTAAGGTTATCCCATTCCTGGTAAAGGACAACCCTGGAAGACCTCAAGCCACCTCATCCAACATCGTCATTTTTTCAGCGTTAAGTATTTGATCTATATCGAGCAGGATCTTCACGCCTCCTTCCACCTTTGCCATCCCGAGAATATATTGGGTGTCCAGTTTTTCCCCAAAAGCGGGTGTCTCCTCAATATCCTCAACCCTGATATTGACCACCTCGGATACTGAGTCAACCACTATGCCTATCATCACCACTCCGGTTTGGCCAACGAATTCCACGACGATAATGGTGGTTCGCTCCGTATAACCGAACTCTTCCATGTCAAACTTGAGCCTGAGATCCAGAACCGGAATGACCTTCCCCCTGAGGTTGATCACACCTTTGACAAACTTCGGTGTCTGAGGGACAGAGGTGATGGGCATTATCCCAATGATTTCCTTGACTTTGAGGATCCCAATACCATACTCTTCATTGGCCAGGGTAAAGGTCAGGTATTTACCTTCTTTTCCGCCCATGGCTGTTGCGCTTCGTTCGGTCAGTTCATCTTCTTTCATGCTTTTTACCTCCGCCTGCGTTGATCTCCTCGTTTGCCAGCGAAAAAAGGCTTCGCGTTTCAACCACATTACTTAGCAATATTTTGCGTGGTGCGCTGGTTTTACCAAATCCTTTTTGAATATCGCGGTTTTTATAACGAACAGATCACCTTGAAAAACGTAACGTGTTCAAATAATCTAAAATATACCTGCTAAACTTAAACATCATGACTTGATTTTAAAAAAGAGCCCTTACTATCAAAGTGGAGTATAGAGCGTTTGTAGAAGCCATCTCAAAAAGTTTGTTTCCCCTAACTCATTAGCACCGCTTCGCTGACGTTACAGCGGCATATGTCGTACGAAAATTTAAGTCCTCGAAATATTTAACATATTCCTGCGGGTTAAATTTTCTTTCTCCGCGATTTAGACCAAAACACTAGTTTTGAGATAGCTTCTAATAAATATGTCCCGTTTGACCTCGGGGTAGGAGAAGATTTAGTTTCAGCCATTGATAAAAAGCCTCTTATCTATAATGATAACCAAAATTCCTTGATTCATGTGGCGGGTGATTGAATTATGTTCAACAGGAAATTTTAAAAAAAACGCGGTCTCTAACAGCCAACACGATTGCGGGTTAAGAAATAACAGGGATAGGCTTGAATCGATTCTTATCCCGATCTATTTATTTTGTTGCCATTAAAGGATAATTTGATAAGCTCTTACTAAGAGAACTGAAAGACGACCGGACGAGAGACAGAAGTAAAATTGGAGCCAATGAGGCGGCTTCCATCTGCTTAACAGGCGGGTTTATTATGATCGACCTTTCCGAGATTAATTATTCAGAACTGGACGTACCGCAGATTCTTTCGACTCTGTTTTATCCCAGGCCTGAGTTTGGGTCTGTAAGCGCGGTGGAAAACGCCGAAGACCTGCTGATACCGGTGGATGGAGAGGCTGAAATAGGCGCCAGAGCGCATGTGATAGACAAAGAGGCGCCGAATATCCTGTTTTTTCACGGTAATGGTGAGATAGTCTCCGACTATGACGACATGGGAGCTCTTTTTAACAGGCTACAGATAAATTTTCTGCCGGTCGACTACAGGGGATACGGACGGTCAACAGGCAGCCCGACCATCACCTTTATGATGCGAGATTGTCATGTTATATTTCACTACCTCAGAAATTGGCTGATAGAAAAAAATCATACAGGCCCATTTATCGTGATGGGCCGGTCCCTGGGAAGCGCTTCCGCTCTTGAACTGGCCGGGCATTACAGGCAGTACATGGACGGGCTGATCGTGGAAAGCGGATTCGCTTCTTTAGACCCGCTTTTTAATCTGCTTGGGATTGCCGCGGCTTTTTCAGAAAATAAAAAAAAGGGGCTCAGTAACATCGCAAAAATCGAGACCTTTGAAAAACCAACGCTGGTCATACACGCCGAATATGACCATATCATACCGTTTTCAAATGGTGAGGCCCTTTACAACGCTTGCGGTGCGGAAAATAAAACCTTTCTCAAGATTCCAGGCGCCAACCATAATGATATTTTCTTTCATGGCATGTCGGAATACATGGAAGCGGTCACAGCGCTGGTCAAGCAGGTGGAGAATAAAGGTCTGGCGGTATAATTTTGGCTTAAGATACAAATCGAGGGATAATCAAGTATCCCGACATAAGGAATATAAATTGGAAACCCGCTGGGATATAGAAAAAGAATTGGGCGAAGGAAAGCTTCCTGACAGTATCGTTTCCCCCATAGATGGAGCTGAGATGGTAAAAGTGCCCGCGGGTCCTTTTACCATGGGTATATCCGAAGAAGAACTTCACCAAATTTTCTTACTGGACCGGAGACAAACCGTCGTGTTTGCCACGGAGATTCCCGACCGTATCGTTCACCTTGAAAATTATTATATCGATCGTTACCCGGTAACCAACTACCAGTACCGTAAATTCGTGGAAGAAACTGGTCATAGAGAGCCTTTACTGTGGACGGAACCGCGGTGGAGTCAGCCCATGCAGCCCGTGGTTTTCGTGGGGTGGGACGACGCGAGGGCTTACGCCAAATGGGCCGGGAAATCACTGCCCACTGAAGCGCAATGGGAAAAGGCGGGCCGGGGAACGGACGGCCGCTGGTGGTCCTGGGGCCAGGAATTCCTCCCTGACAGATGTAATTCCAGGGAGTACGGACTCGAGCGAACATCGGAAATCGGCCTTTTTGATGACGGGATGAGTCCTTACGGATGTTATGGTATGTGCGGCAACGTCTGGGAAATGTGTGAAGGCAGATGGCAGTGGGACCTGCTGCCCATGCGCGGGGGATGCTTTCTGGGCACTGCCACCTTTGTCAGGGTTACCTGTCGCTGGACGCCCGAGGACACCGTCAACGGCGCGCACTGGCTTGGATTTCGCTGCGTAGTTGAAGCGCCCTCCAAAAAATATAAGATAGAATCCACTTAATTCCATTTATGAGACCTTTGTAAAACATCGTCCTTTAGCTGACCTCTTTGTCAGGCTCAAATTTAAGTCCTCGAAATATTAGCAATATTTCTGCGGGTTAAATTTTCGCCTTCCGCGATTTCAACAAAATTACTGGTTTTGCAGAGGTCTCAATACAAAAATCCACGATAAATTAAACTTTTATTCTGATAGGCAATAACTTACAATAAGGATGCCTGATAATCATCTATTGCTTTAACTTGATCTGAATTTCAATTTGAAATTGTCACATCTCAATACTTAATATCCGGAAAGGAAGCACCATTAAAAAAACCGACTTCTCCTTGATTTTTACCGGCCTGGTTCCTCTTTTTGTATTGGCTCATTTCGGGCACCACCTGCTGACCGCGCTGCCAGTGCCGCTTTTACCGATGATTCGGACAGATTTGGGGCTTGATTATACCCAGTCCGGACTCCTGATCTCGGCCTTCAGCTTATCCTATGGCATCGGCCAGTTACCGGCGGGATGGCTTGCTGATCGTTTTGGACCCCGTATCCTGATAACCATCGGCAACTGCGGCGTGGCCCTGGCCGGTTTTTTGGTCGGCCTCTCACCCACCTACATGATGATACTGATCTGCCTGATGCTGATGGGCATTATGGGCGGTGGGTACCACCCGGCTGCTCCGCCGCTCATCTCAGCGTCGGTCTCGCCTCAAAAACAAGGCAGCGCCCTGGGGCTTCATCTGGTTGGCGGAAGCGCCAGCTACTTTCTGGCCCCACTCATCGGAGTGGCCATTGCCGCCGCCTGGGGATGGCGCGGTTCATTTCTCAGCCTGGCAGTGCCCGCCATTATTTTTGGAATTATTTTTTACCTGCTTCTGGGCAGGTTGACCCCTGCGAAAAACATAAAGGAAGTGAAGGCCGCCAGTCCTGCTGAAGCCCCATCCAAGCCTGGCCGCCTGCGCCGACTTGTGGTGGTGATGATCCTGAGTTCATGCATCTCAGCGATTTTTGTTTCCACCATAGCCTTCATTCCCCTGTTTCTGGTCGATCACTTTGGGGTTGGCGAAAAAACCGCCGCCGCCTTTCTGGCGATTATATTTTCAGGCGGACTCTGGGCGGCTCCGTTAGGAGGCTATATCTCAGATCGTCTAGGCAAGATACCTGTCCTGCTAACAGTTTGTTTTATAACCGGCCCGTTAATTTTCCTGCTAAATATGATTCCTTATGGAGTTGGGATCGGGATCCTACTCCTCTTCCTGGGGATATGCCTGTCCGTGCGAATGCCGGTAACGGAAGCCTTTATCGTCAGCCAGACCTCGGAACATAACCGTTCGACCATATTTGGCATATACTATTTCAGCGCCATGGAAAGCGGCGGCATCCTGACTCCAATCATGGGCTACAGCATCGACCGTCTCGGGTTCTTTTACAGCTATACCATTGCCGGCGCGGCCCTGTTTGTGGTCACGCTGATCTGCGCTCCCTTTTTATGGAGCGGCCGGGAGAAGGCCTTGCCAGAAGATAATACCGCCGTCTGACCTTGAGGCTATAACCCACAGCCGCTTAACTCCCGGTGTTGGCTTTTCCCTTCTTTTTCTTCCAGGGTTTGAAAACCGAAATAAAGGCCGCAAAAATCAAGGTAAGGCCCTGCAGAGTGCCAAACCACAAATTCATGGTTTTGTTGTGAACGTAGGCCGGGTCGGAAAGAGCGCCCAAGCCCAGGTCCCCTGAAATCGGAACAGAATGGTTAAGCCAGGGGCCAAGCCAGAACGTCCCGAAGATAATCCCGCCGATACAGATTATCCACTTCACAATGATCCAGTTGTGTTTGAAAAAACCCCAGTTGGTGAAAATAGCGTATATCAGGCCGGTGAGAAAACTGCCGATGGCGCCGGGAATGATGATAAAGTCGTCAATAAATTTTAACGATCGATCAATGCCGTATAGCTCTTTACCGTCCGTGGCTTGCAGAAAAAAACTAATGAGAATCAGACAAACAGCCGCGCCGATCCAGACACAGGCGAAAAAAACATGAAAGCTTTTAACCCATCGTTGTCCCTTTGCGCCAAATTTCTTCATTTTCCTCTCCTTCTGTTTATATATCCATTGAAGATCAGGGAGAAACCTGTTCCGTTTAGAGCGATTGCCCGGACGTTCTGGCGATTGTCAAAAAATTCCTCGCGCATCTTCGCCCTGTACAAATTTCTGAAGCGAGCCTTCAATTTGAGGCGCCTAAATAATAAACCGGCCGAAGCGGACTGATTTACTAGGGAGTGAGCATTGGAATGTACGCTGGGGCGGGAGTCGTCTCCGCCCCAGTTTTTTTGACAATTACTTTAAATAGCGCCCGCCTCTTTCAGCGATTTTATTTCTTCCGAAGATAAACCCCAATCTCGAAGCGCTGATTCAGTGTGTTCGCCGGGTGTTGGAGGTGGACCCTGAATTTCTGGTTTGGTGCGGCTGAAGCGGGGCGCTGGCGCCTGTTGAGGCACCCCGTCTATCTCGACAAACGTGTTTCGAGCCACGTTGTGGGGGTATGCCATGGCCTCATTCATTGAAAGGACCGGCGCGAAGCAGACGTCGGTGCCCTCCATGATCTCGCACCACTCATCCCGCGTTTTGGTTTTGAAAACGGCTGTCATTTTTTCTTTAAATTTTGGCCACTTCGTGCGATCCATCTGCTGCTGGAAGCCGGGATCATCGATTCCGGTATGTTTGAGTAATAGCGCGTAGAATTGTGGTTCAATGGAACCCACGGCCACCCATTTGCCATCGGACGTCTCATAGGTGTCATAAAAATGAGAACCGGTGTCTAAAAAATTTTTTCCAAGCTGATCGATCCATGCGCCCCCGGCCTTGAGACCATAAAACATGGCCATAAGCGCGGCGGAACCATCAACCATGGCCGCGTCCACGACCTGCCCCTGTCCGGATTTTTGAGTCTCATAGAGTGCGCAGGCAATACCAAAGGCCAACAGCATCCCGCCGCCCCCAAAATCTCCGACCAGATTCAACGGAGGAACCGGGTTGCCTCCCTGCCTTCCGATGGCGCCCAGCGCCCCGGTAGTGGCTATATAATTGATATCGTGACCAGCCGCTTTAGAAAGCGGGCCCTCCTGCCCCCAGCCGGTCATGCGGCCATAGACTAACCTGGGATTTCTTTCCAGGCAGACGTCCGGCCCGAGGCCCAGCCTTTCCATCACGCCCGGACGAAATCCTTCAAATAAGGCGTCCGCCGTTTCAATAAGTTTTAAAACCGATTCAACACCCTCGGGCTTCTTCAGGTCCATCGCTACCGACCGGCGGCCGCGATTGAGAACCTGATACTTCACATCGGTTCTGGCCGCGTATTGCCCCATCCGTTCCACACGAATGATGTCAGCTCCCATGTCCGCCAGCATCATGGCGCAAAAAGGTCCCGGCCCGATTCCAGCGATTTCAATAATTCTCACACCGTTGAGTGGTCCCATCAGTTCCTCCTTACCTTAAGTATTAGAGCGATTCCCATAAATATTTTCCTCTTGACCAAGAGGTTTGATTTAATGTTCAAGAAGACCGAAGGCGACAATTGAAAAGGGAATCACCCGGATGTTTTTGGTGATTGCCCACAAGTTATTTGCCAGTTAATACCCTTTATACAGATATATGACCTCTGCCTTCAATCGGAACTTTATTTTGGCAATCACTCTAATCAGGTGAATATCCGAATTGCGCCAATATAGCATTAATCAGAGGCTCAGTCTCTAGGAACAAAATATTCGCGGCTAAAGCCTGCCAAACCGTTTTTGGCAACCGGGTTTATGAAAATTTCATAAGTTCCGGCAGCTTTCAACTTATTAAACCTTGATGCGGTCAAAAAATAGGTCATTGATTGAAAAGGAACATATTTATAATAAGGAAGGAATGGGGAACCTCAGACAAATTTCGTTCTCGACTGAGATCCGTCTGAGGCTCCCGGGGGGAATTAGGAGGTTAGCGGATGATTTCTCAATCGTGTATGAGTATATTTTTTCCCTTTTCTAATGTACATAGAGGGAGGGGTTCATTTTTATAAGGGAAATTACCAGAATATGGGAATTTATCCCGGATAAAGGTCAGGGATATTCCCAGTAATACCTTGACAGGTATAAAATTATAAAAGGTGTCATGAAAATAATCTATTTAAGTCAAAATGTTATACGTAAAAAAGAATATATCTGAAAAACAGCCCGGTTTAGATCAACGGGTTTTTGATAGGGATTTTTCCTGAATTTTTCTTGACTGCCTTCAGGTTCAAAAGGTAGATTGGTCAGGAGGTAGCTGAAAATATTGAAAATCGCGTAAACGGCAAAGTGTTTGATAGCCGTTTGAACTAATTGATGGATCAGTGATGGGTAGATTAAAGATACATTTGATAAGCGCCGCGCGGCCAAATTTCATGAAAATAGCCCCGCTTTACCATGCTCTTAAAAACGAGCCCTGGGCTGAAACTGTTATCGTTCACACCGGTCAGCATTATGACATCAATATGTCAGATTCCTTTTTTGCAGACCTGGAACTCCCAAACCCGGACATTCACTTAGGAGTTGGCAGCGGAACACACGCTGAACAAACCGCTCGAGTCATGATGGCTTACGAGAAGGTATGTTTGGAAGAAAGGCCTGGCCTGGTGGTTGTGGTGGGGGATGTTAATTCCACGATGGCCTGCACTCTGGCCGCTGTCAAACTGGGGCAAAAGGTAGCGCACCTGGAAGCCGGTCTTCGATCGTTTGACCGAACCATGCCGGAAGAAATTAACCGACTGGTCACTGACGCCCTGGCTGACATTCTCTGGACGCCCTCGATTGACGGCGACCAGAACTTGATCAATGAAGGGGTTCCTCCTGATAAAATACAGCGGGTGGGTAATATCATGATTGATTCATTGGAAATGCTGCGCCCCAAAATCAATGAGGAAAACACCTTTAAAAAGCTTGGGTTTCAACCGCAAAATTACGGATTGGTGACCCTGCACCGTCCTTCCAACGTGGACTTACCGGAAAAACTCTCAACCCTTTGCCAGGTGCTGGTTGAACTATCGGAACTAACTCCGCTGATTTTTCCGGTGCACCCCCGAACCCGCAAAAACCTGGATACTTTCAGGCAGGCGGACATTCTTGAAAAGGCGAAGAATGTGTATCTCCTTGATCCCCTGCCCTACAAACAGTTCATGAACCTGCTCTTTTATTCCAAATTCGCCCTGACCGATTCGGGCGGAATCCAGGAAGAAACTACGTACCTTGATATTCCCTGCTTAACCCTGCGTGAGAACACCGAACGGCCTGTCACGATTACACAGGGAACCAACCGGCTGGTAGATCTCACCTCGGTGAAGGAACATCTCCTTTCCATAATAAACGGCGATTTCAAAACCAGCCGTATACCAGAGCTTTGGGATGGAAAAACAGCCGGCAGGGTCAGCGCATCTATAAAGTCATATTTTGATATGCAGGGGTGATGGAAAGGCGGAACCACGTTGACAAGTAAATGATTATGCGTCTGGGTATATCCCGGGTCGGCATGATCAATTAATCCCAGTACCCTTTCATCCAGCCTCGTTCTCTAAAAAAATCAGATCATTCAAAAGACCCGTGTCTGCCTGCGCCTTTAGTAAAACGGCCAGCCCCTTCCACGGTTTCGCCGCTTAACAGGGTTGTCACGCCCAGCCGAAACTCATTACGCATGGCCGTCTCAAAAGAAAGGGTCATCTGCTCATACGCGGACCGTCGATCGTTTAACATACAGCGTTCAGGGAATTTAGCGATCGTTTCAGCCAGCGCCTCGGCCTCGGCCCGGGAGGTTCCGGGTTCCACGACTTGATTAGCCAGGCCCATCCTCAAAGCTTCTTCAGCCCCGACCGGCCTGCCAGTGAGGATCATGTCCAGGGCGTTGGAAAGGCCAATCAGCCTCGGCAGACGAACGGTGCCCCCATCCATCAACGGCACCCCCCAGCGTCTGCAGAAAACACCGAAGAAAGCGTCCTTTTCCATGACGCGCAAATCACACCAGAGCGCCAGTTCAAGGCCCCCAGCCACGGCGTAACCCGCCACGGCCGCGATAACCGGCTTGTTCAGCCACATGCGAGAAGGCCCCATTGGTCCATCACCCTCCTCGCTCACGCGGTTCGTACGTCCCTGGCTG
>JAFDLS010000279.1 GCA_019306365.1 Deltaproteobacteria bacterium
CAGGTCCGTACAAAGTCATGGTCTTTCCTCCATGACTTATCTTGTACAACAACCTCCGCAAAAAGCGGACACTTCATTTACTAAAATGACCGGACACATTATGTACTAGCTACATTTTAAAATTTTCATGCTTGACACGGTAATTTCACTTCTCTATAATTCTAAATACTCTTACCAACTTTATATTCTTTTTGTTTTGCTTTTGAATAATTCCGGTTCCAGGGAATTATGTATCAACACTGTTTGCTTTAGATGACATAGCTGCCTTTGTTCCTAATCAAGGCCTGAAGCGAGATAGAGTCTCTGGAACATGATTATGAATCTATATACGAGGTTATTCAAGGCCAAATGTCCTCTATTTGTATATTCAATACCAACTTGAGCCTTTTAAGGCTCTAATGAGTTTTAGTATTTATCTACCTTATTTTAAGGAAAAATTCATCTTGACGCCTCCATTAAAAGCATACGCTTTATCCGACTTTTTTGGATGAGCTTTTAGAATATTTTGAAATCAACCTAAAAACAGTTTTCCAAGCCAGGTAACCAGGTGAATTTCATTATTTACGGAATCGAACGCTCACAAAAAAAGAAGTGTGGATTGGGTAAGATTTATTACTTAAAAACCTGATATCCATGGACTTCAGAAAGGAGGAGAAACAGCACAAAAGGGGAAAAGTAATCTTCGGCTCCAAGTTTAACAGATTAATTCTTTTTCATAAGGAGGAAAAGATGAACTCGGCAAAAAAGCTGTTCTTAACAGTTATCGTTTTTATCTGTTTTTTCTTGCTGGCCGCGCCCCAAGTTTTGGCAGCGAATGACAGGTTTGATGCAAACAAGATGGGAGATATGTCCGATTTTGATCCGGGTAATCCGATTATACCCACCGGGGACACCATCAAGATCGCGGTCGTTTGCTCCTTTTCCGGGCCAGCCGCTTTAGTGGGAGACATATATTTTGCGTCAGTCCAGTCTGTCGCCCACGACATCAACAAGAGGGGAGGCATCCTTGTTGACGGCAAGAAGAAACTGGTCCAGGTTATCAAGGCAAACCACGAGTCCAAGGTTCCAATCACCAAAAAGGTATGTGAAAGGATGGTCCTGCAGGAAAAGGTTCACGTGTTGTGGGGGACCAATGGCAGCCATCTCATGAAGGTCATCAACCAGGTTGCGAAAAAATACAAGACTATTGCCATATGCACCGCCGCCTTATCCGATGAGCTCTATGACGCTACCAATTTTAATCGTTACTCCTTCATGACATCCTTTTCGTGTGACCAGATTGGCCGTGCCGCAGCCTACTATTATGGCAACATTCGAAAGAAGGAAAAGAAATTCTACATCCTCTGCCAGGACTACCTGTTCGGCCACTCTATGGCAAATGGTTTCAAAAAAGGGTTGAAGGAGTACTACCCTGAAGCCGTGATTGTCGGGGAGGACTACCATAAGCTTTTCGCAACGGACTACGCCCCCTATATATCCAAGATAAAGGCCTCCGGGGCCGAGGCCGTCTATACGGGTGACTGGCTTCCCGACTCAGCCAACCTCCTCAAGCAATCGAGGCAAACGGGCATGAAACTCCCCTTTATCAATACGTTCCTGGATGAGCCCAACATGCTTCACGAGGTTGGAGTTGAAGGTACGAAAGGCTTGGTCCATATTGCCCAGTTTGGAGCCGCGCCACCTGCCTTCAAAACACCCGAACAGCTAAAATACTATTTGGCGTGGAGATATCAATTTGACAAATGGAAAAAGCCCTTTAACTCCAAGTTGTTCATGCACGGAACTGGAAACATGGGTTCATACAGGATGCAGACCTATTGGCTTCTGAGCGTTATCGAGCGGGCCGGCAGTACAGACCCGGAAAAGATCATCAAGGTCTGGGAGGGGGATACCTACGAAGATGTTAACGGGACTGTTTATAAGATGAGGGCCTGCGACCACAAGGTGGCTCATGACCTTTTTGTGGAAATATATGTTGAGCCCGAGAAACAGAAGGATAATTACAACATTCCTCCGTATTACTGGTACAAGGGTTGTTCCGAGCCGGGCCCAGTATACGTAATACCGGCGGAAAAGGTCCTCCCGCTTATGGATCCAAAACTGGAAAGGTGTAAATGATTGGCCAGGGGCCAGTAGTCGGCAAATTGAAAACCGACAAATAACAACTGATTCACAAACTCCTCATGGTTCGCCTCCGTTTTCGAACGGAGGCGAATCATGAATAGATAACGTCAAAAACAATAAAAGGGTGCCTAAAACGAATTAGTACCAGGACGTATTAGTTAAGGACACAACCGCCTTAACTCATTTTGGGTAATCTTTTGTTAAAATCAGGAGGGAAAATATATGGATCCGACCATGGTATTGTATATTGAACAGGGAATACACGGGCTGGCATACGGTATGGTGCTCTTTCTCGTTGCATCGGGCCTTACACTAATTTTTGGCATGATGGGGGTTCTGAATATTGCCCATGCCGCCTTCTTTATGCTGTCAGCCTATTTTTGCTACCAGGTCGTGGCCATAACCGGAAATTTCTGGCTGGGACTGCTTATAGCACCGGTAGCCGCGGGGATCTGTGGAGTTCTGCTTGAGCGATTCCTCCTTAGAAGGGTACACGCCTTTGGGCATATAGGTGAATTGATTCTAACCGTGGGAGTTATGCTGGTCATAATGGAAACCGTAAAGACCGTCTGGGGAACTGAGAGTCTCTATATCAGCATCCCCTCATTTTTGGAAAAACTAGTTAAAATTGGAGCCCTGGAATACCCGGCATATAGACTTTTCATCATCGGTCTGTCCCTCGTGATACTGGCCTTCCTTGCCCTGATCCTATATAAGACCCGGCTGGGTATGCTGGTACGCGCCGCCGTTTCAGACGCGGACATGGTCAGCGCCCTTGGGGTCAATACACCTTTGCTCTTCATGTTTGTCTTTGGAGTCGGCACCTGGCTGGCTGGTGTGGCCGGGGTGGCCAT
>JAFDLS010000280.1 GCA_019306365.1 Deltaproteobacteria bacterium
ACGGGCGCTTGAATTAAGCGCTAATACTTTCATGTCCCCCTCCTTTGACTCCGTTTTTATGTAACTTGGCCCTGTCGCTCAATTTTCAATTCAATCAAAATGATTACCGGTGATAATTGATCTCTTATGGAAATGGCGATATTCTATAGAATATCGCCAGGGATGTAAACGGCTTTAATAGAACTGCATCCTATCCCAAATCACTCTCTCAAAATACCCTCGTCCAGATGGGAGGCAGGATGGCTGTAAATTAAAAAACATTATTTCATGTCCGCGAAAAAGCTGACGTATTGACCGTATCCTTCCTTCTCCAGATCCTCTTTGGGAATGAACCTGAGAGCGGCGGAATTAATGCAGTATCTCAGGCCCCCGGGTTCGGGGCCATCCGGGAAGACGTGCCCGAGGTGAGAATCACCTTTTTTGCTGCGAATCTCGGTTCTTACCCTGAAAAGGCGTCTGTCTTCCCTCTCCACTATATTAACGGGTTCAAAGGCTCTGGTGAAACTGGGCCAGCCGCTCCTGGAGTCGTATTTGTCCAGCGAGCTGAAAAGAGGCTCACCCGAAACGATGTCCACATAAATTCCGTCTCTCTTGTTATCCCAGTATTCATTATTATAGGCCGGCTCCGTCCCTTCCTTCTGAGTCACCTTATACTGCATTGGCGTCAATTTTTTACGCAGTTCCTCGTCGCCGGGTTTCGTAAATTTCGAAATATCTCCATTTTTCACAGATTTCTCCTCTTTACCCCAGACCTTTTTTAAAAATTGGTCCCGGCCGGAATTAAACCTGTAAAGTTTATATCGAAAAGAATGGGTTTTGTAATAATCCTGATGATAGTCTTCCGCCTGATAAAACTTATCCAACTTCACGATCTCGGTCACAATTGGCCTGTCAAACGGCCCATTTTTTTCCAACTCGTTTTTAGATTCGATCGCCAGGGTTCTTTGTTCGTCATCGTGATAAAATATCAAGGTTCGGTACTGTGAACCCCTGTCAACGAATTGTCCTCCCGGATCGGTCGGGTTTACATGCCTCCAAAAAACGTCAAGCAGTTCCTTATAAGAGACTTTGCCCGGATCATAAATGACCTGCACCGCTTCCACATGCCCCGTTCCACCGGCTGACACTTCCGCATAGGTCGGGTTTTCCTTGTGGCCGCCGGTATATCCTGAAATCACCTCAACGACCCCGTCCACCTTCTCAAGGTCTTTTTCCACGCACCAGAAACACCCTCCGGCAAATGTAGCCTGTTTTAAATTATTCTTCTCATGCATGACTAACCTCTCTTTCTGCTCTTTTTGCTCGGCAGTGCTTCCTTTGGAAAGCTGAAAACCAAATACAGCCACTCCGATTAATAATATTATTATAAATATGTATTTTACTTTCATCTCAACACCTCCAAAACGCATACTGATTTCTTACTAAAACCAACTTACATTTCTAAAGTAAAAATAAGGCTTCTCAAGCCAAGTTCAACCAGTCTGTATGTAAACTTTGAAGGCGCCATAAAGAAAGCCTACTATGAGACCTCCCACGATCCGGAAGGCGTCATTTAAGTTTGACACGCAAACACAATCTCCATATACTCCCAAGCTGAGATGTGTATTCATTGTCAAAGGAACGCCATTGACACGCAAGGTTTTGTGATGTTTAGTCGCGTTTCGATGGACAGACTGTCAATATTCAGATCAAAAATAATATTAGGAGAAAGAAATTATGGGAACACCAGCTCGTGTGGTTGTGTTACCACAGGAACAGGCACCGCTTCGCGTTGAAGAAATCACTTTACCCGACCCGGGACCGGACCAGGTTCTCGTTAAACTGTTCTCTTCAGGCGTTTGTCACTCTCAACTGCATCAGATTCACCAGCCAAGGAAGACCCCGGTTGTTCTGGGCCACGAGGCCACGGGAGTGGTTCTCAAGGCGGGTGAGCGGGTCAGCCACGTTAAGGAAGGCGAGACGGCGCTCGTCACCTGGGTGCCCCGGAACTCCGCCAAGGCCGCCGGGCCGCCGGCCGCCGCCACGTTAGAAGTCTCCGGCGGCGTCGCTCAGTCGCAAAACGTCTATACATGGGCCGACCATACCCTGGCGGATCAACAGTATGTGGTGAAGGCTGATCCCCATATTCAAAAGGACGTCACTTGCGTCATCGGCTGCGCCGTTATTACCGGTGCCGGGGCCGTGATTCACACCGCCAAAGTTCAACCCGGCGAGAGTGTAGCCATCTTCGGGGTAGGCGGCGTCGGATTAAGCGCTGTGGCCGCAGCCAAGAAGGCGGGCGCGGGTAAAATCATCGCGGTGGACCTGGATGATAAAAAGCTCGAATTCGCGAAGAGTTTTGGAGCCACTCATTGCATCAACGCCAGTAATGTCGACCCGGTCAAAGCCATTCATGAGCTCACCCGGCATGAAGGTGAATACACCTTCGTGGGAACGCCAGTCAGTGGTGTGGATTATGCCTTTGACTGCATCGGCATCCAAAAAACCATGGAGCAGATATTACCAGCCTGCCGCAGGGGTCATTTTGGCGCGCGTGACGGAGGTTCCGCGGTGCTTGTGGGCGTGCCAACCACGAAACTGGAAATCAACGCCATGGATGTCCTGCTCAATGAAAAAAAATTCATCGGCAGCTTTGGAGGCTCATGCACTCCGGAAGTAGATTTCCCCAGGTTTCTCAAGTGGCACGAGCAAGGCGACCTGGACCTCAATGCCCTGGTGACCGCGCGTTACACCATCGACCAGATCAATGAAGCCGTGAACGCGCTTGAAAACGGTGAGATCAGCGGCCGGGCCATCCTCGTATTCGATGATTAATTCGCTAAAAACATTTTCCACTTAAGGTGAGATGAGACCTGTGATAATTACCTGAAGAACGCCGCATGATCAAATCCCTCTTTCCCTTTCCTTTAGGAGAGGGTGAGGGATAAGATCAAAACGGCGGGTGGCCCAGACAACTT
>JAFDLS010000281.1 GCA_019306365.1 Deltaproteobacteria bacterium
TAACTGGAGCCAGCCGTCTGACCAGACATTATACCGGGCCAGTAATTTGATCTTGTGTTTAGGCAAAAGCGCAGGAAGATAGTATGAATAATCGTCCTCAAAGCCTGTTTTGTCCGCATCATACTCCTGGTAGATATAGGTTGCCGTAGCCCGAAACCTCTCTCCCAGATGGATGGCTGCCTCAAGTTCCACGCCGTAAAGTTTGAAGTGATCAATGTTATAGAGGCAGTTACTGCCGAGGGTTCCGAACCCTCCCAGCGCGCCTACAGATGTGATGCCATTGTCATTAATAAAGTCCTTGATGTCATAATAAAAACCAGCCGCTCTGACGGTCACTGGTTTGAAATCTTGAATGATTCCAAGTTCATACTCCCAGGCCGATTCCGGGTCTAATGAAGGATTTTCCTCGGACGCGCACCGCGCCCACCAATAGTAATCTCACGGACACGGGAGCCGGTAGGACCGACTCACCGCAGCATAGAGTGCAGTGTCAGAGGTGGCCTGGAAATCCACCTTCAGGCTTGGATAGAAACCATCGTCATCTTCTTTTTTGCCTTCGGTCGGCCAGCCAGTTCCAAATTGGGAAAAGTAAGTATCCATGTCAACATGATAGTAGCGAACGCCGGGTGTAACCGTCCAGCGATCGCCCAGGCTGATGACATCCTGGATATAGGCTGATTTGACCCTGTAGATGGCGGGATTTTCGTCCGGCCAACCCATTACCTGGTATTCGGCGCCCACTGTCACACAGTGGGACTCGAACAAGTTAATATCCCGGTACTCGGCGATGATTCCCCTTGTCTCATCGTCCACGAAAAAATCTTCCTCGAATGTGCCCATGGCAGTATACATACTGGTCCAACGCCTTCCCCCAGTGAAAAATCCATGGACCTTGGCGGATCCAGGACCCAAGGGAACCTGAAGGATAGCATCCAGATAGGTGGTATGTTTATCCCAGTGTGGATCATTCTCGGCATACTGAGGCCAGTCAAGGTGTCTCAGTTGGTCACGATCCGGGTAGAATTTGGGATAGGGACGGATCATTGATGACCGGTAAGCCATAATAAACATCTGAATACTTGGCTCCAAGGCTAAGCGTGACATCCTTTGGGAGATAAAAGGTCAGATGCCCGTTATAGCTATTTGTTTCCTGAAAGTTGTTTCTGAGATAACCGTCGGTCTCTTGCCTGCTTGCTGAAAAATTATAGCCCACGACATTTCCCACACCTCCGTTAACAGAGGCTGACAGGTTGCGGGTATTAAACTCCCCGTAACCTGCCATAACACTAAAGTCAGGTTTGAGCTCCTTGGTCTTTTTTCCCTTCTTAGTGATGATATTGATCACTCCGCCAATAGCAAAGGGATGAAGCACTGAGTGCCCTCCCCGAATGATCTCAATGCTCTCGATATCGTCCATGTTCAGTGTGGACCAGTCAACGATATACCTTCCATAATGGCCGGTATGGTTAATACGCCTACCATCAATCTCGATGACCATCCGGCCCTCATTAAGACCGCGGATGGATACCTCGTCGCCCGGGCTGGCCATAAGCGGATTGACGCGCTGTATATCAATCCCACCGATTTCGGTCAGCACATCGGTCAGTGTATGAACCTCACCCGGCTTTTTAAATTCATCCATACGAATAATAGTTTTTTCGGTTGTGATCTCAACGCCTGGCTGTGGAGCTATCACTGTGATCGTCCCAATATCAATCGCCTTTGGTTTCTTTTCCTGGGCCAAGACAGGAGTTGCGATCATGCCCAGGATAAAAGCGAGCCCGGTGACAAAAAAGATGTTCCCAAACGGTTTGCTTTTTGTCTTGGATGTCATTTCTCCTCCATTCCTCTGTTTTCATGATGACATAAAAATGTTCTCAGGGTTCAGCCTATATCGGATTGACGGAGAAATGCCGTTGTGATATATAAATAACGGAGCATCCCTCACTCCGAGGGGGCTTCACCGGGAAGGCGGCTTAGGGTTTCCTGGTCGGTGCCTGCTGCCTTCCCTTATCCATTTTCATCTCTGATCCCTTAATCGACGTTTTTCCGCATCACCTCCTTTGTCACTTTTATCTCACAAAAAAAAGCCACGAGAGTGTCTCATCTGTTATCAGATGACAGCCTTCGTGGCTTAGTCTAAATTAAATCTTTTACAGACCTGCTATGTTCGAGATGATTTTATCGACAAGCGGCTTCTGCTGCTTTGTTTTGATAAAGTGCTCATTACCAAGGATTTCTATAATTGTCAACAGTATGTTTTTTTTCAGAAATAATCGATAGTTAAATATAAGGTATGGTTTTTTAAGATAAAGAGGATTGATGGTGCAGAAAAGCCGGAACACCTGGAGCAATATCCAAATGGCAGAATAAACTTGATATGCGGCCCTCTCTGTCAATAGGAAAAATCAGAGCTTCACCTCTTTGAATTAGAACTGATAGCTTAACCCTACAATCCGGGTGCGTTGATAGAAGGTTGACATATTTATTCTAACATAGAAAACTTTACCCTTTGGGCCCGGTCACAGTTAAGTGGTTTTACTTATCCGCAAATATCTATGGAAACCAGTTTAACCATTCTCCTGAGGCAAAGTAAGAAAAATCCGGGAATTTGCAGCATCAAGATAAACGCTGAATCCATTTTTTTAGCATCGTGTCTTGAAATTGATAGGTTACATCTTTGTATAATATTTCCTTCTCCATTAACGACGAAAGCGCTCTTTGCAAGACTGAGCCGGAATTGAATCCAGCCCGTTGGAGCATCTCGGCGGTATAAATACCCTTTCCCCCGGTCTCGGCAACCAACCGCAGTGCTTTTTTCTGGTTCTGGGTCAATAAGTTCCACAGGACAATGAACTGGTTTTTCTGGCTTGAAACAATCGATTTTTCGATGTCTTCAATGATAGCCGAGTCGATGATATCGGAACGCCACAGATCGAATAAAAACTGTTGAATGTACATAGGTTGGTAATCGCAGCGTTCAACGATGTTAACAACAATCTCTTCATCCAATGTCACATTTTTCTTTTTAAAAAGCTTTGTGGACCAGTCAATGTAATGGTGCGTTTCAATCTTTTGAAGCGGATAACTCCGAGCCATTTTATAGAATGCGTACTTGACAGAATCAAACATCTGAATCAATATGTGCTTCTGACTCCCGGAAAAAATGTAGCTGATGTTTCGATGTCCCTGGATCACTTTGCGGAGTCGTTTTTCGAATCCTTTTTCCGAGTAATTGGCGATCTCCTGAAACTCATCAAAAACCACCAACAGTTTCTGTTTTTCAGAATAGGATGCCAAAACCTGTAACGCCTTTTCAAGATATTGGGGCTTTTCCCTTGGCTTGATCGAAGCGGAAAGAGTCGGAAGCCCGGTGACAGGATCAAAACTGCCGGTCACCTTAAGTCCCGCTACTCGCTTTAAAATCCCTTCGAGTTTTGATTCGATTTGCATGATGCCGGTCAAGACGGCATCAATGAAATCATTTTCATCAAGCGTGCCGTAAAGATCAATATAGACGGCATTAACTTTGGGCTTCAATTTTTTGAGTTGCTTAATGACCTCATGCACCAGCGATGTTTTCCCCATGCGACGGTGTGAATAGAGCAAGACATTCTGAGAATTTTGGGCGAAATAGATTAGATCTTCTTTCTCTTGCTTTCGGTTACAAAAGGCTTCACCGGTTACAAACTCGGAATATGAAAATGGATTTTTCATCACCGTTCTCAATATTATACATTGTGTGTATAGACCTATTGCATATTTCTATTATGCAAAGTGTGTATTCACTTTTTGAATAAATATTATAACATTTATTATATGATGTAAAGCGGTTTCTGCGTCATTGGGGATCTTGATCAGCAATTAGACGTCTCGGAATGACTACTTCATGTTGCGATGCCACATGGAGTGGTGGAATGATGGAATGATGGAATGATGGCCTTCGTGGCTTAGTTTAAACTGACTTCCTTACAGACCTGCTATATCCAGGCTGACCTGAACGACAGGCGGCTTCTACCGCCCTTTTTTTGATTTATCTTAATATCACCGACTTCTTGTACCTGTTAATGGGAAATGTGGGTTTTCCCACGCAGAACATATGATTAAGCCCTATCCGCGGTTTTGAAGCAGCCTCGTAAGCTCTTCAACGGCATTTCCTTCACAGCTATGTTAGTAGTCGAAGATTATACATCGCTTTTGTAAAAATTCCTTGCAATTTTACAAAAGCGATGTATAATCACCCTATGATAAAATCTTATATCCTTTTCGGACCCAGGGGGGTTGGAAAAACTACATGGCTTAAACACGTACTGCCGGACGCCCTTTTTTTCGACCTGCTTGACACATCTTTATACTTAGAGTTGTCTCAAAGGCCGGGCAACCTGGAGCCTATGATCGGCAACCTGCCCGAGGATTCATGGATCGTTATGGATGAGATCCAAAAAATTCCCGATCTCCTTGATGAAATCCACCGGCTTATGGAAACAAAAGGCTGGAGATTCGCCTTGAGCGGTTCTTCAGCAAGGAAGTTGCGCCGGGGAGGGATAAATCTTTTGGGTGGCCGGGCCGTTACCCGCAACCTTGCCGCTTTTTCTTGTAAAGAACTTGTAGATGCTTTTGATGTTGAGTTTTCACTCCAGTGGGGATTTCTACCATACGTTCAGCTTGACCGGAAAAATGCCGCTGATATCCTAAACTCTTATGTAAACACCTATATCAGGGAAGAGATTAAGGAGGAGGGCATAGTAAGGAGCCTTCCCCCGTTTTTAAGGTTTTTGAACATTGCCGGGCAGTTAAACGGTCAATTGATAAACAGACAGAATATTTCTCGTGAGGCCGGCGTTCCCAGAAGCAGCGTGGATGTTTATTTATCAATTTTAGAGGATACTCTTCTCGGATATTTCCTTCCTGCCTATCGCCCTAATGTAAAAGTCAGGGAGCAGACCCACCCAAAATTTTACTGGTTTGACCCGGGGGTTGCACGGGCCGCAGCAGGTCTTCTCTTTGAACCCATTGACAGGCTATGGAAAGGCATTGCCCTGGAAAATATGGTTTACCATGAATTAAGAGTCCATAACCTGACCCAAAACAAAAACCGGGATATATCCTTTTACCGGACAGGCAGCGGGGTGGAAATCGATTTTATTATTGAGACACAGAAAAGGCGACCGTCGTCAAATGCTCATGTTGTTTGCCTGGAAGTAAAAATGGCGGAAAAATGGAACAGAAGGTGGGAACGGCCCATGCGTTCGTTGAGCAATTCCAGCCGTATTCATGTAGACAAGATGTTTGGCATTTACACGGGCAAGAGGGCATATCACTTTGATGGTATAGACATTTTTCCATTACCGGATTTTTTAAAACGGTTGCATCAGGGAGATGTTTTTTAGGAATAAACCTTCAGCTCTGCTCCCGTGCTTTTGATTTGTTTTCAATTCCATTGACTTATTCACAGGTACCATAACCTCCAGCCGGTGTCCCATTTCATCATCCACGACCACCTTCCAATCGCCCGGAGTATCAGGAAAGAAACAGAAGCGGCCGTTCCTGTCTGTCCTACCGGACTGAAAAGTCAATTTGGCCCCGGGAGCCGAAATTTTTACCCTGGCGTAGCTCATGGCTTCGCCCGTGTCATACTGGGCTGTGACCACAAGGCCACCCT
>JAFDLS010000052.1 GCA_019306365.1 Deltaproteobacteria bacterium
CCAATAATTCCGAATAACGCTTGTACCCTCCGTATCACCGCGGCTGCTGGCACGGAGTTAGCCGGTACTTCCTTCAGCGGTACCGTCAAATTTTAAGGGTATTAACCTTAAAACATTTCTTCCCGCTTGACAAAGCTTTACGATCCGAAGACCTTCATCACTCACGCGGCGTTGCTGCGTCAGGGTTTCCCCCATTGCGCAAGATTCCCTACTGCTGCCTCCCGTAGGAGTCTGGACCGTGTTCCAGTTCCAGTGTGGCTGATCATCCTCTCAGACCAGCTAACTATCGTAGCCTTGGTAGGCTATTACCCTACCAACTAGCTAATAGTACGCGGGCCCATCCTCAAGCGGTAGCTTGCATGCAGAGGCCACCTTTTACTACAAAAACCGAAATTTTCGTAGTCTTATCCGGTATTAGCATCCCTTTCGGAATGTTATCCCAGACTTTAGGGTAGGTTACCCACGCGTTACTCACCCGTGCGCCACTTTACTCTCATACCCGAAGGAATGATTTCTCGTACGACTTGCATGTATGAGGCACGCCGCCAGCGTTCATTCTGAGCCAGGATCAAACTCTCCAAATTAGTAAACGAACGTTTTGAATAATTTCACCCAAAGTCATTAATCCGCTATTTAGTTTTCAAAGATCAGCTTACCTAGTATTTTGAGACAAGATTGCCCGTTTGTCAAGCCTTTTGTCTCTGCGGCCGCCGTTCTGAATGACCTTGAATTCGACAGCCAACGAGTATCTGACCATACGGGTTTTTGATTTTTTGTCAAGCGATTTCTTATGAAAATATAAAAAAAGAATCTCCCTTTATATAATACCCTTTAATTACTCAAAAATTCAAGCTATCTCTCCAACGGAAAACTCTCCCGAATTCTGGTAATATTTTCGGCACACCCGGTTTCCGGCTTAAAAGAAATAACCGCCCCTTCCAAACGCAAACCCTTTTTGGCCGCTTGAAAACGAACCGGACGGGCGGTCAGGAAGCGTTCAATGATGGCCTCCTGCCTCATCCCAATGACCGAATCGTGAGGTCCGGTCATCCCTGCGTCCGTCAGATAGGCCAGACCGTTGGGCAACACAGCCTCGTCCGCGGTTTGAACGTGAGTGTGTGTACCGATTAAAGCGCCGATTCTGCCGTCCAGATACCTGGATAGAGCTATTTTTTCGGATGTGGCCTCAGCGTGAATGTCAAATAAAATCACCTGAGCGCCGCTTTCCTTCAAAGCGGTTACCTCACGGTCGGCCGCCCGAAAAGGACAGTCCACCGGGGCCATAAAGACCCTTCCCAGCAGGTTGACGATCCCTACTTTGATTCTTCCCGAAGTCTCAACCAGGGCCGTTCCCCGTCCCGGAGCCGGTTCCGGATAATTGACCGGCCGAAGCAATCTTTCGTTTTCTTCGAGATACTCAATGATTTCCTTATGTTTAAAGATATGATTCCCCGAGGTCATCACGTTCACCCCGGCACGAAAGAGATCTTCAGCAGCCTTGATAGTCAATCCCACCCCGCCGGACGCGTTTTCCACATTCGCCACCACCAGATCCACTTGATATCTATTAATCAAATCTGGCAGGAGTTCCCGCACCAACAGACGGCCTGGCCGTCCAAAAATATCTCCAATAAAAAGTATATTGATCATTTTTCACCTACATGCCGCGCAGATAGAAGCTCAGAGATACCACTATACCACAGGCGATGTAACCTCCCTTATCCGCTTGAACAACTATTAGAACGTTTGTTATAAATAAGTTCCGTTTGGCTTTGGGGCGGAAGGCGATATAGTTTTGATCATTCTCCTAAGCCACCTTACGACAAACGCTAAAACATCATGTAATTGCCATCTGTTACATCATATCAGCCGTTGTTAGAGGCCTGATTTACCTTAGTAATCAAACGGAAAATAATTCTGGCAATTACTATTAAATGTCTCTTATGCCACTCGAGCCAGAGTTAAGACCAGAACATATCTGGCGCCGGCTTTTTTCAAGACACGGGCGCATTCATTGGCCGTGGCTCCAGTGGTAAAAACATCGTCTACCAGTATAACCGATTTGTCCAGAATATTTTCGGGTCTCGAAACAGCGAAAGCGCGAAGTACGTTTCTTTGACGCTCCTGCCCCTTGAATTTGATTTGTGGTTCGGTCCAGCGGACACGGGCCAGAAGGTTATACCGGACGCGGTCCTTCCATGGGGAAAAGAGCGTGTTGGCCAGGAGTAACGCCTGGTTAAAACCTCGTTCCTTAAGACGCCGCCAGTGGAGGGGTACGGGAAGAATCAAGTCCGCTTCGGGGGGATAAAAAGGAGGGTTTAATCCCCGGGTCATGAAATCGGCCAGAGAATGCACCAACTCCATACGCAACCGATATTTGAATTCATGAATAGCCGAACGTAAAGTTCCCTGAAAAAGACCGGCTGCCAAGGCCTGATCAAAAGCGGGGACCTTTTTGAGACAGTTTGCGCAGGTGTGAACTGAAGGCAGATCGGTCTGAAAAGGCTGTCCGCAGCGGCTGCAGTGAGCTGGCGGGAGGGGAATAAATCCTTTCCAGCAGTTTAGACAGATGTCCGGGCGCTTAAACACGGATCGGCTTCTTGCTTGAACCTCGATGATGAATTCGTTACAGATCAGACATCGAGGCGGGAAAAGGAGGTCGCGGCAGCCCTTGAGTAAATTTGTCCAGTCAAAAAGGCCGGGCATTCTATAAATTTTCAGCAACAGCCCGGCCAAAGCCTGAACAGGACAATTCCTTTGCTCCTTCAACCTGACGGGCGAGGTCATAAGTCACTCGCCCTTCAGCAATGGTTTTGGCCAAAGCTGATCTAATCTGTCCGGCTGCCTCATCCCAGCCAATATATTCAAGCATCAAGGCCCCTGACAGGATTAAGGACCCCGGATTAACCTTATCCTGGCCGGCGTACTTCGGGGCCGTACCATGAGTCGCCTCGAAGATAGCGCAATCATCCCCGATATTAGCTCCGGGCGCCAGACCAAGACCGCCAACCTGGGCGGCCAGGGCGTCTGAAAGGTAATCACCATTCAGGTTAGGCGTGGCCAGGATATCGTATTCAGCCGGGCGGAGCAGAATCTGCTGGAACATGGCGTCGGCGATACGATCTTTTATCAAAACCCTCTCATCAGGAGCGAGGCCGCCGTATTTTTCCGTACATTCCGTTTCCGTTATCACCGTGTCCCCGAATTCAGCGGCCGCCTCGTAACCCCAGTTTCTAAAACCGCCTTCCGTGAATTTCATTATATTGCCCTTGTGAACCAGGGTAACGCTTTTACGGCCTTTTTCCAGGGCGTACCGGATCGCTCGCCTGACCAGACGCTTGGATCCTTTTTCGGTCGCGATTTTCAAGCCCACGGCGGCGTTTTCAGAAATTCTGACATCCATCTCACTGGACAAAAAACTGATGAGTTTCCTGGTGTTATCTTCACCGGCCGCCCACTCGATGCCCGCGTAAACGTCTTCAGTGTTCTCCCGAAAAACAACCATGTCGACCTTTTCCGGAGCCTTGACAGGGGATGGAACTCCAGGAATATACTTGACCGGCCTGATACAGGCATATAAATCGAAAATCTGCCGCAGGGCCACGTTTAAGCTGCGTATCCCTTCACCGATCGGTGTGGTCAGCGGTCCCTTAATGGCCACAACGTGTCGCCGCAGGATCTCAAGGGTCTCCTCGGGCAGCCACTGGCCAGATCGCTCGAAAGCTTTCTCTCCAGCCAGAGCTTCCAACCAATCAATCCGTCTTTGCCGTCCATAAGCCTTGGTTACCGCGGCGTCAATCACAAAACGAGCAGCGGCCCATATGTCCGGTCCGACCCCGTCGCCCTCAATATAAGGGATGACTGGATTATCAGGCACCTTCAGGCTGCCGTCCGCGCTGATAGTTATCCTGTCCATATTGCAAAAAACTCCAAAACATTACAAATCCGGAAACGTTCAGGTTTTTGGGGGACCGCCCGAATTAAAAATATCCGGGGGTGAAGGCAAACTATCTTTATGCGCCTGATAGTAGGCCACAAAAACTTCCCAGCTTCCGTCCCGTACGATACCGGGGCAGTTGTTTTTAACTATTTCAAATTCCTCTCGATGCTTTAACGGAGCTGAATAGAATGGCCAGGCCCGGCACATAACCGGCTTAACCTCATGAATCCGGCACCCGCGAATTTCGAGGTCGTACATAAGGCAGTAACCATCCGGCCCTGTCTTCAAAGAAAGCAGATTTCCCTTCGGCTCAGTAAACCGTTCGATGAACTGATCTGCGGATAATCCCAGTACCTTTCCTATCGCCTCGGCATCAGGAGGATTGATATGTATGCCGCCTTCCCCCTGACAGCATTTCCCGCAACGCTGGCAATTAAAAACCTCTTCCAGTTTCATGTCAAGGCAGCAAGGTTGACATTCGGCCATTGTAGCGCCTGGTGTCATAATAACGCTCTACATCCACCGTGCGCAGCTTTTCAACAGCCTGCTCAAGTGGTACGGAAGTGATCTCTCCCTTGAGGGAGGAAACCATACGCCCATAATTATCCCTCATGATAAGGTCCACCGCGGCTATACCAAACCGGCGGCCCATGAGCCGGTCACGGGCTGAAGGACTTCCGCCGCGCTGCAGATGGCTCAAAATCACGTGTCTGGTCTCAAAACCGCATCGTTTTTCGATCGCCTTGGCTAAAAACCGGGCGATCCCTCCGAGGGCTTTATGTCCAAAATCGTCTTCCTTGTCGTTATAATAAATCTCCCCTTCACCTTTGACTTTCGCTCCCTCAGAAACCACGACTATACTGTAACGCGCTCCGGCGTCCCGCCTTTCTTCAAGCAGCTGGCACACGCGATCCACTTCAAATTCATATTCAGGGATGAGAATGATATAGGCGCCCGCAGCCTCGCCGCTTTCCAGCGTGAGCCACCCGGCATGACGCCCCATGGTCTCAACGATAAAAATACGGCTGTGAGACCCGGCGGTCGTGCGCAGTTTATCCACTTCCTCGGTGATTACATTAAGCGCGGAGTCGTAGCCCAGAGTATAGTCTGTGCCGCTGAGATCGCTATCAATCGTTTTAGGAATACCCACGATTTTGACGCCCATTTTAAAAAGGCGATTTGCCACCCCCAGTGTATCCTCTCCTCCGATAGCCACCAGGGCGTCGATTTTCAAGCCCTTTAAATGCTCTATTACGGCCTCTGAGCGGTCTTCCTGGCTGCTAAAGGGATTTACCCTGGAGGTGCCTAAATTCGAGCCTCCATAGCGGTCCCACGTCCTGACCACCATTTCATCCAGTGGTAATATCCATCTGTCTAAACTGGTTTGATCATCAGGGTCAACCTCAACCAGCCCTTTCCAGCCTTCACGAATACCGACCACCTCCATTTTCTCCCTGCGGCTTTTGGCCAGCAAAGGATCAAGGGCTGTCTTGGTCGCCCATTTAATCGCACCGTTCAGACCGGGGCAGTCACCCCCGCCTGTAAGAATTCCAATGCGTTTTGCCACTTTTACACCTCCAAATTGCTAATTAACTCTTATTGTCTATTAATCAGAGGCGGTTGTCCGTTACATTCCAGAACACTGTGCCATAGCATGCCCTGAAGGTTAACCTTTTTCCGACTGGCTATGGCTGCTTTGATCGGAACATGAATAAATACATTATTCCATTGACTTATCAGGACATTGGTTTTGCCAGCCATGGCCGCGTGGACCGCCTTTGCACCTAAGAATCCGCAAAAGATAGAATCACTGGATGACGCCGGCCGGCTGCGGATGAGGTAACTGGGGTCAATGTACTTGAGGTTGATTTCCATCTTTTTTTCTTTAAAATAGGCCTTGATCCGGCCAGCGAGGAATACACCAATATCCCCTCGCTTTTTATTTCCTGAAGCGTCATGCTCCTCTTTCATATCAGGAAAAAATTTCTGACCGGCTCCCTCGGCTACCACAATCACAGCATGTCCCCGCAGCTTCAACCTCCTCTCCAGCTCCTTGAGCAGACCTTGCTCCCCTTCTAAATCGAAATCAGCTTCCGGGATTAATACATAATTCACCTCCCGTTCAGCCAGGGCCGCGTTTGCCGCAATGAAACCGGAATCGCGGCCCATAAGCTTGACCAGGCCAATCCCATTAGGTGCTCCCAGGGCCTCGGTGTGGGCGCTCCGGATGACTTCGGCCGCTGCCTCCGTGGCTGTATCGAACCCGAACGAACGAGCCACCAGGTTAATATCATTATCGATAGTCTTGGGAACGCCGACAACGGCTATCTTCAGGTTTCTTTTCTTGATTTCCTCACTGATTTTATTTGCTCCCTTGAGGGTCCCATCGCCCCCAATTGTGAACAGCATATTGATATTAAGCCGTTCCAGGGAATCCACAATCTCAGTGATGGAATACAATCCTCGTGAAGAGGAAAGCACTGTTCCTCCCAGGTCGTGAATATCTCTCACAAAACCAGGAGTCATCTCCAGCAGTTCGTGTTTGAAGCTCGGAATGAGACCCTGAAATCCGAACTTCACACCCAGAATATTCCTGACACCGTACAGATGGTAAAGGGTCAGAACTATGGAGCGGACCACATCATTAAGACCTGGACACAGACCACCGGCGGTGACAACAGCCGCTTTAACCTTGGTAGGGTCGAAATAAATTTCTTTCCTTGGCCCCGCCATCTCAAACGTAACAGGCTTAGTATCGGTTTCATTTACCTCCATAGAACAATGTACTTCTATGTCCTTCAATACCCGGGTTGAATCACTTATAAAAATTTTGAATTGCTCCAAACCCTCGACACCCAGGCTTTGATTCTGTTTTAAAGGGAATTCAATTTTCGCGGGTCCCAATGTCTCGATCGTGGTGTCAAGTTCATTATCTGCAAGATTAACGGCCATTTACGTCTCTCCTCCCAGAGTACTGCATTTTTTGTTTGGCAAACAAGATTTAATACCAGGCAATGCTCACGAATGCTCAATCTTTTGTTAAATATTAATTTAATAAATTGAAGCTTTCCAGTTCAGCTTCCAGCGCGGCTAATGCTTGGGCACTTAATTTTTCCTCGGAAGATGCGGTTCGGGCTCGGGGAATGAGGCCCATCAACTCAAGAGACTTTTTTAATAACACAGGAGGATTGGGTTTATACAAGGCATAGAGCCGCCGGACCATCTGTCCGTCCTGCCAGATATGTGAAAGGTGATCCGGATACATCCTCTTGCCCTCATAGATGTCTAAAGAGGAGTTGACAACATCCATCCAGGCCTCTGGCAGCAGGTTCGCGCCGCAGGAAATAAGCCCCGAGGAGGAAGGCTGAGCGATAAAATTGGACTCATCCCCGTCATAAAAACGAAAGTTGCCGCGCGATTTGAGGGCACGCTGATAGTTTAGCGCCCGGGATATATCGCCATGGAACTCCAGGCCGACCACCTGCTCATTGGGTGAGATTTTCTTGAGAACGCTCGTACGGATATTTATATGCTTTATAGCGCTGGAAAACTTTCTGACCAGTACAGGATTATTGCTCAGGATAAGCGGCCGGTTCGTCCCCTTGCCCAAATCCTTGAGGTGATCGGGCAGATTTCGATTGCTATGATAAATCAGGGGGGTCAGGAGATAGTAAACATCGATGTCAGGATTGCGCTTTTTTAAAAGGGTTTCGGCCCTGCTTAAAAGCTCTATGGTTTCCGCCTCACTCGAACCCGTAATCTCAAAAAAAAGAGGGGAACTGTCTCCAACTCCGGTTAACGCTTCATTCAGGATTGCCAGCCGGTCGTCAAGTTTCAGGCTATGCGCTTCCCCGATTCTCAAGCTTCCGGCCAGAATGGCGCTTACTTTATTCCGAATTCGGCGTATAAGCCAGGTCAATGCCTGCTGATCCGGCTGCCCCTCCTCATTGAGAGGGGTGATCAGATTAACGATTAAACCTCGAGGCGGATAGTTATTCATAAAATAATTGTACCTAATCGAACCTGAATTTTCCCTTACCCAGCAAGGCATGAAGGTGGACGACGCCTTTTAATCTGCCCGAAGGTTCCACGATAGGTAAAATCGTAATTTCGTGGCTCTGCATTATTTCCAGCGCCTCAACCGCCAGCTGATTTTCACTGATGGTTTTCGGTTTGCGCGTCATGACCTGCCGCAGCGTCATTTGACGAATATTTTTATTTTTGGTTAAGCATCGCCGCAGGTCCCCATCAGTAAAAACCCCTTTCAGGATATCCTTCTCGTCCACAATAAGGAGAACGCCCAGCTTGCTTTTATCCATAACCTGCAGCGCCTCAGATAACAAGGTCTGACCGCTCACACGCGGAACGCGCTGTCCCTTGGTCATCACCTCCTTGACCTGGAGCGATAACCGTTCACCCAGATTGCCGCCGGGATGAAAGCGTTTAAAATCGTCTGAATTGAACTGCCGCCGATTGAGCAAGGCTACGGCCAGGGCGTCTCCCATGGCGGTAGCCGCCGTGGTGGAAGCCGTGGGCGCCAAACCCAGAGGGCAGGCCTCCCGGGCCACACCAACGTCCAGAATAATATCCGAGTTTTTAGCCAGAGTTGACTCCAGGTTTCCGGTCATGGCAATGACCTTTATCCCCAGGCCTCTCACAATAGATACGACTTCATTGACCTCGGTCTCCCCGCTGTGAGAAAGAGCAAGAAGAATATCCGCTGAGGTAACCATGCCCAGATCACCGTGCAGGGCCTCGATCGGGTGAAGCGAAACGGCTGGTGTGCCCGTGCTGTTGAGCGTAGCCACGATCTTGCGTCCCACAATACCAGATTTACCAATGCCAGTGACAACAACCCGCCCGCTTGAGCTATATATGAGTTCCACCGCTTCAGTGAATTCCGGACCAACCCGATCGATCATCGCAAGGATGCCTTCGGCCTCGATGCGAAGGACCTCTTGAGCTTCCTTAATCACCATGATTTTTTCCTTATCAAAAGAGCCGATTTTTCATAGTATAAACTGATAAATACAGGGTTCAAGTTAAATCATTTCAACCCGTAACCCCGGTTCGCTCATTATACTTTACCCGGCTTGGTTTAGCAATCGGAAGAGTAAGAGCGCCTGTCAAAACTACATTCCGATTGAATACTTGAGACCTATGCAAAACTTCGTCCTTTAGCCGAACTCATGAGCGCCGCTTCGCTGACGCTGCAGCGGCATATGTCAGGCTCAAAATTAAGTCCTCGAAATATTTAACATATTCCTGCGGGTTAATTTTTCGCCTTCCGCGATTTCAACAAAATTACTGGTTTTGCAGAGGTCTCTACTTAGCAAGCAAGCGGCCGAGAGAAGCCCCTTCACACTTCAAGACGCCGCCAGGGTCCAGATCGGCGCGACTCCTTTAGCTGGAATATTTTCATGACTTTTATTATAAGCTTATATTTAAAGATGTTTACGTCTAAACGAGAATCAGGGGGACATGCATCTCCTCGCTGCTCAATCCGCCATGATAGCCTATAATCACAGGACCTTTTTTTTGCTTGGTTCGAATATAAAACACACTGGGCTTTCTTGATATCCCGATGAAACTCCCCAGACGGCTCTTGGTGATGGGAGAAAGATCTCCGGGTCCGAAAAGCCGCAGCCGCTCCGCGTCTTCCGGTAAAAGCAAGGCAAAGTGGTTCCCGAAGCGTTCGGTAAATTCCTCAGTAAACGCTTCTTCATGACCACCGTGTACATGAAAAACCGGGACCGTCGGCTCACCGGTTGGCTGGCATCGCAAATACCTGTTTAAAGGATCGTCCCCGGATAACACAAACCTCCGTTCTTCGGGTACGGTCACCACGCCGTGATCAGCGCTGATCACGATACGAACCCGGCCGGCCAGCGATTTGGCCAGTTCATCAAGATGCTCATTTATAGTTAGAAGGATTTGACGCGTCTGTTCATGTTCCTTCCCTTTCACGTGTGCCGTCTCATCGAACTGAGGAAGGTACAGGTAAGTCAAGCTCGGTCGTGAGGCTTTCAATACCAGCTTACTGGTAATCTCAATTGCGCCTGATAAGTCCGGGTATCCAAGGCATTGTGTCTCACCCGAAGAATAATTCGAATAGACACTGTCTACTATTGCTGCGGGTAAAACGGTATGAGGTTCATGTCTCAAATAAGGCCAGAAGCTTGGCACAGGGAATAAATCTTGAGCGGATAATCCCAATTCCTCCAAAGACCGCCTGGTGTTTCTTTCCACAAACAGAAGGCTTATCACGCTGATATCAGCTTCTTCGAGATACATAAACCAGCCGGAAACACCGTGGGAACAAGGCCACATTCCGGTGGCCAGGGATGTAAGCACCGAAGCCGTGGTCGAAGGAAAAAGTGATTGCAGGCGGCGTTTCATATTTACCCGCAGAAAAGCGTTTTGCGGGAGGCTTTCCACAAGGTCGGCTCCGAGGGCGTCTATGAGGACAAAAACATAATGGTCGGCCGGCCCAATTTCACGGCACAGTTCCTCCACCTTGGATCCGTCACACATGTCTTCAATACCGGAGAGACAGGCCAAAGCGCGAGTCAGGTCGAGAAAATCTTCCGCCTCGACGGAAGGCCTCACCAGCTGACCCGAATCGAACCATTGGCTTACTAACTCCAAGCCGGTCATTACTGCCTCGCTTAAAGAAGCACTTGAATTATCTCATCAGAGCGTTTGTCATAAGTAAGTTCCGCATGGCTTTGGGACAGGAGGAATTATCGTTTTGGCCATTCTCCTAAGCCACCTTACGACAAACGCCAAAACATCATGTAACTCCCTATCGTTATATCATTGAAGCCACTGTTAGAGCCTTAATTTACCTTAGTAATCAAACGGAACGTAATTCTGGCAATTACTATAGAAATAATAACAAAAATCAATGATAATAAAATTGAATTTTTTGAACAGTAAAAAGAAAATTTGTCTGATTTCGATTTAAGCCTTATTGATTTTGATCCTCGCGAGCCTAACAATTTTCCAGGCTGAACTTGGACATCTCCGCTTCAACCGGAACAGGATATTGTCCGTTGAAGCAGGCGAGGCAAAAACTGGGCTTTTTCAATCCTGTGGCCGCGACCATACCTTCCAGACTCAGGTAACCCAGGGAATCCAGACCGATGAAGTCTTTCACCCAGTTCAGATCGTGGCGGGCGGCGGCGAGTTCGCCTTTACTTGAAAAATCAATTCCATAATAACACGGAAAACGATGAGGCGGACAGGAAACAAGCATGTGCACCTCCTTGGCCCCCGCCTCGCGCAGAGTCTTGATTCGCGTCCGGCTGGTCGTTCCCCGGATGATGGAATCTTCAATGATTACAACCCTTTTCCCCTGCAGAAGATTTTTTACCGGGTTAAGCTTCACCCTCGCCCCAAAATCCCTCATTGACTGGGACGGCTGGATAAAGGTACGGCCCACATAATGATTGCGAATTATACCCATCTCAAAGGGAATGCCGCTGGCCTCACCATACCCTAAACCGGCGTAATTTCCCGAATCGGGAAAAGGCATGGTCACGTCGGCTTCCAGGTGTGAATATTCCTGAGCCAGACGAGCCCCAAACCGTTTACGCATCGAGTATACATTGTGACCGAAAATATCGGAATCAGGCCGGGCGAAATAGATGTATTCAAAAATGCAGAAGGTGTGGTTTACCAGGGCGTCCATCTTCAAGGACTTGAGGCCGTGTTTGTTAATAAGCACGATCTCTCCGGGTTCAACATCCCTGACATATTCAGCTTCCACAAGATCCAGGGCGCAGGTTTCCGAACTCACGATCCAGCTCCCATTAAGGGTGCCCAGGCACAACGGACGAAAACCATTGGGATCCCGGGCCGCCACCAGTGTGTCGCCAATCAGAATTCCCAGGGAATATGCCCCCTTGGCTTGAGGCAGAGCCTTGAGCAGGGCTTCCTCAAGACCGTCCTTGAGGTAACGAACCAGAAGATGAACAATGATTTCCGAATCCATGGTGGTCTGAAAAATGGACCCGCTTTTTTCGAGCGTATTTCGAAGGGCCAGGGCATTGGTCAGATTGCCATTGTGCCCGATAGCAATGCTTTCCCTGGAGAATTGAGCCACAAACGGCTGAGCGTTCTTAATTAAGGAGGAGCCGGTCGTCGAATAGCGGACATGGCCCAGCGCTATATCACCCGAGAGTTCTTCCAAAATCTTTTCGTTGAAGACTTCCGCAACCAAACCCATCTGGCGGTGTTCCCTTACGTTCCGCCCGTCCTTGACGACAACACCCGCGCTCTCCTGCCCCCGATGCTGGAGGGCATAAAGACCGAAATAACAGAGTTTGGCCGCGTCCGGGTGACCGTAAACGGCAAAAATCCCACAGGCCTCCCGTGGGCCGGTTCCTCGATCAACAGTTAAGCCAGAAGGCATGTAAATTGTCGCTTCCGAATCTTTCACACTCACCTCGTTACACGCCTTAGATAATATCCTGGAGGGCCTGAACCGTCAACTCATGCTCGAGAAGGGCCGCGCAGGCTGAAGCCGTGGCCCTGGCCCCGGCCATGGTAGTCACATAAGGAATTTTATAAAGCAGGGCCGCACGTCTTATGCTTTCGGAATCAATAACCGTCCGCCGGCCAAGGGAAGTGTTAATGACCAGAGCGATACGATTATTTTTAATCATGTCAAGTACATGCGGTCGTCCCTCATACACCTTGTTTACTGTTTCGACCTTCAGGCCGTTATCTTGAAGATACTGGGCCGTACCTCTGGTAGCCACCAGTTCGAAACCCAGCGAGGCTAGCGTTTTCGATATTTCAACGGTCGCCTTCTTGTCCCGATCCCGCACACTGATGAAGACGGTGCCATCGCGAGGCAGTATCTGACCGGCGGCCAGCTGAGCCTTGGCATAGGCCAGCCCAAATTCAGTATCAATACCCATGACCTCGCCCGTTGATTTCATTTCCGGGCCGAGCAGGGTGTCCACCCCCGGAAAGCGGTTGAAGGGGAAGACCGCTTCCTTGACCGAAATATGCTCCGGTTCCGGCCCTTCGGACAGGCCCATCCCATCCAGCGTCTGACCCAGCATGATCCGGGTGGCCACCTTGGCCAGCGGCAGCCCGGTAGCCTTGGATACAAAAGGCACGGTCCGGGATGCCCTGGGGTTGACTTCCAGGACATACAATGTCTGGTCCTTGATCGCGAACTGAATATTCATCAGACCGATCACCTTGAGCTCACCCGCCAGGGCCCGGGTAGCGGTCTTGATCTCGTTAATCATTTCCGCTTTAAGGGTTCGCGGCGGCAGAACACAGGCGGAATCCCCGGAATGAACCCCGGCCTCCTCAATATGCTCCATGATCCCGCCGATGATCGTTTTACGACCGTCAGATACCGCGTCAACGTCAATCTCGATGGCGTCTTCCAGAAACTTATCGATCAATACAGGGTTACCCGGAGAAGCTTCCTGGGCGTAACGAATAAAATCCCCCAGGGACGAATCATCATAGACGATCTCCATGGCCCGGCCTCCAAGTACGTAACTGGGTCGAACCACAACCGGATAACCAATACGCTCAGCCGCCTCCTGAGCCTCCTTGAGATCCTGAACCATACCATTTTCGGGCTGCAGCAATCCAAGTTTCTGAAGCATGGCTTTGAACCTGCCCCGGTCCTCAGCCTTGTCGATGGAGTCTGGCGAGGTGCCCAGTATTTTCACCCCGGCGTCAGC
>JAFDLS010000053.1 GCA_019306365.1 Deltaproteobacteria bacterium
ATTCTCATTAATTCCAACGGCCTGTAACGCACAAGACTATGTCTCGACGGGTCATGCGCCATTGACGGCTTTAAGAGAACCACTAAATCCTCATATCGGTTTACCAATGGAGGGAGAAAACAAATGCCAATTTTGAATTTTTCAAAAATTCGTCCCGATGTTCTCAATTTTGTAAAAGAACTCAGAAAGGATCAAACCAACGGCATATCTGAGTTTTTCCAGCGTAAAGAGAATCAGGAGGTCAACTTCCAGGCGCTTTGGGAAAAAGTGATGAAAGGGAATGCCCTGTTTTTTAAAAGCAAAAGAATGCATGAAGACCTGGCCGGATTGCTGACCCGCGAAGAAATGCTTTTTTTAGCCAGGATGCACCGATTCACTTCTGACTATGCAGCCGATCTCGACCAAAAAAGGTATCCTGTTCCTGATAATGTGAAAGTAACATCAGTTGACGCTGGAGGCGTCCCGGCAGAGTGGCAAACCCACCCTGACGCGGTCGAGGAAAGGGTCTTGTTATATTTACACGGAGGGGGCTGGATCCTGGGTTCTCCAAAGGATCACCGTTCACTCACCACTGCTTTAGGGCAGGCAACCGGGATGCGCGTGTTGAGTGTTGACTACCGTCTTGCGCCTGAATACCCGCATCCCGCGCCATTGGAAGATTGCGCAGCGGCCTACAAATGGCTTCTTTCAAGCGGCATTAAGCCCCAGAATATCGTTATTTCAGGTGATTCCGCGGGAGGCAGTCTGACACTCGCCACGCTAATAAAATCCCGACAAGACGGCATACCTTTGCCTGCCGGAGCAGTCTGCCTTGCCCCGAGTACGGATATTGCCTTTTCTGATGCGGCGTATTTTGAAAATGGAGAAACAGACCCTATATTAGGGGATGTTGGTCTCTTTTGGTGGATACAGGCATATTTGGCCGGAGCGAATCCTAATGATCCCTTAGTTTCCCCTCTCTATGGCGATTTACAAGGCCTGCCGCCATTGCTTCTTCAAGTGAGTACCGCTGAAATGCTGTACAGTGATTCCAGGCGATTTGTGGAAAAGGCCAAAGACGCGGGCGTCGAGGTGACGCTTGAAACATGGGACGATATGCTGCATGTCTTTCAAAGTTTTGGATTAAATGAATTTCCTGAAGCCAAAGAAGCTGTAACCCGCATCGGTGAATTCGTCCGAAAGCTTTTTTATTAGAGCCGTCTCTTTCACGAGGTATTATCAATAGATTTTGTTCAGAAGCTATTAGTGAGTTAGGATAAAGAAACTTTTTTGAGATAGCTGCTAAAAAGATTATAGTAATTTCAAGATTATTATCTGAATCAAGATTTCAGGGAGAGAAGAAAATGGGTGTAAAAACAAAAGAGGAATACATTCAATCTTTAAGGGAAATGAAACCCACGGCATACATGTTTGGTGAAAAGATCACCGGTGTTGTGGATAATCCTCGCCTCCGAGCTGGCATCGAATCAACGGCAACGACCTACGAATTTGCCGAGATGGAAGAGTATCGTGACCTGATTGTCACAGAAAGTCCTCTGATTCAAGAACCGGTTAACCGTTTCACCTTGCCGCCTCAATCCATCGAGGACCTCGTAGCGCGGGTTAAGATCAATCGTACCCTGGGCAAGTATGTTGGCACCTGCCATCAGCGATGCACCGGTCTGGATTGCCTTTGCACGCTTTCAATTGTAACTTATGATATCGATCAAAAATACGGCACAAACTATTATGAGCGTTTTATCGAATTCTTGAAATACGTTCAGAAAAATGATCTTACCTGTAATGCCGGTGTAACAGATGTCAAGGGTGACCGATCACTGCCTCCACATGAACAGCCTGATAAGGACATGTATCTTCGTGTGGTGGAGCGGCGGGATGACGGCATCATCGTGCGAGGGGCCAAAGCACATCAAACCGGCTCCCTTTCGTGTCATGAAATTATCGTCCTGCCCACGCGCGCCATGAGGAAGGGGGATGAGGAATATACGGTTGCCTTTGCCATTCCCGCGGACACTCCCGGCTTGATCCATGTTGTCGGCCGTTCCAGCCTGGACACCCGGGAGATCGATGGCTGTGATATCGGAAACGTCAATTATTCAAAATATTGTCCGACTCTCATATTTGATGATGTTTTTGTACCCTGGGAACGGGTCTTTTTGTGTGGTGAAGTCGAATTCGCGGTGGAAATGGTGGTTCGATTTTCATCATTTCACCGGCAAAGCCATGGAGGGTGCAAATCAGGCAAGATTGACTGCATGGTGGGGGCCGCGTTGACCATGATGGACTACAATGGAACCGCCAAGGTGGGCCATCACCGGCAAAAGGTGATTGACATGATCCACCGGGCGGAAACCCTTTATGGATGCAGTTTAGCGGCTTCCTATGAAGGAAAGAAAGAGCCTTCGGGGACTTACTTTATCGATACCATTTTGGCCAATACCTCCAAGATCCATGAAGGCAGGGAAATGGCTGAAGCCACCCGCCTGATGATTGACATCTGCGGCGGATTTGTGTCTGATCTGCCATCGGACCAAGATATTGATAATCCCGAAATCGGGCACCTGATAAAAAAATATTTAAAGGCCGTGGAAAACGTGCCGGTGGAAAACAGAATCAAGATGTTCCGACTGGTTGAAAAGCTGGCCATGGAGAGCGCTGATACGATCTCGGATATTCATGGTGGTGGTTCCCCCGAAGCTCACCGGATGACTATCCTTCGGGAAAGCGATCTGGAGGGAAGAAAAAAGGCAGCGAAAAGATTGGCTGGAATTAAATAAAAGGCGCCGGATCAGCTCAGTTCAGAAAACCGTATCGTAACCGAGGTTCTTCAAGGAGGGTCGCTTTTTCTCACTTCTGACGCGAACAATCGATCTCGCAGCGGAGTGGCCGGCGCTCCCAGAGCCTTTTTTAATCAAACCTCAGCGATTATTATAGGAGACCTCTGCAAAACTTCGTCCTTTAGCTGACCTCTTTGTCATACGAAAATTAAAGTCCTCGAAATATAAGTAATATTCCTGCGGGTTAAATTTTCACCTTCCGCGATTTCAACAAAATTACTGGTTTTGTAGAGGTCTCAGGGATGAATACAATCAGGCTGATTCCCGGCTTTGATCGATCAGCCATCGCCTTATCCCGGCCAGTTCTTTTTCCGCCCAGTTATCACTTAAACGAATGGATATAAATTGCGCGAATAGCTTGTCTATGAAACCGGTTATTTCCTGAATAAGAGCGACCCGGTCCAGAAGGCGTCCAGCAAGGTCAGCTTTGTTCTCATCACGAGGATCAAGAGTTCTGGGCAAACTTAAGCCTGTAATCTCCAGGCTTTCCGCCTTGATAGTCATGCGCCATTCGTAATCAGCCGAGGCCAGGCGCAATCTGGCCTGACTGACTTTCTTGCCTTGACGCAGAGCGGTTCGGGCTTCAGCCAGGCTCAAATCTCGTCCCTGGCAGGTTACAGACTGGCGCTGGTTTTCCCGCCCGGAATCCAAAACCATCCGCTCCTCAAACCAGATTTCAACCGTACCGAAGTCTTTAACCTGGATAAGGCCTGAATTCAATTCACATTGATACCAGAGCCAGGTCAAGAATTCCTGGCCCAGGAAGCGTTTTTCCCTGATAAGGTCTACCAGGTCCATATCAACCTTCCCTTCCGCCAAATAAGGCCGCCGGTTTGACCTTTTCCAACAGGTCATTTGAAGCTCCAGCTGGTAGAAGCTGACCGGCCAGGACAAACGGAACCTTCATCATAAGACCCATATCGAAAGTCATCCGCCAGAGTTCCTCAAAATACTCCCTGTCTTTGCCTCCGGAGCTTGTGAGCCAGACCTCCCCTCGATCCAGAAACCAGCAGACTTCGATTGTTTTTGTGTTGACCGGGACCCTCCGCATGAGATCCAGCCGGATCCTGGCCTTGAGTTCCCGTCTCTCCTCGGACCGAAGCCGGTTTTCAGACGTTTTTTGGAGCTCCGCCTCAGCAAGAGCCAAATATCGGTTGACTACCTTGGGCGCGACTGTTCTTTTATCAACTCTCATCCCCAGGGCGATGATCTCCCCGAATTTAAAACTATAGGGTTCAAAGCTGGCAGCAAACGGATCCAGCACCTCGACCCAGCCGATGGATTCCTCATCGGCTGTATTGTCGATATCCACAAAAGCATTCCGTTTAATGCGCTCGGCAATAAATTCCTCGGAAAGTTCCGCGGGTGAAGACGTAACCCGATATCGGGTTAGACTGATTACTCCTTCTAATAAACTCATGTCACCTGTAAACTCATTTTTAATTTATCAATCGGTGGGATATGACGTTAACCATGGCAAAGATAGCGTCCAGGGGCAGGTGCTTTTCAATCGAAGCGTCAAAGGTAATGACCAACCGGGCAGGGAACTCATCATCTTCCTCATAGAGTATATAGGCTGCCAGGATTTTGGGCAGAACAAGAATCCGAAACGCCGCGTCTCCCTGCGGTATGGAGCTGGCGTCCCAGGACTGGGACCGGGCCAGAAACCCTTGGCCATCCCTGGCATAACGCTCCAGGACCTCCTTTTTACTTAAGGCGTGAGGCCCCTGAAAAAAAACAGAGCCTCCCTTGATCTCCTTTTCCGTGACCATCCGGCCGGACAGCCCTTCTTCTGAAGCGTGAATAAGATAGCACAACATGACCAGACCGGCCTGAAATCCAACTGGATAAGCCTTATTTAGCCCGGTAATTTCACGTCTTTCTTGATCGACAATATACTCGCCGCCCAAAAAGGGAAGGATATAACCCTGCCCGGCGCGATATCTGATTGCGGCCCGGAAGCTGACTGAATCGGGATCCATTTTAGCCAGGTCAGACCAGAGCTCAGGAGGCAGATTTTCAATGCCGTGGTACAAAGTGGGTTCCTTTTTTTCATCTGATGAAGATACGCTCAAAAAGAGTGCCTCCGTTAGATTAAATTTTCAGAGTCTTGCCTCTTGTCGAGGATTGGGTTGGACTTAATCAAAACAAAGAGGGAGAGACGCTTATCCGAATTTGGATTTCATCATATCATGGTCATAGGTTAAAGACAATCACCGCCTGCGCCACAAAACCCAATAATATACGATATTCTTGAAATCTTTTTCGAATTGGGGTAAAGTCTTAATATTAATTTTTAAATGTTAAAATTAGGGGTTGAGCACTTGTAATTTACTGTGTAATTCTTTTGAACCGCAACAGATCGAATCATTAAAAATCTCTAAAAAAAACAATCAGGACACTGTGAAATCAATAGTATCCTTGGGGAGGACAACAAAGGGGGGAAATATTAATATGTTCAAGTTCGAAAAAGATCGATTTTACCAGATGCCGTTTCATTTTGGACCCAGAGGGGGAGGAAGGGGTACAGGGCAATACCATGATACGACAACCATGGTTGTTGCTTATCTGACGGATCGGGACAAACTTGCCCAGTACTTACCTCCACCATTTGAAGTTGGAGAAGAACCGATTGTTTCTGTTTCTTATTCGATGAACAGAGAGATCGACTGGCTGGCTGGACATTCCTACAACATTATTGGGGTAAACGCGTCAGTGGTTTTTAATGGTGAGAAGGACCATTTAGCCGGAACTTATGCCCTGGTGCTGTGGGAGAATCTCACCGATCCCATACTTACGGGAAGAGAGATTGAGGGCATCCCAAAAATCTACGCGGATATACCGGATCATTCCATCATCGACGGTGAATGGCGGGCCACAGCCAGCCATTTCGGACATAAAATTGTTGACCTGATGATACAGGACTTGAAACCTTTGAATCAGGAACAGATAGACGAGATGGGAAAAGCCGCTGAAAACCGTCACTGGATGGGCTGGAAGTATATTCCCAAAATAGGGACACTCGGAGAAGCATCGGTGAGTCACGCCACCTTATTCCCTACCGGCGGAAACACCAGAGAAGCCTGGGTGGGCAAGGGAGAAGTAAAATGGCAGAACCTGACCTGGGAACAAAATCCGACGCAATTTCACATAGTCAACGCCCTCGCTGATTTACCCATTATTGAATACCGCATGGCCATGGTGTTGAAGGGTGAAAGCGACCTTGCCGTGGCTACAAAACCAAAACGTATTATACGTTAACCTAAAGTGGACTTCAGTATTATGAAAGTTATAAAAAAAGGAATGCAAGTTGAGTCATCTATCGGCAGCCAGGTACTCGATTCAACCGGTTCCCCGGTGGGCGTGGTTCGAATGGATGCTGAAAAATCTTATACCGGTGTTGGGGTTCTTCTTCAAAAATACATTAACGATTCCGATCAGGAAGCCTGGGAAAAAATAAGGGCGAAAATAGATTATACCTATAACAATATTGACCTGGCGTTATCGTCGTTGAAAGATGAAACAAATTTCAGCGAAGAGATTCTTTCGCGGCTTGATAAAGGCCAGAAACTGCTTTTTAAACCCAACCTCGTCAGCATCCTCAGCATCGAACCCGTCTATCATGGACCCGGTCTTGCAAGTACCGCTTGCACTGAATGGCCCTTTGTGGCCGCGGTGATGCGTTGGTTCCACGATAAATTAGGCGTCAACTATTACCAGATGAGCCTGGGAGAGGCCGCGACAACCATGTCCGGTGCTGCCAAACTATGCACCACCCTTAAAGGGGACGGAACAACGGTGACCACGGAGGCGGTCATAGAAGGCCGCTCCGGAGATTTTTACGGAGGATGGGGATTTTACTTTGTCCGGAAATATCTGGCCGAAACCCTCGGTAAGAACGCTGACGACGACCCCATGCAAGGCTATGATGAAAGTGCGGCGGGGACATATATACCACCGGGATATGCAGCCGGCAAGCTCATGGTATATGATCTCAACCGTATCTGCGATGACACGAGCAAGGGCCGGGACGTTGAAGTCTCGGACGGTATCAATTTCAAATCCATCATTCTGCATAAGGCTGTCGTGGGCGGAAACCCTGATGACCCAGGGGATATGAAGGCATATCCGGGCTGTATCCTGGTCAACCTGCCCCGGATTAAGGTCCATACACAGGCCCTTCTTACCAATGTCATCAAAAACCTTGGCATAGGCCTTTACCCCATGCAGGCGGCTCGCTCAGACAGCTGCCAGTGGGAATATAGCCAGCCCTATACCCCTGTACCTGGAATGAAGGGTGGAATTCCGCATCAAATCTGGGTCCCGGAGATGGACCCTCGAACCTGTATGCCCAAGAGGGATTCAGACGGCAGCTATATCGTGAAAAAGACAGGCGGGTTAACCGCTACTATGATCGACATTAACAAGGCGGTGCTGGAGCAAAACATTTACCTGGTCAATATTGTTGACGCCATCGAAACAACAAACGTTGATCACCAGGGTTCGAGATTAAGCGTAAGACAACCGGAAGGCCTGATATTTGCCGGATTAGACCCTGTAGCGACTGATCATTTATGCGCGCGATATATTTTTAGTAATGTGGGGCTCAAGGAAGCCCATGAGACCGGTCTGGACGATGGTGCTGGCGGAAATTTTCCGCAGGCAGTACCCATACCCGTGGCGGAAGGCAATAATATCGTCACCAGCACAGGCTACGATTGTCCTCTTTCTCGAAGCGTTTGCTTTAAATCCGCTGAAGAAAGGGGCCTGGGGTCAAGAACATATTATGTCGTCGGGCATGACACGGTTACAGATGCCCCGCTGGCTTCCCTCAAGGGCCGGCTGGGCCGAGTCGAAAATGGTAAATTCACTTCAATCTTCACAAACTATCTCTATTATGGGGCATTTAAGATACCCTGGGATATTCAACGGACCTTTTTCGGTTATCTTGAGGCTGCGGACAAGTTGGCCGGTTCATCGTTGAAACAGGAGTTCCTTGACGAGTTTGACGAGGATGGAGACGGTATAGTTACTTTTGAAGAAAAAGGGAAAAAAGGCATATATGGTCCGGGGATGCTAATGGGAGGCATCAACGTGAGTATGATGGGAGGCGACGAATTAGAACTGACTCGCGTCAATTTCGCCGCTATGGCAAGCTATTTGAGATTCGGTTACCCCGAATGGAACGAAGAGGGACATGACATTCACAGAGAGACCTTTTATGGTTCGGTGGCTCTCATGGCATGGATGATGTCGAAACTGGAGTTTGAAAGCCCGGATTCTTTTTTGCCAAACCTGACCTGGGGAAAAGGGAAATGGCCCAGTTTCCAACAGGCGTTATATGTAAGGATTTGTTCGGCCATTTATGGAGTGGGATTCCCCTCGGAAATCGGGTTTCCAAGCCTTTACTACATAGCCTTCCGCTATGCTGACCTCACTCAGAATGAGCGCCGTTATGTAGGCCGCCTTCGCCTCAACCCGAATGAAGACGCGGCGGACAGGTATGTAAAAGAGGTGCTAAGCGGCCGGGTTGAACCCTTTGACTTTACCCTCTATGTACCGCCCGGATATGGCCGCATGGGTGAATCAAGTGTTCCAAACGTTGAAGAAACCTCAAATCCGGCCAAAATATTGACCGCCAGCTTTAACGGAGGCAAGATCGTTTGGCCTGACATAAGGATAACTGACGTTCAAACCGACGAGATGCCATGACACGTTTTGGGCTTATGGATTGAGACGCAGCAGTGAGACACAGCCTTCATTCCCGGGAAAGCGTCAATTATAAATGAACCTGATTAAGGAACGCATTTATGGATTTTGCTATAGATAATAATGATCCATAGCCATGAAAAGTAACTAAACTATGGTCACTTCACGGAGTGATCTGGCGGGATGTCCAAAGTGAGATCTCTGCAAAACCAGTAATTTTGTTGAAATCGCGGAAGGCGAAAATTTAACCCGCAGGAATATTACTAATATTTCGAGGACTTAAATTTGAGCCTGACAAAGAGGTCAGCTAAAGCAGAGGTTTCAAGTAAGGCTAGCGCCTCCATAATTGGAGGGCTAGCCTTGATTTTCTGAAAAGAAAAATAATTAATTATCCTGCCCGAAGGTAATCCTCGCAGGATACCCAGTGTTCCTGGCCTTCGATCTTTTGAAGCCTGGGAATTTCCTGGCTGCAAGACGGCCGAGCGTTAATGCAGCGCGGATGAAACTTGCACCCCGATGGAGGATTGAACGGGCTGGGCACTTCACCTTGAATGATTATGTGCTCCCGTTCGGCTTCCACAACCGGATCAGGAATCGGGATGGCGGATAGCAAAGCTCTTGTATAAGGATGAAGAGGATTGCGATAAAGGTCACGCCTCGTAGCTATCTCCACAATATCACCCAGATACATAACCGCGATCCGGTCACTGATATGCCGTACCACGGATAAGTCATGGGCAATAAAGAGATAAGTCAGATTGAACTCTTCCTGCAAATCTTCAAGCAGGTTAATGATCTGAGCCTGAATCGAGACGTCCAGAGCTGAGATTGGCTCGTCGCATACAATGAAGCTGGGTCTCACTGAAAGAGCCCTGGCGACACCAATACGCTGCCTCTGACCACCGCTGAATTCGTGAGGATACCGGTCAGCCATGATCGGATCGAGACCCACAATCAGCAGCAATTCCTCAACCTGATCTCGATATTCGGCCTTACTGCTGCAAATATTGTGAATTACAAGCGGTTCGCCGATAATATCACCGGCCGTCATGCGAGGATCTAATGAACCGAAGGGGTCTTGAAAAATCATAGACATCCTTCGGCGCAGCGGCCTGAGTTCACCTTCTTCGAGACTGCTGATCTCAGTGTCTTCAAAGAAGACCTGACCGCCAGTCGGACGATCAAGCTGGAGGATAGCCCGTCCGGTAGTCGTCTTGCCGCAACCGCTTTCACCCACCAGACCAAGAGTTTCACCTGTAAGAATTTGAAAATCCACTCCATCCACGGCTTTAACGTCGCCAACTTTTTTCTTGCGAATGAGTCCCCTGAAAATAGGGAAATGAACCTTCAGATCCTTGACCTCAACCAATACACCATTATTTTTAATTTCTTCTGACATCGACCCAGCACGCTACCTCATGTTTGTCTGCCAAAGTGGTAAGTTCAGGTATTACCTCTTGGCATTTTTCAACAGCATAATTACATCGCGGACGGAAAGCGCAACCTGCAGGTATGTGTAAAAGATCAGGCGGTTGGCCTTCGATTGGAATCAATTTCTTTTTCACGTCCATATCCAGGCGCGGAACCGAGGCCATAAGACCAATTGTGTAAGGATGCCTCGGATCCCCATAAATTTCCTTGGCCGATCCTTTTTCCACGATGCGCCCTGCGTACATCACATTGACACGGTCGGCGTATCTGGCCACCACCCCCAAATTGTGAGTGATGATGATCAACGCGGTGCCAAAATCTCGGGTTAGGCCCTTCATTAATTCGAGAAGCTGAGCTTGAATTGTAACGTCAAGTGCGGTTGTAGGTTCATCGGCGATAATCAGTTTAGGATTACAGCCAAGTCCCATGGCAATCATAACCCGCTGCCGCATACCGCCGCTAAATAAATGTGGGTAAGCTCTAAGCCGGGCGGCGGCTTCGGGAATTTGTACCTTGGTTAAGAGCTCACCGGCTTCCTTCCATGATTCCTCTTTGGATAGCCCTTTATGCAGTGTCAGGGGTTCGGCAATCTGGTAGCCGATAGTAAGTACTGGATTTAACGAGGTCATCGGCTCCTGAAAGATCATGGCGATCTTGTTGCCGCGTACCTCGCGTATCTCATCCTCGCTTACTTTCATTAAATCCCGGCCCTCAAAAAAAACTTCTCCTTCGACCACCTTCCCCGGCGGGTTTGGAATGAGGCGCAAAATGGAAAGGGCGCTGACGCTTTTGCCGCACCCGCTTTCCCCAACGAGGCCAAGGGTTTCTCCTTCATGCAGGTCATAGGAAATACCGCCTACGGCCTTTACAAGTCCATCATCCGTAAGAAAATGAGTATGAAGGTTTTTTACTTCAAGTAACGGTTTCATAAATAAACATTCCTCACTTTATTTTCTTGCCTTCACCCCTGAGGCGAGGATCGAGAGCATCACGAAGACCATCACCCACGAGAGTAAAAGACAAAACAGCTGCGGTGATCAATAAACCAGGAGCGATTGAAAAGAGCGGAACTCTTTCAAGGTAAGAATAACCTGTACGGAGTGCCTTTCCCCAACTCGCAGTCGGCGGCTGAACGCCAACTCCAAGAAAAGCCGCCCCGGCTTCAATTCCGACCGCCGCGCCCAAGGAAAGCGCGGAAGCGACAATAACGGGGGCGAGTGAATTGGGCAAAAGATGCTTAAACATGATCCTCAGCCCTGACGAACCACTGGCCCTGGCCGCTTCCACGTATGGGAGCTCACGCACCGAAAGCACCTGGCCGCGAATAATCCGTGCAAAACCCGGCCAGGTAAAGAGGATAATGGCGATCACGACGTTTTTAATGCCCGGCCCAAGCGCAGAGGCCATAACCAGAACAAAGACAAGCCCCGGGATCACCATAAAAGTGTCGGTTATACGCATGATAATCTGATCAATCCACCCACCTTTATAACCAGCTATTAGTCCAACTATAACACCAATGGTAGCCGAAAATGCCGTCGCGACAACACCGACCGACATGGAAAGCCTGGCGCCATAAATAACCCGGGAAAGAAGATCACGGCCAACGTTGTCCGTACCCAGCCAATGCTTTTTAGTCGGCCCTTGTAATACACTGTAAAGATCCTGTTCATTCGGGTGATATGGAGCTAAAACGGGAGCGAATATCGCCATCGAAAAAAGCAGAACAATAATTACCAAACCTACGCGTGAGAGCTTGTGTTTCAAGAGCGCTCTCACAATCGCCTTAAAACCAACCTGGGATAACCTGCGAGGTTCAGTTCCTTCCATAGTTGCAGTGGTCATCTTATTCCCTTACTTCCTTATTTCTGGACTCTAACCCTGGGGTCGAGATACCCATAGAGGATGTCGACTAAAAGGTTTGCGAACAAAACATTAATGACAACAAGGATCAACGTAGCCTGTAAGACCGGGAAATCCCTGGCGAAAACGGCATCTACACCCATACGGCCCAATCCTGGTATAGCAAACATGAACTCCACTATAAATGATCCGGCGATAAGATGCCCCCAGGAAAGACCGATAACCGTAACCACTGGTATTAAGGCGGGTTTTGCGGCGTGCTTCCAGACCACCGCCTTTTCACGAAGTCCTTTAGCCCGGGCCGTTCTAATATAATCCTGCCCCAGAACCTCCAATAGGCTTGAACGAATATAACGCGAGAACGAGCCTGCGGACTGGGTACCCATTACAAAAGTCGGAAGTACTATGCACATAAAGTTTTGCCATGGACTTGTAAAAAAAGGCACATATCCGGAGGGTGGGAAAATCTTGATAATTACAGCAAGGGCATAGATGAGAAGTATGGCCTCCCAAAAAACAGGAATTGAAATACCAACAATAGATATGCCTGTAAAGGAGGCATCCAAATATGAATTTCGATTCAAGGCGCTAAATATGCCTAGAGGGATTCCAATAACCCAGGCCCAAAACGTGGCCCCAACAAAGAGAAGAAGAGTAACAGGTAATCGGCGTAAAAACATGTCCCAAACCGGTTCGCCACTCGAAAGCGAGGTGCCCCAATCTCCCTTGACAAAATCCCTGAGCCACAAAACAAACTGAATATGTACCGGCTTATCTAAACCATAACGAGCCCTGACTTCCTGAACTATACTTTCATCGGTTAGATCGACATTCTGCTGCATTGCCGCTCGAATTGGGTCTCCCGGCAGCAACCTAACCATACCGAAAAGAAGAACAGTAGAAAGGGCTAGAATAATTAAGGCATAAATAATCCTTCTAGTTATATATTCCCTCATGCCCAATTGATATTTCTCCTATACGCCTCCAAATAAATTGTTATTGCTGAAAATGAAAAAATGGATTGGCCCATGTTTGCTCTTAAAATCTGAAATAATACTTTCAATTATAGCCTTAAAGGCATTAGCACGTGCGGTATTTGATGTCAAGGCAAATGCCTAAACACTTTGTCAAGATCCGATGAAACTTCATCCAAAAAAACTATCCGATGAATTAAAGATGATTAAGGGCCCAGTTAAGAGGTTCAGAGCCCCAGTTCCATTTAATCCAGCCTTCTTCACTGCCTTTTGCCGCGCTATCCTTCAGCCAGTTCTTAAGCGCTTTCTCGGCCAATATCCTTTTATTTCCCTGGGTCAGAGGCCGTTTTTCTTTGGCCTCTACCTTGATTAGATAATATCTCCCCAGGACCGATAAGGGCGGCGTGATCCGGCCAACCTCAAGAGAGAAGGCGTGATCATCGATGAGCTTGCCTTCAGGTACCTTCTCGAGCATTTTCGTAATCCAGAAACCCTCTCCCGTATCGATTGGTTCACTTAGACTCCCGGGCTCGAGTTCATACGACTCGGCGGCATGCTGCTTGCCCCCTTTTTGATACTGAGTCGAAATCCAGCCAAGATAACCCCCTTTGGGCCTTGAAACATCGTCCATAGAAACCTGTTTCGCGAGTTCGGTGAAGTCTTCTCCAGCCTCGATTCTTGCCTTAACAGTCTCGGCGTCTTCTTTGGTTTTGATTAAAATCCCCAGGAGGTGAACCTGTTCGGTGACAGTTCGGTTATCAACTCCTTTTGGTATCCAGCCAAAGTCGCCGCCTTTCTTGCTCGAGCTCAAATCTATAGATTCTTCTCTGGCTATTTTTTTAAAATCCTCTCCCTTGCGCAACCTTTGTCTCAGCTCCTCGGCCTTTCCGGCCGTACCTGTTACAATACCATAGATGTGTATATGTTCGGCTGTGTCAGAAAGTTCTCTTTCAAAGCTGTTAAGTAACTTGGCTTTATATATGTCCTGTTTAACTATTTGGGAATAAAATTTTTTAGAAAGCTGAAGACCTCGAAGCAGATTTTCATACAGGTCCTCAAATTCGCCCTCCCCTTTGCCAACCTCAAGCACCCGGCGTCTAACCTCACGTGTAATTTCCTCATCGGAAACAGTGAGTTTCCTTTTTTGAGCCTCCTGATCAATCAAAGCTGACTCCTGAATCTTCTCGATAACACGCATGGTAACACCGAACTTATCTTTTTCCGACCCAGTCATGTGAAGACGAAGAATTTTCATATAATAGCGCATGTTATAGACGGAATCCCTTACCGTCAATACCGGCTCATACCAGGGAGCGAGATAAGTCTGATAATAGGGATAGCCCACGACAACGGTCCCGATGACAAGGAACACGGCTACAATAATGGCAATCGTACCCCGCCCGAGTTTAGGCGCGGATGTTTGGTTTTCCTGAGAATTTTTCATTTGTTCAGTCAAACCTGATAATCCTTTTCGTAAAATTATCTAAACGTCTATTCATTAAGGGGTTTAACCGTCCTGACGATTTCCCTTGGCGGTTCTTTTACCAGACGCGACATTACCTGCATCCAGGTCTGATCAACCAGATAAAGCTGATCAGATCCCTTGACCCTTACGTAAAAGGCGTCCCCGTTCGGTGTCGCATCACCAATGTGTATTTCCAGGCCTTTCTTGCCGCGAATACCTAAATTGATGATCAGTTGCGGATTGACCAGACCAAAATCATCGGGATTATTCATCTGTTGTGCGATTAGTCTTCTCGATTGCGGTCCGGTGAGCAGCAAAACGATACCGCCCCAACGCTTCAGACTTACCGGCGGTCTGCCAGGTTCATTAAAATCCCAGTAGCCATCAGAACCAATTACAAAAGAAACACTCTTGTCCGCACCGGGGAGACGCATATCGATCTTTTCGATCGATTCCTCTTCAACAGACCATATTTCAGGCGGTTCTTCCACCGTTTCTTGAGGTTTCATGAAACGGCTGAAAAACATGAACCCGGCCAGTAACACCAGGATAGCTGCAAGGACAAATGTACTTTTAAAGCTCACCGCAAAGTGCCTTTACCTTTTTCTAATCCAAATAATCGCACTCAAGACCACCAAAAGAAAAGGAAGGAGTGCAACACTGGAAAACCGAATAAACCGTGAGGCGTCTTTGCTGATGACCAATCTTCGAAAGGTGAAAGGTTTAGGCCTGACGTAGATAAGATGCTCCTCCTCTGCCAGCCAGTTGACTGAATTCAGAAAAAGGTCACCATTACCACCATTTTGGATATGCTGATTTGAAGCAAAATCCGAATCACCAAGAATCACGATTCTGGTTAATTTCTCTTCACCCTGTTTTTTGGCTGGGGCTTCCTCACTTAAAGGCGCCGACGCTATCATCAGTATTCCCAGGGCAAGCGGACCCTGGACATCAGTGTCTTTATCAAACCGCTCTTCTTTCGAGTCGGTTTCCAACCAGCTGGACTCGGTCGTCAGAATGGCCGGCAGAACAACGAGGCTGCCATACTGAGCGGGCGACAAAGGCCATTCAGGCTGTTTTTCCTGCCCTTTGGCCTGTTCTTTCATGCTGTCAATAACTCTTTTCAACTCTTTGGTCAAAACAACGGATGAAGCTTCAGGAAAGTAGGTGGTATCCAAACCAGCGGTAACGACAACGGGTGGATATTTATCCCTAAAAACAGCTGGAGTGGTTTTATCCGGGGAAACGTAAGCAATTTTGTCTACTATGCGGCCCCGGCCGACCGCGATTCCCCATGTGGCTAATATCTCATTTACTTCCGCTGGAGGATTTGGATCAGCGAGCAGTAGGACCTTCCCGTTTCCCTTAAGATAATTCAGGATGGCCTCGGTCTCAGCCTTTGGTAAGGCCTTCTTTGGCCCGGCAATAACCAGGACGGCGCAATCTTGCGGAACTTGCGGGTTCAAGGTGAGATTAAGCGAATCGACCTTATACAAATCCCTGATTAAACCCATACGCGCGACACTGTAGCCGGTTTCACGTACATTGTTGATATCCCGTTCGCCGTGACCACTTAAAAAATAAACTTTTTTCGCTTTTACGCCGGTGACCTCGAGGAGAGCCCCGGTAAAATTTTGTTCATTGGGAATTAGCACAATCTTTTGACGTTCACGGCTTAAAAAAACCAGTGAACCGTTATATTGCACTCGATACTGTTTCGCCAGGCCGGGCTTGGCGTCTGGATCCACGAATTTGTAACTTAGTTTGCGATTGAAATACCTGTACTCATCGAGCAGGTTTCGAGCCGCCTCCTTGGCCGCTCGAAGGTTTGCCACTTCCGGGAAAAAGCCGATGACTTGAACGGGCTGTTTTAATTCTTTGATAACCCTTTGAGTTTGCGTCGCCAGGGTGAATTTACTGGAAGCAGTGACGTCGAAACGACGATGATTGGTCAATCCAAAGAAGTTGGCCAGAATCAGAATGGCCACAAACACGGCAATCATAATAGTGGTATTTACACTATATCGACCCTGTTTGCTGAACAGAAAAGTCTTAATTTCGCTCAATGAACCCAAGCAGAAAATTAGAATAAGGGCCGCGCCCATGATAACAAGGCCCAAAGCCGAGTTTGTAAGTTCCGGCAGGAAGAAACGAACAAGAGCAGCGGCAAAAATACTGACCGCGCCGAGAATAACGGCCAGAGTCCTAACGGCGATTAGAAAGGAACGGACTCTGCTCACCTATCTCCATCTCCTTGTTTCGAGGGATCTAATGGTCAGAAAAAGAAAGACCGCGATAATGCTCAAGAAGTATATCAAAGCGTTGGTGTCGATAATGCCGCGGCCAAAAGCGGGGAAATAGCTGGAAATTGAGATATAACGAAAAACGACGCCGACCTTATCACCGGCTACACCAGCCGCTTGACCGATGAACCACAGCACCAGCACTATAGCGCTGCCCACAACGTATGCCACGATTTGATTTGATGTTAGAGTGGAAGAGAATATTCCAATAGAAAGGAAAACGGCTCCAATCAGGAAAATCCCGAGATACCCGCTGGCGATTGGTCCCCAGTCCGGATCTCCGAACCAGGCGAGAAGCAAGGGGTAATACAGAGTAATGGCCAGCATCATGAGGAGTGTGCCCAAACTGGCCAGATACTTGCCGAGAACAACCTCGATATCCCGCACCGGCGACGTCATAAGAAGTTCGATGGTGCCCATTTTTTCTTCTTCGGCAAAAAGACGCATGGTCAACGCCGGACCCAGAAAAAGCAGGAAAAAACTGCCCCATCCTAAGAATCCCTGAATGGTTGTTTCCATGTATGTGACCGACGTCCAGCCAAATCCATACCCGGTAATAACCAGGAAGACCGCGGTGATGAGATATGCCGGGGGAGAACCAAAATAAACCCTGAATTCCCTGCCGGCAATGGCTAAAGTATTGCGTACCAAATTAATTCTCTTCCCTATTCGTCAATTTGAGGAAAATATCCTCAACACTCATCTCATAAGATTTCAGTCCCAAAAGGCTGAAACCGGACTCAACAACGGCTGAGGCCAATTCATCCCGAATATCCTCGCCCGGAGCGCACTCAACCGCAAATTTTCTCTGATCACCCGATCCTTCTATCGTGACTTCGAAAACACCTTTTACATCCCGTAGACGTGAAGCGATCGATTCAGCCGGGCCCTTTACCTCAATCTCTATCTTTTGAGCGCCCTTGAGCCTTTGCGAGAGGTTTTCCGCGCTATCGACAGCCATAATTTTTCCATGATCCATGATCATGATTCTTTCACATATCATGCTTACCTCGGCCAGGATGTGAGTACTTATAATAACGGTGTGCTCCTGGCCCAGGTCCTTTATAAGCTGTCTGATCTGAACCACCTGCCTGGGATCGATACCTATAGTGGGTTCATCCAGAATTAAAACATCAGGCTCATGCAGAATGGCCTGAGACACGCCAACCAACTGCCTGTAGCCCTTCGAAAGCTTATGTATATACGTTCGGGCATAGCCTTCGATCCTGCAAAGCTGCATGACTTCCTGAATCCTGGACTCCCGACGGCGCTTGTCCATGCCTCTAATTTTGCCATAGAAACGAAGGAAACCCTCAACCGTCATATCTTTATAAATGGGAACAGTCTCGGGAAGGTAGCCGATACATTTTCGAGCTTCAAGCGACTGTGAGTGAATATCGTGTCCAGCCACACGCGCCGTACCACTGGTAGGCGGCATGAAGCCCGAAAGGATACGCATGGTGGTCGTCTTCCCCGCGCCATTGGGGCCTAAAAAACCAACAATCTCTCCCTTGCCAACCTCGAAGCTGACATCATCAATAGCTAAAAAAGTTCCGTAATATTTAGTTAAATTTTCGGCTTCTATCATTTATACCAACCAGTCATTGGCAGGGCGACTCATCACGAAACATACCGACCCTAAGCATAATACCGAATGCCTTTTTATTGTTGCACGATAAATTCTATTACGGATGAGAGTTACTGATATTTTACTTTTATAAAGCGGGATGAATTTCTTATACGATCCCACGTCTTTCTTTTGCTCTATCTAAGTATTAGATCGTGTTGCATCCGTAAAAAAGTTCTGTCAGTGAATATCTTCCAAAGTTAATGGTACACAGTTTCGCTACTTACTCATCAAGTGGAGTGATATTATTCGAAGCTGAATAAAGTGTCAAGTAACAATTTGGTCTAAGGCCTCTGAACGGTTAAAGAGAGAGACAAAACTGTTGCCGCAGGCTGGCCCCGCTCTGTTTTTTCTCGAATTCAGATGATATGCTCAAGTCCGTAAATTAATTCATTTATTTCCTTAACCTTCTTCACGGCCATGACCACTCCGGGCATAAACGATTCCCGGCTGATGGAATCATGCCTGATAGTCAAGGTCTGACCCAGGGATCCGAAAATCACTTCCTGATGCGCCACCAGGCCGGGTAACCGCACTGAATGTATACGAATCCCACCGGTTTCAGCTCCTCGGGCCCCCTCCAGGGTAACCACCTTATCATTGACACCCTGATTAAACCGGTCCCGTTCCTTCAGCATTAACTGGGCGGTCTTGACCGCTGTGCCTGACGGATAATCCTCTTTTTTGTCGTGATGCAGTTCGATAATTTCCGCTTCACTCAGGTGCCTGGCCGCCTCTGTCGCGAATTTCATGAGTAAAACCGCGCCAATAGCGAAATTGGGGGCAATGATGGCCCCGATCTTTTTTTCCTGACACAAGGCCGCGAGTTCATTGATTTCCGCTTCAGTGTAACCGGTCGTTCCCACCACCGGACACGCGCCGGCATTGATGATCTTCTTGAAATTGTCCATCCGGGCCGCAGGGACCGTGAAGTCGACGACAACATCGGCCTGCGTTTCTCGAATGATCGCCTCCAGATCATCATCAAGATCGGTTTGACCAACCAGTTCGAGGTCAGGGGCGCTCTCTACCGCCCCGGCCACCTCACGCCCCATTCGGCCATGACAACCATTAACTACCACCTTTATCATTATGATTGCCTCCCTCTAATCAATAAATTATTTTATATTGGAATCTCCTACTGGAGATTCCAATCAAGTGTGCCGGAAACCCCTTCTTAATATAAAAACACCCGGGAATCAACAATTATTAAATAATCAATCGCTTACAGAGCAAGGCAGCCCAATTCATCAGCCGGGTATTCGGCCAGGTCTCTTTACATAAATTCCGTTGCGGCGATGGACAGGGTTTCATTCACTCCATCCTCGATCATGGCCGCCCTGGCGTCTCTAAACATCTTTTCAACGGGGTACTCCCTACTCAGACCATTGCCTCCAAAAATTTGAATGGCCTCACTCGCCACCTGGAAGGCCGTCTCAGTGGACAGAACCTTGGATGCCACGGCAGGCGGAGCTGAAGGCGCTAAAGGATTCGCGGCGTTGTAAAGCGCCATGCGGCGAGATAGAGCGCACGCGGATTCAACCATCTTGTACATCTTGAAAAGTTTGAGCTTGATGTTCTGGTGCTCAAAAATGGGCATACCGCCCTGTACGCGCTCCTTGGAATATTTAAAAGCCTCATCAAAGGCGGCCCTGGCCAACCCGGCAAAGGTGATACCCATACCTCCATTGACGCGGGCCAAACCCATTTCACCGGTTCCTTCGATCAAAGCGGGATCAGGGACGATCATCCAATTTTTGGGTATTTTGACATCGTCAAAGTAAATCTCTCCCTGGTTCAGGGGACGCTGCCCGATTTTGTCCAATGGCTTACCTCTCGAGATACCTGGCAGATCCAGCCGAACCACGGCCAGGCCAGTCCCGGCCATACCTTTAGACGGGTCAAGACTCACGTGAAGATTGGCGTGAGTGGCCATGGTGCCGTTGCTCACCCAGGCTGACTTCTGGCCATTAAGAATGTACTCGTCTCCCTTTAATTCGGCTCTGACATTGGGCACACACTCCGAACAATTCGTCGCCTCACTTCTCAAAAGCCAATCTGTACCGTGGTCCGGTTCGGTGATAGCCCAGCACCCGGTCATCTTGCATTCAGTATCCTCGACATAATCGCGCGCCCAACTTTGCAGCTCCGGGTCCGGAGATAAAGCGGCCAGGGCAAAAGGCATACCGTCCACGCCAAAGCTGATGGCCAGACCGGAATCCCAGTAGCCCATTTCCTCAGCCATCAAAATGGACGACATTATATCCATATCCTCCATCATGCCGCCAAGAGCTTTGGGTATGCTTCTTTTATGAAGGCCTATTTCACGATATTTTCGATAAACGTCCCATAAAACTGATCCTTCAGCGATTACCTCTGAGGGATCATCAAGTTTGTCCAATTCGATACCTGCCGGGCGCATCACTTCAGATCCAAACTTCCTGATTGTATCGCGCATAGCTTTCTGTTCATCGGTGAGGTTGATGTCCAGATCACGGATAGGCATTATCTTACTCCTTTCAGGTGTTATTAGGTTTGTAATAACTTCGCGGCGGAAGACCAACGACGGTCGCGCCACTTTATTTCCCCATGCGACCTTAAAGCTCTTCATTAACAGAATGCGCTAAGGTCGATGGCGCTTGCCAACGCTCTTGGGTTTAAGGCTGCAATCTGCCGGGTTTCACCTAAATGAAAAAAATATTAAGCGACTATTGATCCACGATCACATGTTCCTGAGTCCACCACAGCGGGGACTGCTCAAGATCTATAAAACGCCTCTCATCCTCAAGAAGTATCTCTGCGGCTTGTCCAGCCTCAGGCTTGGAATAGGCCTCTGCCAGCGCTTCGAAGCTTTCCCACCAGAGTTCAGCCACACCGTCATAGGCTTCCGGTCCCCCGCGCACGTTGCGCATTTCATCGTTGACCGTGTCGTCCAATGTTGTGTGAACCTGAACATAACGCTTCACGCCCATGGCCTTGGAGTGTTTGCGTACGAGCGGCCCGTGAGACTCCAGCCAGTATTTCTGAAATTCTTCTCTTGTAAGATGAGGCAAACGCCGAAGGCAAAAAACGAGCTTGATCATCAACCTCCCCCCATTCCTATAAATTTTTTAACTTTTTTCAAACAGTAAATGCATGCTCCTAACTCTCCGCTTAGCTTGCTTTCACCGCCAGTATCCCAGGGAAACTGAAACGAAACAAGTCCTGAGCATACTCTTAAAAAAGAAGTGACACAGTATCAAGTTAAAGGTCCAAAGTCAATTCTTCCAAACAGAGGAATTAAGGTCTTTAAGACTTCCCACTTCGATCGAAATCTATTGGAACCAAGTTTTGACAAGCGCTAAAATGCGTTCGCAGGGGTTTCAAACGGCCTTTTAATAAAAGTCGCCATACTGCTTTTGACATACAGACCTTTTTATCTTAAAGTAGCCGAAACTCATTTATCCACGATCTTAAAATCATTTCATTTGGATTACGAATTTCTGAGGTGGACTTAAAGACCATACCTTTTGATAACATTGAAAAGGTGATTCTTATGAAATACGAGACATTATTGTTTAACCGGGAAGGTGGCGCGGCGGTTATCACTCTTAACAGGCCAGAGCGCAGGAACGCTATCAGTAATCAAATGCGGTACGAATTATGTGAAGCCATTGACGCGGCCAACCATGACGAAAACATAGGCGCAATAGTGCTCACCGGGGCAGGCAAGTCTTTCTGCGTCGGAGCCGATATCTCGAGGTTTGAAAAAAGAGACACTCCCCAGCCAGAGATCCCGAATCCGCGTTTCGAATGGGTGGAGCAGGTATATGCTTCCAAACCCATTGTGTGCGCTATCAATGGTTACGCCATCGGGGCCGGTTTAACGCGAACCCTCGTCTGCGACGTCCGCATCGCCTCCACGGCTGCGTCCTTTTCGATGCGGTTTGTCAAGGTCGGTCTTGTCCCTGAACTTGGCAGCACTTTTTTTCTTCCCCAAATCGTAGGCATGCAATCGGCTCTCGACCTCTCACTCTCAGGCCGTACGATCGACGCGCAGGAAGCCCTGAGAATCGGGTTAGTGCTCAAGGTGGTTGAGCCCGAGAAACTCATGCCAGAAGCCCTGCGGCTGGCGGAAAGTTACGCGGAAAATCCGCCCGGAGCCGTGATGGCCGCGAAAACGGAAATTCGGCAAGTGATTAAGAGCGAGAACGAGAGCTTGTTGAGCAGGGTGGGTTTAGCCGAGAACCAGGAAGCAATCGCCGCCTTCAGGGAGAAACGTAAGCCGGATTTCAAGGCTTTTCGTAAAAAACCTGCATAGTCTGTCAGGAATCACCTATAGTAATTGCCAGAATTACGTTCCGTTTGATTACAAAGGTAAACCAAGGCTCTAACAACGGCTGCCATGATAAAATAAATGGCAATTACATGATGTTTTGGCGTTTGTCGTAAGGCGGCTTACGAGAATGGCCGAAATTAAATCTTCTCCTGCCCCAAGGCCAAACGGAACATATTTATGACAAACACTCTTACTCCTGCTTGTTCCTTGAAGAAACGCAAGAACCCTCAGCTATAGGAGAGATCTTGGAAAAGTTAAAAATCCAACACGGCATTTTCAATGACCCTTTAAAATATCGTTGGGTCATGTTTGCGGTTGTGGGCGCCATCTATTTCATGGCCTGCCTGCATCGTGTCGCCCCGACCGTCATCGCCCGCGACCTGGCTCAAGCTTTTAACGCCGACGCCATGACCCTGGGCATGATAGCCTCCGCCTATTTTCTGATGTATTCAGCGGTTCAGCCGCCAGTTGGCGTGCTTACAGACACCATAGGACCCAGGCGCGTAATTACCATCTTTACAGCAACAGCCTGTGCCGGAGGAGTGATCTTCGGATTGGCGACCAATGAAAACATGGCCATACTGGGGAGAGCCCTGATCGGCGCCGGCGTGGGCGGGGTATTTATCCCAACCCTGAAAATATTCTCAAAATGGCACAGGGCCAATGAATTTGCGAGTTTGACCGGAATTTTCCTGGCTATAGGCAGCCTCGGCAACCTTTCAGGGGCTCTGCCTTTGACCTATCTGGTGCTGTTTTTGGGCTGGCGTATATCTTTTGTCGCCCTGGGCGCGCTTTCATTGTTGTTAGCTTTGATTTGTTGGGTAATTGTACGGGACAAACCGGAAGAGAAAGGCTGGCTTCCAGTCGGGGAGTTAACCGTTGAGGAACACGCGGCGGGAGATACAGCTTCGGAAAATATCAGTACCCTGAAACGGCTGGGGTTAGTCTTGATGGAACCCAGCTTCTGGATGATCACGATCTCAGCCTTCTTTTCCGGAGCAGGACTTAGTTTTCAAGGGTTATGGGCTGTACCCTATTTAATGGATGTTCATGGTTTAAGCCGGGTTCAGGCCGGGAGTATGCTTATGATGATTCCCCTTGGATTTATGATCGGAGCGCCGGCTTTCGGTTTTATAACCGACAAGCTCGACCTGAGCCGCAAACCGATTCTCCTTGCGGCGCTTAGCCTGAATATCTTCTCCTGGATTATTTTAATTTTATTAAAGCCGGGAACTCTTTCAGGGGTGATCATTCCTCTGTTTTTGATCATGGGTTTTTTCGGGGGAGGCGCTCTTCCTCTGTTTATGACTATTGTTAAAGAACTTTTTCCGCCCTGGCTCACAGGCACAGCGGTTGGACTTATGAACCCGGCCGCGTTTCTGGCTACCGCTCTTTACCAGCCGTTCACCGGTTTTTTAATGGACAGGACGGCCCGCCTCACCTCTGGCAGCTACTCCCTTGAAGCCTATCAGCATGTTTTTATAGCCTTCCTGATCTCCTACGTTGTCGCCTTCGTTTCCGCCACGATGATAAAGGTTCCCAAACTAAAACAAACCTGATTTGATTTTTCCGTTCGCCCACATCCCCTCCCCAGAAGAAGGAAAATAAAGAATGGAGCCTGCGGCAAGCCGTTGGGAATTATAGTAATTGCCAAAATTAAGTTCCGTTTGATTACTATGGTAAACCAAGGTTCTAACAACGGCTGTCATGATTTAAAAAACGGCAATTACATGATGTTTTGGCGTTTATCGTAAGGTGGCTTAGGAGAACGGCCAAAACTATATATCCTCCTGCCCCAAAGCCAAACGGAACTTATTTATGACAAACGCTCTAAACCCTGTCTTTCGATTACAATTATTCGGCGTTGAGCCGCCTGATCATCTCGAAGATAACCATGATCCCCTTTTCAAGATCATCCAGCGGTATTCGTTCGTCATGTCCATGAGCGGTTGAGAGTATGTCACGCTCAACCAGTATAGGAGAGAGCCCGTAGCAATGGCAGCCAAGCTTTCTGAAACAGCGGGAGTCAGTAAACCCAGGTGAAATGGTGGGTAAGACCGCGATACCCGGATAACACTCGTCCAGGGCCGCTTCGAGGCATAGATACATTTCGGTATCAGGGGGCGAGCTAGAAGCCTCAAACCCTTCAATCACTTCAATCTGTACCTTATCATCCGCCATTACCCGCTTGAGCTCCGACATAAAATTCGACTCATCCGCCCCGGGCAGCAAACGGCAGTCAAGAGTGGCCTCAGCTCGGGAGGGAATAACATTTACCTTTTGCCCCGCGCTCAGTCCTGTCAGGCTGATAGTATTATGAAACATGGCCGCGATAGGCGGTAAGGCCAGCATGCCGTGACCGGCCAGTTCATTTGGGGAAGTGTCAGGATCGATTCCAACCTTGGCCAGGTAGACTCTCATCTCGGGGACGATCCGCAAAGGTTGTTCATGGCTGGCGATACGGGTTAAAGCATTTACCAGGCGAACGCATGCGTTGTCCTCGAGCGGAACCGAGCCATGACCCGCCGGACCTTCGACCCAAATTCGCAGCCAGAGCGGACCCTTCTCGCCAACTCCGCAAAAAAAGCCTGACAGGCCATTAGCGATCCAGCCCATCCCGCCTTCATTAAGCAGGTATTCGGCCTCGCATTTATCGGGATGATTGTTAACAAGCCATTCAGCTCCCTGTCTGCCTCCTGTTTCCTCATCGGCCACAGCCATGTAAATGAGATCTCTTTTCAAAGGCAGAGACAGCCGATGCGTCAAAAGGAAAGCCATCAGTTCAAGGATGCCAAGGCCTTTCATATCAAGAGTGCCTCTGCCCCAGAGGAAACCGTCTTTTATCTCACCGCCAAAAGGCTCAACGCTCCAGTTTTCAGGTTCCACCGGCACCACGTCCATATGGTGCAGCAGTATCAATCCCTTCCTGGACCCGTCTCCTTTTAACCGGCAGATAAGGTTTGGACGTTCAGGTTCAGCGGCATAGGTTTCAACCTCAAGGCCTTCGGCCTCAAGGATATGACTTAAAAAATCCGCGGCTGGTTTCTCCCGGCCTGGGGGGTTGACCGTGCTGATCCTGATGTAGTCCTGAAGAAATTTTACAGCCTCCGTTTTGACTTTGTCCCATGAAACATCCATTTTCTCATCTCCTCATTGATTGATAACCCCTGAAACACCCACATAACTTTACGGTATGGACTAATTCCACCCAGCACTGTCCGTATCTCGTCCAGCATTACCGCCCGGGTTTTAACATAGTTTAGTACGGTTAATATATCACGGGAAGAAATTCCTGTTATGTTTCCGTGTATTTTTTTCGCCGTTGTCGTGAACAGAATGATTGTCAAAACTGGTTTCGATTGAAGACAGAATTCAATCATCTGAAAAATTTATACACTGATGAGAAACTTTCTGGCAATCACTTTAATGTTATTTCTGTGCCTTTTTTAACTTAAGGGAGAATGGCGGTAAAGCACGCCAGGCGTATGCGGGACTTGAAACCCTCCCTCGAAGATTCGGGAGGTTCTATGATGTTTCCGGATGAAGCCCAGGTTCCGGTATAAATTCACACGGGAGAGTTATTATTTTGCCCCAATCAAGAAAAATTTACCCTTTTTAAAGATGGTGACACGAGACGTAATGGTTGGGTGACACCTCTAAAAATTCAGGCTCTGACTCAGAGCAGACTTTATCCCCTCTGGAACACCTGGGGTGAAATTTACACCCTGAGGGAGGAAAAATCGGGCTGGGAGTTTCACCCGCCAGGGCAATTGATGTCCTTTTAGCTTCCAGAGCCGGATCTGGAATGGGAAGAGCCGAAAGTAACGCCTGAGTATATGGATGAATCGGTTTGGCGTACAATTCGTTTTTTTGCGCAAACTCCACGATTTCGCCCAAGTACATGACCGCCACCCTGTGACTGATGTGCTTAACTACAGAAAGGTCATGGGAAATGAAGAGATATGAGATATTAAACTTATCGCGAAGATCTTCCAAAAGATTTATGATCTGAGCTTGAATGGAAACGTCCAACGCTGACACCGGTTCATCGCAAACAATGAATTCAGGTCTAACTGCCAGGGCGCGGGCAATACCTATACGCTGCCTTTGGCCGCCGCTGAACTCATGCGGGTAGCGATTGGCATACATGGAACTCAGTCCAACCAGAGCCATCATTTCCAGGGCTCTGTCTTTTCTTTCCTTGGAATTCTTGTAAATATCATGTACCCACATCGGCTCTTCGATAATTTTTCGCACCATCATGCGGGGATTCAAGCACGCATAAGGGTCCTGGAAGATCATCTGCATATGCCGCCTGGCTTTACGAAGGGTTTCACCCTTAATCTTAACAAGATTCTGTTCCTGAAAAAGCACCTGACCGTCAGTTGGCCTATGAAGTTGAAGCACCCCCTTGGCTGTCGTAGATTTTCCGCATCCACTCTCTCCTACCAGCCCCAGAGTTTCTCCTCTTTTCAGATTAAAACTGACACCATCAACAGCCTTGATTAGAAGGTTGCCCTTACCGGGCAGGAGGCCAATTTTTATTGGGAAATGTACCTTCAGATCATTAACCTTTAATATTATTTCATTACCTTCAGTCATTATAAAACCTTCCAGCATGATACATAATGGTCGGATTCCCTTTCCTCAAGTGTGGGATAAAGATTCATACAGGTGTCAAAGGCATATTCACACCTTGGGGCATAACAGCAGCCCTTAGGCAGGTTTATTGGACTGGGGAGTCTTCCTTTTATCGAATACAGCCTCGCCTGTTCTTCTTCATATACTCGAGGGATAGACTGAAGCAGGCCTATCGTGTAGGGATGAAGCGGGTTATGGAAGAGTTCCATCGAGGACGCCATCTCAACGATCTCTCCGGCGTACATGACAATGATACGATTTGTTGTCCCGGCCACCGCGCCGAAATTATGGGTGATCAGAATCGTGGCCATATGAAGGTCTCTGGAAAGTGAAAGCAATAGCCGGAGAATTTGATCCTGGATGGTTACATCCAGGGCTGTGGTCGGTTCATCAGCCAGAAGAATACTGGGGTGGCAGGAGATGGCCATGGCTATCATCACCCTTTGCCTCATCCCGCCGCTTAGCTGATGCGGATATGATTTCAATCTCATCTCGGGAGCTGAAATCCCAACCATCTGAAGTAATTCAATGCATCTGCTCCTTAGATCCTTTCCCTTAAGTCCCATGTGCAGTTCAATAACCTCACTCATCTGTTTGCCTATGGTTAAAACAGGGTTAAGGGAGGTCATGGGGTCTTGAAAAATCATGGATATATGGTTCCCTCGAACTTTCCTCATCTCTCTCTCACTGGAATGAAGAAGGTCCGTTCCATTAAAAGTGATCCGGTTGGCCTCAATATTACCGGGCGGACATTGTATCAGCCGGAGAATGGAAAGAGCCGTAACCGATTTACCGCAACCGCTTTCACCTACAATGCCCAAATTTTCGCCGGGGAAAAGCTTGAACGTTATGTCACGCACCGCCTTTACAAGCCCATCGCGTGTCCTGAATTGAACTTTTAACCCTTCCACTTCGAGAACAGGTTTCGATGTGTCCGTTTGACTTTCCATATAAAAATGCCCTCAGTGACTTTTTTCAAGTCCAACAGTAGACGCACACTAGAAATAAATCTTTTTCTTTGGATTAATACTCAATGACAGGCGATCTAACATCGAGAGTGATCGTTACCTGCTTTGAAGTTCTTTAGTTAGCGTCTTTTTATGGTATTTGTGATTTAGACCGGTATTCTAACAATCCTGAAACGAATGTCAAGATTTAAAAATATTTTCAATTATTAAAAGACCACCTTAGCCATCCCGTAATCCCGCGTACGTATCCCTCTGCCTCGCTAAAAGCCGCTGTCTCACCTAAAAATAAATCCGATTAATTACTCGATCTGGAGAGTATTCAATCGGATGATTCCTTTTCTTCTTCCTCCACGCACTCGGCGCAGCGTCCCAACTCATCAAGGCATCCGTCGCAGTGCATTCGGCGGCAAACCCTGCATTCGGTGACCCCGGTTACGGCGTCGCCTTCATACTCCTTACCGCAAGCTGCGCATGTAAATTCTT
>JAFDLS010000282.1 GCA_019306365.1 Deltaproteobacteria bacterium
CAGTGAAAAATAGGTACAAGCCAAGGGGCTGCTTATGAGCGAACCCAACAAAACACCAGAGCAGATTGCCCGTGACCGTATTGACCGGATGCTCACTCAAGCCGGGTGGTCAGTACAAGACAAAAACCAGATCGAATTTGGCCGTGCCAAGGGCATTGCGGTGCGGGAATATCTCACTGATAGCGGTCCAGCGGATTATGTGCTTTTTGTTGAACGCAAGCCCATCGGCGTCATCGAGGCCAAGCGCCCCGAAATGGGTCAGAATATCAATGTGGTGGCAGAACAGTCTGCAAAATATGCCACGGCCAACCTGAAATGGATCAAAGACAATAAATGGATCAAAGACAATAAACCTTTGCCCTTACTTTACGAGAGCACCGGTGAAATCACGCTGTTCCGCGATGAACGCGATCCCAAGCCCAGATCTCGTGAGGTATTCTGGTTTCATCAGCCGCAGACGCTGACTGAGTGGACACAGCAATCCCAAACCCTGCGCGCCCGCCTGCAAAAACTGCCGTCCCTGGCAACCGATGGGCTGCGCAAGGTACAGGTCGAGGCGATCACTCGCCTTGAAGAATCCTTCAAGGCAGGCCGCCCTCGCGCCCTCATCCAGATGGCAACCGGCGCAGGCAAGACCTTCACGGCCATTACCTCTATTTACCGCCTGCTTAAATATGCAAATGCTTCCCGCATTCTTTTTCTGGTGGACACCAAAAACCTGGGCGAGCAGGCGGAACAGGAGTTTATGGCCTACCTGCCAAGCGACGATAACCGTAAATTCACCGAGCTGTATAACGTGCAGCGCCTTTCATCCAGCTATATGGCCGACTCAAGTCAGGTGGTTATTTCAACCATTCAGCGTCTTTACTCTATCCTCAAAGACGAACCTCTGGACGAGGCCGCGGAGCTGGAACACCCGGCCGAACACCGGCTGACCCGCAAGGAGCCCCTGCCGCAGATCACCCGTGAATTGCTGGACGCGGTTGACCCGGACCGCATCGACCAGAAGGCCCGGCAGGAAAACAACCTGCCGTCCGATGCCGAACCGGACGAAGAACAGCGAAAACAGGCCGCCTCGACCCTGGCGAAACAGGCAACAGCCGTGTTCAACGGCGAACTGAATGAAATGCTGGAAAATATCCGCCGCAGTCACGAGCAGGTGATTGACAACCAGAACATTGACAAGCTCGTCCGGGCAGAATGGGATGGCGACGCCAGGGAAAACGCTGAAGAACTCACCCGGGAGTTTGCCGACTTTCTGCGGGAGAACAAAGATGAGCTGCTGGCGCTGCGCATCTTCTTTGAGCAACCTTTCCGCCGCCGGGAAGTCACTTTCCAGATGCTGCAGGATGTCTTGGAAAAGTTGCGCACCGACAGGCCTAAGTTGGCCCCAGTCCGTGTCTGGGAGGCTTTCGCCATGCTTGATGATGTCAAGGGCACATCGCCCGTGAGCGAACTGACCGCCCTGGTTTCCCTTATCCGCCGGGTGACCGGCATCGACGGCAAGCTGACCCCGTTTTCAGAAACCGTGAACCGCAATTTCAAGACATGGATCTTCAGGCGCCACCAGAGAGCCGGAGAAAAATTCACCGAGGAGCAGATGTCCTGGCTGCGCATGATCCGCGACCACATTGCAGCGTCCCACCACCTGGAACGGGACGACCTGGAACTGGCGCCCTTTGACGCCAACGGCGGCTTGGGGAAAATGTGGCAGCTCTTTGGCGAGGACATGGACCGGATCATTGACGAGATGAACGAGGTGCTCGCGGCATGACAAGTTCTTTGCCATATCCATGGATGCAAATCTCATTGGAAGAGATTGCAACAGTAGTCCAGGGGCAGAGCCCTCCGGGACACTCATACAATGAGAGAGGGGAAGGGTTGCCATTTTTTCAAGGAAAAGCAGAATTTGGTGAGATATATCCAATTATCAAAAAATGGTGCACTCTTCCTAAAAAAGAAGCATATCCAGGCGACATTCTCTTCTCTATAAGAGCCCCTGTAGGTCCAACCAATCTGGCCAATGTTCATTGTGCAATTGGACGTGGTCTTGCAGCTATTCGTCCCATGGATGATATGCCTTCTAAATATCTTTTATATTATTTGAGATATTCCAATCGAGGTCTTGCAGCACAAGCAACGGGAAGCACATTTCAGGCTATTAGCGGTAAGTTACTATGTGAATATCCTGTTATGGTAGCCCCCCTCCCCGAACAACACCGCATCGTAGCCAAGATCGAGCAGCTATTCTCCGAGTTGGACAAGGGCGTGGCCGAGCTGAAAAAGGCACGCGAAAAGCTGGAGCTGTACCGCCAATCATTACTGAAGGCCGCCTTTGAGGGCAGGCTCACGGAAGCATGGCGAAAGGAACACGCAGACGAACTTGAATCCGCCGATGAACTGCTGGCCCGCATCAAGGCCGAACGTGAAAAACGCTACCAGCAGCAACTGGACCAGTGGAATCAGGCGGTCAGGAAATGGGAGGCCCAGGGCAAACCCGGCAGGAAGCCAACCAAACCCCGCAAGCCCAAGAAACTGCCGCCGCTCACCAAGGAAGAACTGGCCGAGCTGCCGGAATTGCCGGAGGGGTGGGTGTGGTTCAGGGTAGCACATTTATGTGAGGTTGTTCGTGGCGGCTCACCAAGACCAGCAGGTGATCCGAAATACTATGGTGGTAACATTCCATTCCTAAAGGTGGCTGATATAACGGGAGACACAAATCCGTATTTGGAAAGTTTCACTTTTACGATCAAGGAGGCAGGACTTACCAAAACCAGATTGGTAAAAGCAAATACACTTTTGCTCTCCAACAGTGGAGCTACTCTTGGGGTTCCTAAAATTTGTACATTTGAAACTACTTTTAACGATGGCATAGCTGCATTTTTGGGTGTTGATGAAGATATTCTGCTTTATCATTACTATTTTTGGATGAGTAATACACGAAAGCTTCGTTCCGTTAATCAAGGTGCTGCCCAGCCTAATTTGAACACGAATTTAATCAAGGAGTATCTATTTCCTGTTTGCTCAAAAGCAGAAATGATAGCTGTAGCGGATAAATTAGACCGCATATTTTCCACCATAGAAAATGTGCAGAATACTCTGCAGAGAGAGCTAAGCAAAGCCGAAGCCCTCCGCCAATCCATCCTCAAAAAGGCCTTTGACCCCAATGACGAGCCTGCCTCGGAGCTCCTGAAGCGCATTAGGGCGGAGCAAGAAGCCTGTACGGGCACGGCGCGCCGGTCGCCCCAACGGAGGCAACGCAAATGACCTACCGCCCTCCCTGCACCGTCACACCGGCCATCGAGCGGATGCTTGGTAACATCTGCGAGATGGTGGGCCGTCTTTCGCTTCCGGCCCAGGAAGACGACCTGCGGCTGCGGCGGATCAACCGCATCCGCACCATCCGGGGCTCTCTGGCCATCGAGGGCAACACCATCCGGGGCTCTCTGGCCATCGAGGGCAACACCCTGTCCGAAGAGCAGATCACCGCCATCATGGACGGCAGACGGGTGGTTGCGCCACCTCGTGAGATACAGGAGGCGCGAAACGCCATTGAAGTTTACGACCGGCTGGAAGATTGGGACCCTAACAGCGAAACAGATCTGCTTTCGGCTCACGAAATCATGATGCGGGGCCTGATGGATTCTCCCGGCCGCTACCGGAGCGGCGGGGTGGGAGTCATGGGTGGAAATGAGGTCATCCATGTTGCTCCGCCCGCAGGCCGGGTGCCAATTCTGATGGGTGATCTTTTCAAATGGCTCCAGCGCAGCGAACGCCACCCCCTGGTGGCAAGTTCGATTTTTCATTACGAATTCGAGTTCATCCATCCCTTTGCAGACGGTAACGGCCGCATGGGACGGCTATGGCAGACCCTGATCCTCACCAGATGGAAACCCATTTTCGCCATCACTCCTGTGGAAAGCATGGTGCATGCCCGTCAGCAGGAATACTACGAGGCCATTGGGGAAAGTACAAAGATCAGCGACTCCGCGCCGTTCGTGGCGTTCATGCTCGAAGCAATAAGTGAGGTCATAGGGAATATCGGCAGCGACCAAGCAGCCGACCAAGTAACCGACCAAGTAAAGGCATTGTTATTGCTCATGGGCGGAGAGTTCATGTCCGCTGCGGAAATGATGACCGGACTTGGACTTTCGCACCGGCCGACCTTCCGGAAAAATTATCTGCAGAAATATCCTGAGAAACCAAAACATCCTGGGCAACGCTATCGGCTGACAGCAAAAGGCAAAAGAATGAAGGCATTACTGGGAGAACAGGCACCATGAACACCGGATCCATAGTTCAAAAAATCTGGAGCTACTGCGATGTCCTGCGGGAATTTATCGACTTGTACAATCCGGCAAACCGCCATGAACGGAAAGAAACCTGGCACCCAGAAAAGAACCCGGAAGGCCGCTGGCGTAAGTTCAGTTACAAAGAGATTATCTCCCGCGATAAAACCAGCCTCGATATTTTATGGCTGAAAGACGCCAACCTGACTGACCTAGATAACCTTCCGGAACCGGAAGTTCTGGCAGAGGAAATCGTCGAAAATATCGAAGCGGCCCTGGCAAGCTTTCGGGAGGTCGCGGATGAACTGAACGGCGAACATCGATAGCGAAGAATCCGGAAGGCAAAGAGCGGAACTTTCTGTGTTGCTATCGATGTCTATGACAAAAATACGAGAAACCCATAGACAACTCATGGATTTCTCGTATGAAATCAAGTCGAGGTTGGTAACTACACCGATGAGTGTGTGCTCAAGACTCAGGTTATGACACCACCGCGTTTAATATGGCAGCGGGAATTGAAGAAAGGTCTTCCATGAAATTTATAAAAAAATTAACCAATCAGGTTAACCTTTTTTCTTGACTGGGGATTGGTTTGAATATATCATTTAAGAATAAAAAGCTGGCCAAGTCCTTCAATGAAGGGGAGCAGCTTGAAAAGATTCACGGGACCAAACGTGCGAGAAAAATTAGGATTCGTTTGGCTGAACTCAGGGCGGCCAAAAGTCTTATGGATTTTTGGCCT
>JAFDLS010000283.1 GCA_019306365.1 Deltaproteobacteria bacterium
TTTATAATAAAAAGCGGGAATTCAGAAAATAACGGGCTGCTTGAGCGCGCCGGCCATTATGGCCAAGAATATCGGCTTTGTGCAAAGCTCTAAGTATCTGACCCGATAATTTATCACGCCGGTGGAGCCAGTGAGGCGGGGAAATATGATCCGCAAACGCTCGCGGGGGAAAAGGATGGCTGCCAGTATCCTTAAAGAAAAGAACCACATGTGACAAAGGCACGCTCTGGGCCAAACGTCTTGAATGTCCCTTAAAGTCTTTGGGCAGCGCCATGGCCTCACTGATGGCTTCACACAGGGCTTTTTCATTAATCATTTGTGACATGATTTCAACAGGTTTTCGATTTTTCCTCGAAGATTCAGCCAGGCTGGAGGAGAGATGCTCCGGGTCGATATTTCCGCTTCCGGCTAAAATCACAGCCCGTTGAATCATGTTTTCGAGTTCTCTAATATTCCCCGGCCATTCATATTCGGCAAGTAAATTAAAGACGCCTGGATTCAATCCGCGAACCGTGGTTTGGTTTTCTTGATTGTATTTTCGAATAAAAAAGTTTGTTAGTAATGGGATATCCTCAGTCCTTTCTCTGAGAGGAGGTAACTGGAGATTAAAAACGTTGAGTCGATAATAAAGATCCTGGCGAAAGTTCCCCATGTTCATAGCCTCTTCCAGGTTCTGGTTGGTCGCGGCCAGAATCCGCACGTCCAGATGCTTTGGTTTAGTTGCGCCGAGGGGTAAAAAAGAGTGGTCTTGAAGGAACCGGAGCAGCTTTACTTGCAGACGCGGGGACATTTCCCCAATTTCATCTAAAAATACGGTACCGCCTTCTCCCTGAGCCAGTTGTCCTTTTTTATTAGTCCGGGCTTCAGTAAAGGCTCCCTTTCGATATCCGAAAAGTTCGCTTTCAAGAAGGTTATCAGGAATAGCCGCGCAGTTAAGTGCAATGAAGGGCCCCTTGGCCCTGGGGCTTTGCTTATGGATGAATTTGGCAAGCACCTCTTTCCCGGTGCCTGTTTCACCTGTAATTAGAATTGGAGCGCAAGACTGAGCGGCTTTGGCGGCTGTACGAATCAGTTCCCTATAAGCCGGATTGCGGCTTTCAAGCTTCGGGAAATCCTTTCGCAGCTTTTTAACCGTGGGCGAAGGATAGGTCCTGGTGTCAGCCAGCTCAATGGCCTCGATTTTTAATTCCTGACAAATGTAAACCAGACGTTCGTAAACGTCACTCCTCTGATCAAGTTCTGGAAAATATTTGCTTTCCGCGCAAAAAGCGTGATGGGCTTCGATTGGATTATCGCTTTTATGCAGTCTGAAGAATTCATGGAACATCGCGTCCACGATCAGCGGAATGAATTTCCCGGAAGGACCGTTCTCCCATAGAGTTAGATAGAGTTCGGCGTACTCAGCCTTGGTTTCTTTAATTTCGGCTTTGATGGCCTGTTTTTCATCACGGAAATACCGCAGCAGGGAACGAAAACGAGCATCAAAGCGGGGTGCGGCAGAGCTGCAAACGGTTTGAATGATGGAAAATCCCAGGTACATGGCTTGACGCAGCTGTGCGGTGCGGAGGAGTTCAGGTTCCATGGGAGTGCGTCCTTTTAAAGAAAAGTAGGTTGCGGATTTCAAATCAGCACGGGCGTATTATGAGGTGGATGGCTAATAACTTCAAGCCCAAAACTGCTGGTTCCCGTTTTGGAGATGTGATATGGTAAGAAAAAAAATTTTAAGGAGAGATAAATAAGATTGTTAGATCCGCAGATACTAAATGATCTGAGTGCCTCGGCCCGTCATGCCATGGACAGAGCGCACGTACCTGTGAGTTCCTTTCCGGTGGGAGCCGCGGTCCTTACTGCCAAAGGGAATATTTACCCTGGCTGCAATACAGAAAGTATTATCGCGGGTCTTGGGGTTTGCGCTGAACGCTCAGCCATAGATCACGCCGTGGTGCACGGTGAACGTCATTTCAAGGCGATCCTGATCATCTCAAACCATCATTTTCCACTTTTACCATGCGGAGCCTGTCGGCAGTACCTTCATGAATTTGCGCAAATCTACGATGAGGATTTGATGGTTTATGCCGTGAGCCCTGAAGGGGATCACGTTTGTTATTCGCTTTCTCAGCTTCTGCCCCACAGTTTCGGCCCTAAAGATAAAAGACCCTGATTTTTGGTTTGGTAACTTGTTTAAAATACTTTTAACCAAAAAACTAAGGGAGGTATAAGCCATGCTGCAGGATGTGCTCTTAACTGAGGAGGAAAGAGCGCTAAAACTGGAGGTGCGTGATTTTGTCAAAAAAGAAGTTTCTTCTGATTTGCTCAAAAAAATGGACCTTAATGAAATCACTTATCCCCGGGAGTTTGTACAGGCTCTCGGGGATCGCAACCTGTTAGGACTGAGATTCCCAAAAGATGTTGGCGGCCGAGGTTTAAAATGGACGGCGGAGATTGCCGCCCTGGAGGAAATCGGAATCCTGGGATCATCCTTGGGATGCGCCTTCAGTATGCCTTCCATCGTCGGTCAGGCTCTCCATAGTTTCGGCAGCCAGGGTCAAAAAGAGAGATTTTTAAAACCCATGCTCAAGGGCGAACTCGTATCCGCTGAAGGACTGACCGAACCTCGCGGAGGTTCAGATTTTTTCGGAGCCACTACCAAAGCGGAGCTTAAGGGCGATCATTTTATCGTTCGAGGGCAGAAGCGTTTTATCGTCGGGGCTGACGGCGCTGATTTTTTTATCATTTATTGTAAAACAAACTCTGAGGCTAAACCGCACGAGAGCATTAGCCTGCTGCTGATTGAAGCTGGCCGGGAAGGGGTTGAGGCGAAATATCTTTATGGCCTTTTAGGTACGCGAGGGGGTGGTACCGGACGTCTTCTTTTTAGGGATGTTAAAGTACCTGCTGAAAATCTTATCGGTAAAATCGATCAAGGGGCCCTGATATTTAACACCATGATGGTCCCGGAAAGGCTTACCTCGGCCGGGGGATCGCTGGGACAGGCCCGGGCCGCTTTAGAGGTCGCCGCGAGATACAGCGACCGGCGCAAGGCTTTTGGACAAAAAATAAGAAAATTCCAGGGAGTGAGTTTCAAGGTGGCGGACGCCATAACGCGGCTTGACGCCGCCAGGGCCTTGGTGCACGCCGCGGGCCAAGCCGTTGACGCGGGGTTGCCTTCAGCGCGAAGACTTGTGAGTGAGGCCAAGAAATTCTCCACAGACGCTGGTTGGGAGATATGCAATCTTGCCATGCAGATTATCGGCGGTATAGGTTACACCAATATTTTTCCGATTGAAAAAATGATTCGCGATGCCAGACTCGCTCAGATTTGGACGGGAACCAATGAGGTCATGAACCTGCTCATCCAGCATGAGTATTACCGGGAAGTTCTGAACGACCCTAATCCCGCCCGTGAGATTGAAGCCGACGCCCAGGAGGCGCACATGGCGGATGAAAAGGTCTACGATGACGATGAGATGTGGACCAAGGGCTGGTAGCCTGTTCGGAGAATTTCGGATGATGGGGCGGCCCCATTTATTTAGCGGTTATGGTTGAGATAAAACAGCCGCCTCCAGCGGTTCCGCCTCCATTTTGACTACTGTTGCCAGGCGCGGCCTTAGTCGTAAAAGACCATCTGTAATCCTGAGCTAACTGATTTCCATCGGGGTCCATTGAGTCTGAAGTAATAGTCGCTGTATGGGTTTTGTAGTAGTTCAAATCGGAATCCGGAGTAAAAATTGCGGTTTTCCCGATCGAGGTTACCGTACCCGCGATATTTGAAAGGCCATCACTGATGAGAAACGTATCCGCTGTGATAGAGGCCGGATCCATAACCTCACTGAAAGTTGCTGTAATAATCGCGTCAACACTCACATCGGCCTCACTGCTGTCAGGCGCGGTTGAGATAATGTCTGGCGGTGTTGTGTTCGGAAGCCTCCCGGTATGGTTAACGTCATGAAGAAACATCGGCCAGGGCGAATCAGCCGGACCTCCGCAGCCGGTGCTGACAGCATAAAGGGCATCGT
>JAFDLS010000284.1 GCA_019306365.1 Deltaproteobacteria bacterium
AAAAGATCCTTTTCGGTATATCCAAGCACGGCTTCATAAGATGGACTTGCGAAGGTGTACAGGGCTTCATAATTACACATTGATACCAGATCGGACGTGTTTTCAGCCAGCAATCTGTAAAGTTCTTCGCTTTCCTTGAGGGCCTTTTCGGCCTTTTTTGCTTCGGTGATATCTTTGTATATCCCGTAAGCTCCCACCACCTCTCCATCGATTATTACAGGCGCCCCCACAAATTCCGTGTCTATAAGTGTTCCGTCTTTTCGACATCGTTTGCCGCTTCCGCTTATGGCTTCGCCTTTGAAAGTCTTATTCGTATACGATTTTGCGTCTTTTAAATATTCCTGAGTCGTTATTATTTCGTCGAGATTTTTACCTGTTATTTTGGATTCTTCTAACTGAAAAAGCTGTATTTAATCAACGATTCTAAATGCTTCTTTTGATATTTCAGTTCTTCTTCAGCCTGCTTCTGAGCGGTGATATCCCTGAGCGTCACGACGAGGTGGTTGACTCGCCCCCCGGCATTCTCTATTGTTCCTCCCATCAGACTCAACGGAATTTCTCTACCATCCTGGGTCATGATCAATAACTCTATTGGACCTAAAGCGCCCCGATTGAAAGCCTGCTTGAGAAGCGGAAGGAATTTTTCCACTTCTTCTGGTGTTTGTTTTTCAATTCCGGGGATCTCCATCAATTGCTTGCCGGTTATGTCATCAGAACTGAGCCCGAACATATACAGGTATGCCTTGTTAGCGTAGACAAGATACCCGTTAGTATCAAAAACCAGAACGCCGTCAATCATTGCGTCAACTATTACTGCTTTTTCGCGTGCTATATCGTTTGCCCGTTTGACAGCAGCTAGTTCATTTTCTAATTCTTTGACCCTTTGTTCCAATTCCTCGTTGGTTAGTCTTTGAGACACGTCAAAGCTCCCTTATCAAGGCCTCTGCAAAACCTTGTCCTCTGGAATTTTATTTTGGCAATCACTCGATTGCTAAGATCTGGAATTTTATTTTGGCAATCACTCGATTGCTAAGATCCATTCGTGTCTTCAAAAAAACAAGGCAGGACGAAGCCGCCCTGCCTTTCAATCCAAATCAATGCTGTCCTTCACTGTCTTAACTCAAGACTCGCGAGTTGAATACAAACAGTTAATACTTCCATGGCCGTTTGTATGTCTTCCAGAGAAGGGAAGGAAGGAGCGATGCGAATGTTTCGATCTCGAGGGTCCTTCCGGCCTCAGCCGCCATTTTGATGACCGCCTGGGCGCATCCATCCGGGGTGTCAACGCTCACGAAATACCCGCCAGCGGGCTGACTCCACTTCGCGATGTCTTTCCCGCCCAGTTCCTTTTCCAGGATGTTCTGCACCTCGTCAAATTTGGGTTTAAGGATGGCGGCGTGTTTTTTCATGTGGTTTTCAATTCCTTCCATGTTTTTTAAAAAACGCACATGACGAAGCTGATTCAGCTTGTCCGGGCCGATAGTCTGATAGAACATTTGTTTTTTTGTAAACTCGATGTTCTTTTTACTGCCCGCCATCATGGCCAGGCCGGCCCCGGCAAAGGTTATCTTGGAGGTGGAACCGAAAATCAAAACTCTATCCTGGTTTCCGGCCTGCTTGCAGGCGCTAAGTATGTTTTTCAGCCGGTCCGGTGTATCCGTGAGATGATGCGCTGTATAGGCGTTATCCCAGAAAATCCGAAAATCATCAGCCTTGGTTTTCATCTCTGCCAACCGGTCCACAGCCTCATCGCTATAGGTCACGCCGGTGGGGTTACTGTATTTCGGAACACACCAGATTCCCTTAACGGCTTCATCGTCAGCGACCAGGCTTTCAATATGAGAAATATCAGGCCCGTCATCCTTCATTTCTATAGTGATCATTTCAATACCCAGATGCTCACAAATCGAGAAATGACGGTCGTACCCGGGACTCGGACATAAAAATTTCACCTTGGGCAATTTGCCCCATGGAGTTTTGCTGTTTGCCACGCCGTGCGCCATGGCCTGCAGAATGGTATCGTGCATCATTGTCAGACTGGCATTCCCTCCGATAATGATTTCATCGGACTCGACCTCAAGATATTCGGAAAAGAGCGCCTTCGCTTCCGGGATTCCATCCAGACCCCCGTAATTACGGTAATCCGTTCCATCTTCGCCTTTATAATCCTGAGCGTTGACGCAAGACAGCATGTCCAACGAAAGATCCAACTGCTCGGGGCAAGGCTTGCCTCGAGTCATATCTACGGCCAGTTTTCGGGATTGAAAGTTTTGATAACGCTCTGTCAGTTTGGATTTGTATTTCTCAAGTTCTTGAGAGTTGAGTTCATTGATGTTCGGCATACCAACCTTCCTTTATGTTTTTATGAATTTTGGGATATGGCTTCCTACTCTAAAGAATAACATAGAAGCCATCCCCCAAAATTTTTTTTACCCTAACTCATGTACACTGCTTCACTGGCGCTGCAGCGGTATTGAGCGCCGCTTCGCTGACACTGCAGCGGCATATGTCGTACGAAAATTTAAGTCCTCGAAATATTTAACATATTCCTGCGGGTTAAATTTTCTTTCTCCGCGATTTAGACCAAAACACTAATTTTGAGATAGCTTCTTAATATCTTTAGTACGGGTGATGCCATGTGACCGCCACATCCAAATTCACATAATGATTATAAATCGAAATTCACAAGATTGCAGGTCCTCGCCCTTGTTACCTCGCGGTTGAATCTTTAATTCAAGCTTTCTCTGACCACTTTTTCGCTATACGCTTGATGGTTTGTAATTTTTACGCAAAAGTAATATAACATTGATGGATTTTAAGGGCAAGGGGAGAGATATCAGAGAGCCAATCCGGTTGAAATCCTCGGCCCATCTGTCTATCCTGTTTGGGTTAATAGAGTAATTAATGTCCAATTCATGCTTCTGGATGGCGTCATGCAAACCCTGTAGGAAGCGACCCTTTCAAGTTTTAATTATCAATGAGGTGAAACGTGTCAAAAGATATACCATTTGAAAGTATAACTGTGGGTGAACCTCTTGACTTTAATCCCATGTACCTGGAAAGTTCCCCCTTCGGGGACCTCGTCGCCCCTCCGGCCTTTCGAGCGGGTCTTGACAGTTTCAGGCTGCTGGGTAGTAAATATGACGCGCATGCCACGTTAGGTTTCACTACCGGGCATGAATTCATTAATCCGATCACCATAGGGAAGCGCTTGATCGTTACCGGAAAAATTACTGATAAATACATCAAGCGCGGCATAGAATACGTTGTAATTGAATACTCCACGGTTGATGAAGACGGCGTACACATCAGGGAAAGTGTTGACCACATAGCGCTCGGCGTGGAAAGAAGAACAGATGACCGGTCATAGATAGCCAATGGTAATGAGAGACCTCTGCAAGACCAGTAATTTTGTTGAAATCGCGGAAGGCGAAAATTTAAGTTACGGATTATTGGATATATTTCGATAATTAAAAACTTTGGCCTGATTTATTGTTAGAACGAAGGACAAAGCTTTTCATATAATTCAATCGCAGGACGAAGTTTAAAACAGGTCTTAATGTTCTTTTTTTCGCGTTATGGTAAAATTATAATTACGCTGACGCCTTCATTTTAATAAAAGGGAATATGATGTCTCTGGTTGAGAAAGGTTTGTCACGGGTTAAAAATGTCTTTTACGGATGGTGGGTAGTCGCTGCTGGCAGTTTTATTTACTTTGTAGGCATATGGTTTCAATGTTTTTTTTGTGCCTATGGTCAATGAGTTCGGCTGGTCGAGGACGATTACTTCCGGCGCTTATTCTTTGTCCAGGCTGGAAGGCGGCCTCGAAGGGCCTTTTATCGGCTGGCTCATCGACAAATTCGGCGCGAGACGATTGATATTTATCGGGGTGAGTTTTGTAAGCTTAGGCTTTATATCTTTAGCTTTTGTTACAAATGCGCTGCAGTTCTATTTGATTTTCGGCCTCCTTATTTCGCTGGGATATAACACTGGTTTCTACCATGCCACTACTACCGCTACGGCAAATTGGTTCATTAAAAAGCGAAGCCGCGCCTTGGCCTTTATCACTGTAGGAGGAGGCTTGGGCGGCGCTGTAATGGTCTCGTTCATGGCCTTTCTCATCACTCAGTTCGGCTGGCGGACAGCAGCTGTGATCGTAGGAGTTTTGGTTTTTTCGTTCGGTATCCCAACGGCGTTTTTGATCAAAAGCAAACCGGAAGATATGGGTTTATTACCTGATAATGCCAAGCCTGTTGAACATTCAGAACCCGTTTCTCAAGGCCAATCTGAAGTGATAGTAAACGGTCGCCTCCAATCAAGCGCCGTGGAAAACGAGGTAATATTCACCGTACGCGGGGCTTTGAAAACAAGAGCTTTCTGGACATATTCCGTAGCGATGATGCTCCGCGCATGCATCCTCAGTGCCGTGGTGGTTCATCAGATACCTCATCTGGTAGACGTTGGGATCACCTACGCGGCGGCCGCCGGTTGTCTCAGTATGATGATATTTTCGAGTATCCCTGGCAGGCTCATCCTTGGCTGGTTAGGAGATATATTCGATAAAAGGTATCTTTTGGCCCTCACATGTTTGCTTCAAGCATTAGGAATATTAATCTTTATCAACGTCAGCAACCTCTGGATGGCCTATGTTTTCGTGGTGGTTTATGGTTTGGGATATGGAGGAGCGATCCCCTTGACTATCGCGCTTAGAGGGCAGCTTTTCGGACGAAAGATATTTGGCACCATTGGCGGTATCACATCAGCGATGACCGCCGTTGCGACTGTTGCTTCCCCTGTCTTGTCCGGGTATATATATGATGTTTTTGGAAGCTATAGCAAGGCCTTCTATACCTTGCTGGTGTTGATTCTTTTATCGGGAATCGCGTTTTTGATGATAAAACCGACAACGTCTTCAGTTGCACCGGCTGATGTGAGGATGGCCGGGTGATTGGCTTTGAAGTTTATCGTCTATGCGTTTTTTACTGGGTATACGGCTGATAATCTATTTTCCCTAACTCAACTTATTACGAGATTCCCGCTTTCACTTTTCCGTGAAGGCGGGAATCTGAGTGTCTGAAAATTTAATCTATCTCCGCCACCTCAGAGCCCTCACGAACCCATGTCACGGGTCTGTATTCTCTAGGTACGAGGCCTTCCTGCTTGAACTTCGGGTAGCCCATAACCAGGGTTGTAATGACCCTCCAGGGCGGTTTGAGACCGATCATCTCCGCGATCTCAGGTGAGTTGGCCGCACCCGCCAAAAAACCAACCCAGCAGGCCTTGATACCCAGGGAGTTGGCGACAAGATTCATATTCTGTCCGGCAATCCCGATATTTAACTCCGGCCCTGAAATGGCCCGCTCGTCACCTGCCATCAGAATAACGCACGGAGCATTGAGTGAAGCGGGCAGGCTTTTTCTGGCAACCGAGCCCATGCCTCCCAGGGCCAGTCGAGGATCGAACAATCCGCCGGTCGTACCTTCTTCAACCATGGGCGCCAGATTCTTCACGGTTTCATTGTTTTTGTACATGTTATAAAGCCCGCTGGTGCTAGCCCAGACCATCTCATCCATTTTTGCGATCAGTTCTTTGTTTGTGAGCACGATGAATTTCCATGGCTGACAGTTTCCGGCGCTGGGCGCGAAACGCCCCGCTTCAAGGACACGGCGAATAAACGGTTCCGGAACCGGGTCATCCTTGAAATTTCTAACGCTCCGGCGTTCGAGGACCGCCTGTTCGACCGGATTCCATTGATCGGGCCCTCCTTCAGCGTTAAGCGGGTCCATTGGCATCCTGGCCTCGAGAGGAGCCGAGTCTGTTGCCCAGTGTCCATCATCCACATGGTATGGTTCCACAATGGAAATAGCTTCCACCGGGCAGGCCACCATGCAGTTATAGCAGCTGAAGCACTCGTATTCTTCTTTTAATCTCGGGTGATCGTCTTCGTCCATCTCCCAGGCTTTAAAAGGACAGTTATCAACACACAATCCGCAGCTGGTGCAGATATCCTTGTCGACTTCCATCACACCCATATGAGCATTTTCCGGCCGCAGAATGTCTTTTACATTCTCCCAAGGCATAATTCCCTCCATAATTTTTAAATTAAGTTATTTGATATATTAATTTAGTGATTTCCATTAGCCGCTCAAATAAAGATAAATGTTATTTGTAAAGCATTTTTCACCGGGAAGCAAGCCAAGCCAAGATAAAAATTATCCCTTAAAGAATCTGAGACCTCTTAAAAACCAGTAATTTTGTTGAAATCGCGGAAGGTGAAAATTTAAATCTCAGGAATACTACCAGTATTGCGAAGACTTAAAGTTGAGCCTGAAATATAAGGCTGCAGCGTCAGCGAAGCCGGGCACATATACCGCTTAAGCGACAGCGAAGCGGGGCTCATGAGGTCAGCTAAAGGACGAAGTTTTGCAGAGGTCTCAATGATTATTTTCCTCCCTGCAATTAAGTTTAATCG
>JAFDLS010000054.1 GCA_019306365.1 Deltaproteobacteria bacterium
GTACATCCATGAGCTGACCACGAAATACCCGATCCAGGTTCCCCAGAAGCTGCCGCTGTCTCTTTTGGCCTGCCGGGAGTAATCGCAGACCAGGGGAAGCCAGGAAATGGGCATAATGATGACGTAATCAAGACCCAGCATAAACTTGAGATCGCCGGAGGCCTTGGTCTGGAGAAGGCTTTTTATCCCATACTCCTTAAATACGATATAGGTCATTACAACGCATAAAAGAACCAGGGCCGATATGGCGATTCGATGCAGCCATTTCCAGTATTTGTACCCGACCAGGGCCCACAGGGTCGTGAAAAAACCCAGTGCCACGATCCAGAAAGCGGGTGTAAAAAGTGAGGAATCCTTTGTAAACGTGGCGGCCGCCTGCCCACCGATCCAGACCATGACCGCGGTCCATCCGATGAGTTGGAAGATGTTAAGCAGGGCCGGGATATAGGAACCGCGGACGCCAAAAGCAGGCCTGGTGCTGACCATGGTGGGGATGCCCCAGCGGCTGCCGATGAGGCCGCCCAAAGCCAGGGGCGTGTTACCGATGACGTGACCCAGAAGAATCACGGTGAGCCCGGTAACGTATCCCAGCGGCACCAGGATTCCCCCGGCCCATATTTCAGCCAGAGAAACCGCCGCTCCGGCCCATAAGAGAAAGAAATCAAAGCCGTTCAGGGTTCTTTGATTTTGCGGAACCGGTTCAATACCATTCATGATATACCTCCATTCTTTATAAAAAGGTTCTGATCAAACCCACTACCAAACTATTGAAAAACCCTGAAACCCGCATTTTTATTGTCTTCCGAGGCTTTTAAGTCGCTGATTCTTAACGAATCAAAAACATCAGAAATTCAACATTTGGGCTTTTTCGACAGTCTCAACAGGGCTTTTATATGGGTAACGAACTTTAGCGTTACTGAATTATAAATGACTTGCCTTTTGCCTACCCAAGCCTCCTGTTGACGGCTTCAGCCACCTTTTTGCCTGAAAGCAGCATGCCTCCAAAGATTGGACCCATGCGGTAGGATCCGAAGGTGGCGTTGGCGGACATGCCGCATACATAGACACCGGGGAAGGCTTCCCTGGTGTGCATGAGGGTAGCGGTCTCGGCCGCGTCGGCCCACATGGATTTCTCCCCCTCAATACGGCCGGAAACAGTTAAAAGCTTGGCATCCACCTTTCGTTCAATAACCTTCATGATTTCAACCGGATGACCGGTGGCTTCGATAACGAAGCGGGTTCTAATGGTCAGGGGATCTACATGCAGACCGGCCACGTCAACGGCCGACCAGTTAATGACCAGGCCTGTTACCTGATTGTCCCTGATCATGACGTCTTCCACGGAGATGAGGTTGAAAATCCTGGCTCCAGCCTTGATGGCCTTTGAGGTCAGGGTTGAAATACATTCAATGGAATCGGCTGTGTAGTAGTTTTCAAGGTAGGATCGTGTTTCTATTTCCAGTTCTTCCAAAATCGGCCTGGCCTCTTCCTGCACAACAATCTCGTTAAACATCATTCCACCGCCCCACATGCCTCCGCCCACGGACAGCTTTCGCTCAAAGACGGCCACTTTTCTGCCCGCCTTGGCCAGGTAGTAGGCGGCTACCAGGCCGGAAGGACCGGCTCCAGCCACAGCCACGTCCAAATCAAGGCATTCGACCAGCTTTTCGGTGTAACGTTCAATGATAGCGCGTGAAATAACCACCTCGTCCAATTTCATGATGACACCTCCTTGAGGGTTTTGTTAAGGTCAACGCCTCCCAGGCTTTCCGCCCCGGTTTTCTTTATAGGAATCATCCGTCAGCCTACGAGTACTGATCAGGGAGGCTTTCAAAATAGTATGGCTTGTGCCGTCTGATCCTTTATTAAGAGGCTTCTAAATAAAAAAGCCGTTTCCCAGTGATAGGAAACGGCACGTCTAGAAATACAATACGCCAGCCCAAACGGGCTTTTGGCCAAATAACTTTATTGTGCGCCGCTTCCCTACGCTGGTATTATCCAGATCAGGTCCTAAGGGTTACCGGGTTTCTGTCCGGGTTCTCAGTAAACCACCCCTAGCGACGGTTTAAACTTTAGCATTTTAAGCCAGGGAGGTAAAGGGTTATTTGAGCCTTACCATGTTGAGCCCCTGAACTTATTCAAAGCGATTAAGGTAAGTGAAAAAAACAAAAGGCCGGAGAGTCGCGCCTCCGGCCCGGTTGTAAATTTATCAAGTGATTCGCTGCCTACCTTGCGGCCAGCCTCCTTAATGGGGTTGCGTTTATAGTTTTAGACAATACACCATCTTTAAATCGGCTATGTTGACTTGTCCCCGCTGCGGCAGCTCCTAAAAGCTCGCCATCATCCGCGTAGCATTTTGGACGAAGCGTGCTCACGTCATCCTTAAGGCGTGTCAAGCATCACCCTGAGCACGTCAATCGTGGATTCGAGGCCTTTTTGCATGCGAAGGTTATCAATAACCAGAGCGGCAATTTCGGCCACGGCGTGACAAAAAATAACGTCCTGGTTGGTGAATTCCCATGGTTCGGAGGTATAGAACCGTAAAACGCCGAGGGGCTTATTCTGAAGGATCATGGGGATGCTCATGATTGATTTGATACCTTCGGCTCTGGCTTCTTCTGGGTACTGGATACGTGGATCATCATCAACGTCATAAATCGCCACCGGTCCTTCGGATAGGGAGGCGGTGATCGATTTGAGCGCGCTGACCGGCCCCTTGTTCAAATAAACCTGACTCAAACCGCTGGAAGCGGCCACCTTGAGTTCTTTGGTTTTGTGATCCAGGAGCATCAGGGCGCAACCCTTGATGCCAAGGCTGCGGCACAGGGTACGAACTATTTTTTTGGAAACATCATCCAGTTCCTTGGAAGAACTTATGGTATCTGTGATCTTGCTAAGTGTTTCGTAATTAATGGCTTCCCTCTTCATGATGAACCTCCTTGCCTCGAAATTCTATGCGATACTATCGACACCTCAGGTCATGCCTGTGGACGCTGAGGTGTCCGTATCACAAAGCCTTTTGATCCCCTCTAATACTGAACCGAGACCTCAGCAAAACTTCGTCCTTTAGCCGAACTCATGAACCCCGCTTCGCTGGCGCTGCCGCGGCATATGTCAGAATCAAAATTAAGTCCTCGAAATACTTGGTAATATTCCTGCGGGTTAATTTTTCGCCTTCCGCGATTTCAACAAAATTACTGGTTTTGCAGAGGCCTCAATTTAGAAGAATCTATTTGAGGCACAGGATCTGACTTACAGGAGAGGAGCAAGATTGCAGCTTCAGGAAAAAGAAGAAGGAAACGCAGCTCAAACTCTTGAAAAAGCGGCTTGAGGTGTTCTACTATTTCACTTTTCTGATTACTCGTAATTATACTATTTCTTCATCACGCATTCAAGGAAATCTTTTTCAATATTAAAGGCGCCCCGGGGAAAAATTGACATACACCCTTTGGCTGGTTAAGATGCTTGAAATATCAGAACTGATCCCCGTAAAGAAAGAAGTCACCGAAAGAGACATTTTTGGACACGGATTACCACAACCTGAGGACTTTAACTCGCGAAAAACCTCTAAGAAACACCTTGAGGAACAACGTCCATGAATGAAGAAAAGCGGTATAAAAAAATTACCAACGCCTGGTGTATGTATGACTGGGCCAATTCAGCTTTTGCCACCACCATTATGGCGGCGGTGTTTCCACCGTTTTATCGATCCCTGGTAACTTCAACCGGGCTGGCTGAAAGCACCGCCACGGCCTACTGGGGTTACACTACTTCCATCGCCCTGCTGCTCATCGCGCTGACCGCCCCTGTCCTGGGGGCCATAGCGGACTACACGGGGGAAAAAAACGATATGTCGCTTTTTTTGTCGGAATGGGAGTGTTTTGCACGGCGGCGTTTGTCTATATCGGGTCTGACACCTGGCTCCTGGCCTCACTCCTGTTTATCGGCGGAAACGTGGGGTTTGCCGGGGCCAACATTTTTTATGAATCCCTGCTGCCGCACATCGCCACTAAGGGCGATATAGATCAGGTTTCCACGCGAGGATATGCCCTGGGCTACGTGGGCGGAGGCATCCTGCTGACGCTTAACGTCCTGTGGATTTTGAAGCCCGCCTGGTTTGGGATGCCTGACACGGGATTTGCCTTAAGGGCCTCATTTTTCAGCGTGGCCCTCTGGTGGACCCTGTTTCCCATCCCCCTTTTCAGGCGCGTGTCTGAACCGCGTGCCCTCAAAGAAAAGCGGCCCGGCCTCAATCCGGTCAAACAGGGCTTTTCCCAGTTAGCCTCAACCTTTCGCCAGATCCGACGCTATAAACAGCTGCTTATCTTTCTCATCGCCTTTTGGATTTATAACGACGGTATCGGCACCATCATCAAGATGGCCACGGCTTATGGCAGTGAGATCGGCATCGGAATGACCCACCTGATCACCGCCCTGATCATAACCCAGTTCGTTGGTATCCCCTTCACCTTTCTTTTCGGTTCCCTGGCCCGATGGTTCGGCGCCAAGCGGTCTATCTACCTCGCTCTGGCCGTCTATACCGGTATCTGTATTGCCGGGTACTTTATGACGTCGGCCATTCACTTCTATATTCTCGCCTTTTTAGTCGGAATGGTCCAGGGAGGCGGCCAGGCCCTGAGCCGCTCCCTTTACGGCTCCATGGTGCCCAAGCACATGGCGGCTGAATTTTTCGGTTTTTACAGCACCAGTTCCAAGTTCGCGGGTATTGCCGGTCCGCTTTTATTCGCCGTACTCAGTCACCTTACCGGCCAGAGCCGCCTGAGCATCATAGCCCTGATTATCTTTTTCGTGGTCGGCGCTGTCCTGCTGATGAGGGTGGACGTGAAGGAGGGTGTTCGCGCGGCCCGGGAAGCCGAGGCCATGGCTGAGGGATAGGCGCGTTGATTTGAATTGACGACCCAAAATTTTCGCGGACACGATTAGAGCGTTTGTCATAAATATGTTCCGATTGGCCTTGGAGCAAGAGGAGATATAGTTTTGACCATTCTCCTAAACCACCTTACGGCAAACGCCAAAACATCATGTAATTGCTTAATGTTACATCATGTCAGCCGCTGTTAGAGACTTGATTTGGCTTAGAAATCAAATGGAAAATAATTCTGGCAATTACTATAGTTGTGAAAGGTGCATTATGATCCTGCGAACCTTGTAGGTGGAATTCGATTTAAACGCACATTTACAATGACAATTACTTTTACGGAAGGCAGTAAGAGGTCATTAGAAGCCATCTCAAAAAAGTTTTTTACCCTAACTCATGAGCACCGCTTCGCTGACACTGCAGCGGTATTGAACCCCCGCTTCGCTCACGTTGCAGCGGCATATGTCGTACGAAAATTTAAGTCCTCGAAATATTTAAAATATTCCTGCGGGTTAAATTTTCTTTCTCCATGATTTAGACCAAAACACTAATTTTGAGATAGCTTCTAAAATTTTTGTGAGTTAAGTATATTGCCTTCGAAACCCATAGGTTATAAAGAAGGCTAAAAGCAAAATGGCAGGTTTAACCCGTCATTTTGTTGGTTCACTGTTTGTCACTGACCCCCCCCACTGCAATCTGCAGGGAATTCCCAATTAAAGAAACTTAGAGCGAAGGTACGCTTTTTATCTTCCAAACTTTCCGATACCTTGGTATAGAAACCTTTTAGCGGGGCTTATGTTATATGTTTTTCCTTAAATTTATAAGCGCTTTTCTTTGCCGGAGTCGCCTTCGCGTTTTTTACTGGAAGAAACTGTCAGGAGGTAGCAATGGACGATAAAAATACCATTGAAAAAAAGTTATCAGAAATTGGAGTTTCGCGAAGGGATTTCATGAAATTTTGCGGACTCGTCACGACCGCGCTCGGGCTGTCCGCCGCCGCGATACCAAGAGTAGCGGAAGCCATCATGATAAAAAAACGGCCGCCGGTGGTCTGGCTGCATTTTGCTGAATGCACCGGCTGTACAGAGGCCTTCTTTCGCTCAACATATCCCTGGGCCGCGGAAATCATTCTGGACACAATTTCCCTTGATTATCACGAAACCATAATGACCGCCGCCGGGTATCAGGCGGAAGAAATCCTTGACAAAACAATCAGGGAAAACAAGGGTAATTTTATCGCTGTCGTGGAAGGGGCCATACCGACAAAAGATAACGGGATATACGGCCGGATGGGCGGTCGAACCTTCCTCGAAATTGGGCGGAAGGTCCTGGTCGATTCAAATCCCATCGCCGTCCTGTGTGTTGGAAACTGCGCCTCTTTCGGCGGTCTCCAGGCGGCCGCGCCCAATCCCACCGAGGCCAAATCGGTGGGAGAAGCCCTGGACCTCAAAACCATCAATATCTCCGGATGTCCACCGAACGCTATAAATATAGTAGCCACGATGGTGCATTACCTGCTCCTGGAGAAACTCCCGGCCCTGGACGAATATAACCGGCCTCTTTTCGCCTATGGCAAGAGCGTGCACGATCAATGTCCCCGGAGATCGCATTTTGACAACGAGGAATTCGTCCAGGAATTCGGGGACGAGGCCGCCATGCAGGGATGGTGTCTGCGTCAAGTGGGATGTAAAGGCCCGGAAACATTTAACAATTGCCCCATTGTGAAATTCAATGACGGAACTAGCTGGCCTGTCGAAGCGGGACATCCCTGCATCGGTTGCGCGGAGCCGGAATTCTGGGACGCCCTGAGTCCCTTTTACGAAGGTGAATAACCGATGAAAAAGCCCACTCAGACTAATAAAGCCCTTTAGCTTACAGGAGGTAATAATGGGGCGGCGAATTGTAATAGATCCGATCACCCGAATCGAAGGTCATCTTAGAATAGAAGTCGAAGTCGAAAAAGGCAGGGTCAAGAACGCCTGGAGCACCGGTACGCTGTTCAGAGGCATAGAGACTATTCTTAAAGGAAGGGACCCGAGAGACGCCTGGCTTATCACGCAGCGCGTTTGCGGGGTCTGTACTTACGTGCACGGCGCGGCCTCGATCCGTGCGGTGGAAAACGCTGCAGGAGTCGTCATTCCGCCGAACGCCAGGATTCTGCGCAACTTGATGATGAGCGCTCAGTTCCTGCATGATCATGTGGTTCACTTTTATCATCTTCACGCCCTGGACTGGGTTGACGTGGTCAACGCCCTCACCGCGGACCCTAAAAAAACCGCCGACCTCGCTAATTCCATCTCCAAGAAACCGGGCATGGGGGTCAAGGATTTTGAGGAAGTCAAAAGCAAGCTGAAAACCTTTGTGGAAAGCGGTCAGTTAGGGCCTTTCGCGAACGCTTACTGGGGTCATCCAGCCTACAAGCTGCCTCCTGAAGCTAACCTGCTCGCGTCGGCTCACTATCTTAGGGCCCTTAGACAGCAGGTTAAGATGGCCAGGACCCACGCCATCTTTGGAGGAAAAAATCCACATCTCCAATCGCTTTGCGTGGGAGGCGTCACCTGTGGCGCCTACCTGAACGTCGACCGGATTTCCGAATACCTGTTCCAACTTAATGAATCTATCGACTTTATTGAAAATATATATATCCCCGATGTTCTGGCGGTGGCGGCTTTTTACAAGGATTGGGGGGGCATTGGGGGCTGCGATAATTTCCTGGCCTGGGGTGAGTTTCCGGCCAGCCAAAAGGAACCTGAAAGCCTTTACATGCCAAGAGGATTTCTTTCCAACAGAAAATTAGGTTCCGTCAAGATTCCTGACCCTGACCGGGTAACTGAGGATGTGAAAAGGGCCTGGTACGAAGACGGTAAATCGCTCCACCCGTCCAGGGGAGTAACAAACCCGATAAACCCGGGGCCTGAGGTGGACACCTCCAGCAATGACGGAAAGTATTCCTGGCTCAAAGCGCCTCGATATGATGGCAAGGCCTGCGAGGTCGGACCGTTAGCCAGGGTTCTGGTCGCATACAACCAGGGTCACAAAGATATTAAACCAGTGGTGGGTTACGTACTCAAGGTTCTGGACGTTCCGGTTTCAGCCCTGTTTTCCACGCTGGGCCGGACTGCCGCCCGCGCCATCGAAACCCTGGTGATTGCCAAAGAGACCCAAAAATGGGTTCAGGAGCTGATTGAAAACCTCAAGAAAGGGGACACTCGTACCGTAGAGAAGTGGACCATGCCGGATCACGCGGTAGGCTTCGGGCTTAATGATGTTCCCAGAGGCAGCCTGGGACATTGGATCGAGATTGAAAATAATTCAATCAAGAACTACCAGATGGTGGTTCCCTCAACCTGGAATCTGGGCCCGCGAGATCATACGGGCCAGGTCGGGCCCGTTGAGGAAGCCCTTGTAGGCACGCCTGTTCATGATCCGAAACAACCTCTGGAAGTGCTGCGAACGGTTCATTCTTTTGATCCCTGTCTCGCCTGCGCTGTTCATGTTATTGACCCCGAGACCAATGAGGTTTACAGATTCAGGGCGACCTGACCGGTCTTTGATCAAGTCTGAGTGTAATATAGTTTTTTGTAAAGAATGTGCAGGGCACCTTTTAATGGTGGGAAGCTTCACCGTCTATATGGCGACCCCGGTCGGATAGCGAGTTTATATGTCTGAAAAAAAATCGGAACGTATTGTGGTTCTTGGGGTGGGAAACATCCTTCTTAAGGATGAGGGGGTTGGCGTAAGGGTTGTCGAACAACTGGGTAAACGATACCTCTTTCCCCCGGAAGTCGAGCTGGTAGATGGAGGCACCCTTGGTCTTGGTCTTCTCTCGGTGATTGAAGGGGCAGGGCATCTCATCATCATTGACGCTGTAAAAAACAACCAGGAGCCCGGAACGCTTTACAGGTTTGCTGATGATGAAATTCCTGAGGGGGTGTATCAAAAAATCTCCATCCATCAAGTTGATCTGATTGAAACCCTGACCGTAGCTCAAGCAGTCGGGGAAAAGATCCCGGTGAAGGTTGTTGTGGGCGTGGAGCCGCTGGACATTAGCCCCTGGGGAATGGAGTTGACACCTGTTATAGAAGCCAGGGTGGATGATATGGTCAAACTGGTCCTAGAGGAATTGAAACGCCTCGGAGTGAAGTACGAGCCCATAAGAACTTGATAATTCAATGTATTTCGTATGAAAAAAGAATACAAACAGCTCTGTGTTTACCCGGTCGGGACCTTTATTTAATGTAGCCTCAAAAGGCCGGTTAATTAATGATTGTTCTCTGACACAGGCGTCCTGACCCGTAAGAATGGAGATAAGTTTTAATGTGCCTCGCGATTCCAACCAGGATCATAGACATCGATCAGAACGAAATGCTTACGATTGAAAGCGGAGGAGTGCGAAAAAAGATTTCCGCGTCTCTGATAGAGAATGCCAGGGTCGGCGAGTGGGTGATTGTTCACGCCGGTTTCGCTATCCAGAAACTGGATGAAAAAGAGGCCCAGGAAACCATCAGACTTCTCCGGGAGATCGCTGATGAGCCGTCAATCGTCGGTTTTGAGAAGCCGGGAGATCCGGACCAGTCATAGCAGGTAATCGAAGAACGATTTCAGACAGAAGAAATCGAGTTGGTTAAATTGAAAGGGCCGGCATCAGGCGATCTAGCATTTGTCTTCATGCCAAAATTATGTTAAAGTAATTTTGTTCTGATTTAAAGCGTTTGTCATAAATAAGTTCCGGTTGGCTTTGGGGCAGGAGGAGATATAGTTTTGGCCTTCCTCCTAAGCCACCTTACGGCAAACGCCAAGGCATCATGTAATTACCGCCTGTTACACCATGTTAGCGGCTGTTTCATTGCAACCGTAAGTCCCGAATAAAAAGACGTCGCCAGAAAAATATTTACAAACGGATGACTATTTTTCAGAGGCCTCTGCAAAACCAGTAATTTTGTTGAAATCGCGGAAGGCGAAAATTTAACCCGCAGGAATATTACTAATATTTCGAGGACTTAAATTTGAGGCTGACATATGCCGCTGCAGCGTCAGCGAAGCGGTGCTCATGAGTTCAGCTAAAGGACGAAGTTTTGCAGAGGTCTCTTTCATTGAGAAATGACCAGCAAGGCCGGGACTACAGGGTAGAACCGGCCTTGCTTTTTACTCCGGTTAGAAAGTAAGGTGGTCTGAAATGATAACCAGCGAACTGGTTATAGATATGCTACTGATCCTGACGGTTGCCTGGATTTTCGGTTACATCTTTACCCGGTTCGGCCTGCCCTTGATGCTGGGGCAGCTTTTGGCGGGCCTTATCATTGGACCGCCCCTGCTGGGATGGATCAGCGCTTCCTCGCCTCTGGAACTGATGGCCAATTTCGGGTTGTTTTTCCTTATGTTTTACACTGGCATGGAACTGCAGCCCAGAGAGCTGTTTGAACACATCTGGATCGCCCTGGCAACCGCTGTGGGCGGTTTTGTGCTGCCTTTCTCCCTGGGATTTCTGGTCACCTGGTTATTCGGGGGGACAGTTTTGCAGTCGCTTTTTGTGGGCATGTGCATCTCGGTAACGGCCGTCGCGGTTCAATCCATGATCCTGCAAAACATGCGCATCAACAAGACCGAACTGGGGCACATCGTCATCGGCGCCGCCATTTTGGATGACATACTGGCCCTGATCTGTCTTTCGGTTTTGTTCGGCTATGTCCGTACCGGTACCGTGATTGCGGGTGAAATTTTTTTCATTCTGGCCAAAATATTTATTTTCTTTGGTATAACAGTCATTTTAGGCCAATTTGTCTTACCAAGATTGACCAGACGCGTAATTGACAAGGATGGTTATGGCTTCACATTTGGCATGACCATAGCCCTGGCCATGGCTTATCTGGCTGAATTGGCCGGGCTGCAATTGATTATCGGGGCTTTTTTCGCCGGGTTACTCGTCCGCAGTGAGATCATGGACGAGTCGGTTTTCAGGGCTATCGCAGACCGTTTTTTCGACATCGCCTATGGCTTTTTGTTGCCCATTTTTTTTGTTTCGCTCTCGTTTCATCTTCAATTCGAATGGAGCTGGTTTTTCCTGGCATTTGCCTTTATTTTAACCTTGGCGGGTTTTGCCGGAAAATTCCTGGGTTCCGGTATAGCGATCAAATTTTTCGGGCACAGTACCTGGGAAGCGGCTGTGGTAGGATTCGGAATGAACGGCCGCGGAGTGGTCGAGTTGGTGCTTGCCACGTTGGCTATGGAATTTAGCCGGGAGCTTATGGCCGCCGGAACCATTACCGAACCGTTGTTGACCCAGTGGCAGTTTTCAGCTCTGATATTTCTTGCCTTTATAACCAAGCTTCTGTCACCTTTGAGCTTGAAATGGTCGGTCAGACGAGGCTGTCAACCGGGAGAATACGTTAATTACTGCCAATTACTCGAGACTGCCCCAAAACGCTAGACATATACATGTCGAATAATATAGTAATTGTCAGAACTACGTTCCGTTTGATTACCAGGGGAACTCAAGGCGCTTCCAGCGGCTGACATGATGCAAAAAATGGCAATTACATGCTGTTTTGGCGTTTGTTACAAGGCGGCCTACGAGACTGGCCGAAACTAAATCTTCTCCCACCCCAAAGCCAAACGGAACGAGACCTCTGCAAAATTTCGTCCTTTAGCTGACCTCATGAGCGCCGCTTCGCTAACGCAGCGGCGGCATATGTCGTACGAAAAATTAAGTCCTCGAAATATTTAACATATTCCTGCGGGTTAAATTTTCACCTTCCGCGATTTCAACAAAATTACTGGTTTTGCAGGGGTCGCGGAACATATTTGTGACAAACGCTCTGGTCTCTTGAAAACGCCTTACGTATTGCTATAATTGAATAAGCAGCTTGTATCCGGGTTGTAATGGAATTAAAAAACCTATTGAATAATTGATTTTTATATCACAGGAAAGCATGGAAAATGTCGATTCATAACAGTCAGGAAGAAGCGCATCGCAAGATATTGATAGCCATAGATGGTTCGATGCCTGCGTCACACGCTGTGGGCTACGCCGCGACTATATTTAAACTAATTCCAGATTTACACATCGTTCTACTTTATGTTCTGCCTTCCATACCGCCATACCTCAAGGAAGAGAGCCGCACCGATGGATCAGCGCTTTCCAAACTAAAAAAACTGAAAGAGATCAACCTGGCTGGAGGTGAAAAAATACTTGAGAAAGGCAAAAATCAGCTGATAGCCGCCCAATTTTCTCCGGGACGTATCGAGACTAAAATGCTGCCTCGAATCACAGGCTTGGCCAAGGATATCGCTAACGAGGCTGAACATGGATTATACGACGCCCTCCTGGTCGGCCGGCGAGGCCTGTCCGGGGCTCAGGAACTATTTATGGGTTCTGTTTCCAACCAGCTGGTGCAGTACGCCGCCAATACACCCCTTTGGGTCATTGATCGTCTGATCACCGATCCCAAGGTGATGATGGCCGTTGATGGTTCGGAATCAAGCCTCAAGGCGGTGGACCATGTGGCCTATATGTTTGGGAACAACCCGCAGGCGGAAGTTCATTTTTTACACGTCGTACCGAAGCTGCAGGATGTTTGCCCGATTGATCTCGATAACACCGGCGAAAGCTTGAAAGGTATGGAAAGTGAAATCGAGATGCTCGATGCGGAACTACTCCAGGGCAGCCAGGCCTGTATGGACGACTTTACACCCCGCGCCACTCAGATCCTGCGAGAAGCCGGGTTTTCCAGCGACAGGATCACGGTTGAGGTTCGCGAGGTTGTCTTGGGTGTGGCCGTAACTATCCTCAAGGCCGCTCAAGAGGGCGGATATGGGACCATTGTTCTGGGTCGCCGGGGCATGGGGCGATCTCATTTTCTTGGTAGCGTAAGCGATCGGGTTATTCGTCGTGCCACGGGTCAGGCGATTTGGGTGGTTAATTAAGAGCCGGCATCTGAATATCCTTTACTGATAGCCGCTTCCGTCGAAACCGCGTTTTTGGCCCTGTCATCCCCCATCTTGGAAATCCAATCCTGAGCAATATGCTTTTTATGTGTGTACGGCCCTGGTTACGCCGCCAGCTCCGATAACAGCTATATAAACAGACAAGAATTATTCCTGTATTTTTAGCCCGGATAATTCATGAAGTGTGTAAGAAGTTGGATTTTTGTCCATGCTTAGTTCAATTTGAGCGGGAATTTTAGTTTGTTTTGAAAAGTGAACATAATTCGATGGTCCACTACCAGAATCATCCCCTTTTCTCGGTTTCAAGGTACAGTTATCCTGTCAGTTGAGAGAGATGAGGCCATCGAGAACGGTTAAACCGGAGCGGCTCGGATTCTTAGAGGACGTCGACCAACAACAGTCTTCATGGTTGGGTCTTTCTTCATCTTATCAGCATCATTTTGGTCTTCATAGCCAAGCGCGATCTGGAATACCCGCTGACGCAAAAGCTCAGTCAGAGAA
>JAFDLS010000285.1 GCA_019306365.1 Deltaproteobacteria bacterium
GTGGGACCCAAAAACACGTTTACCTTCACAGACGAAAACGAGGTCGACCACACGGTCCGGCTCATGGATACCAAAAACCCGCTCACGGAAGTGGGGTCCGGGCAGTACTCGGGACTGATTACCCTGAGAAAAGAAATTTAATGCAGAAAGGGCAAAAATGAGAAGCATACAGCTTTACCGGCTGCTGCAGCAGCATGCGGGAAAAATTAATAGGCTGGCATTGCAGCTTTATAACGCCGAGATCGAGACCGGCGATGCGTTGGATCAGGCCGGAGCCGAGATCGAGCGCGTGCGGCATATCATGGACCAGGCGAAAAAGGACTGACCTTAATTATTTGGAATGCACTCTTTTAACGCTAATTTTGTCACCGAAAAAAACAAGCGCAGCGACGGACCCGCGCCCGTCAACCTGCTGAAGTTCGCCTTTGCCACACCCGTATATCTATCCGACCGCAATGTAACGCCCTCCGGAGGCCCGACGTATTCCGGGCTGGTTAAATCCTGGGGATTTATCGACACGTCCATATCCCATACACCGGGGCGCGGGCTGCTGGGGACCATCGAAACTTCGGATCTTCGCCTGGTGGTGATCAACTCCCAATCCCCTCGCTTTTCCGACAATTTCACGGATGAGGACCCTCCGGAAAACGTGACCGTTGAGCTGTATCAATGGTTTGAGGGGCTCACGGACAGTGAAAAGGAAATTATTTTCAAAGGCGTGATCCGGAACCAGATCAAATATGATCTGTATGAATGCCAATTTTCGGTAAAGGGCATCTGGGAGAAATACAACAAAATCATCGGTGAGGATCTTATCATTTCGGCGGACGATTATCCGGACGCGGACCCGGACGATATCGGCAAAATGCAGAACATCGGATACGGCCAATTGTCCAACGTGCCGTGCCGGTGCGTGGAAACCGGGGACGTGGACAATCTGGAATCCGAAATCGACGCGTCTCAAACTTCCATCGAACTGTCCGATGCGTCGCGATTTTCCGAATCCGGAACCATCGGCATCGACGCCGAAGAAATCACATATACCGGCAAATCCGGCAACGTGTTGACCGGGTGCACCCGGGGCGCCAACAGCACGGACGCAGCGATCCATGCCCAGGGGTCCACTGTGTGGGAGATCACAGATCGCACCGTGTTTCAGATCTGCGGCCATCCGGTCACATCCATCGGCGATATTTATGCGGACGGTCTGCGCGTAACTTCAATAGCCACCAAATACACGGGCCAGAGCGGGGACGAGCTGGCCGGGTATGAGGGAGAGGCGGTTGTCAGCGTGCCCGGCAAACTGACCTGGCAACAGGGCGTGGATCTGCTCATCGACGACGGCCTGACCATTGACGACAGCATCGATGTGGTGGACACCATCGGGGTTTCCACCGGCAGCCACGCTCACGCCAGCGCCACGCAGATTGTCAATTTCATGTACGATGTGGGAGAAGAGCTGACCTCCGAGGTCCTGTATATTTATGCCATGCTGGATCACGATTACGACACGTCAGCCCGGTTCGGCAATGTGAACGCCAAAGCAAAGGTGGAAAAGACCTATTATGAGGACTATGGAAGCCCGCCCACACACGTCAGGGTGTGCATGTATATGCCCACATATTTCGGTACCGGGACCGTAAGGGCTCAACTGTATGACAGCGGATCGGTGTATCTGTCCGGATGTTATGTGGACGGAAACGCGACCGGGACATTCAAAAGCTCGTGGGTCTCGGTCAACAGCTATTTCAACACCTGGGCCAAACTCAATGCCGGCAAAATCGAGCTTCAATGCATCAGCTACGGTTCGGACGTTCGAGTGGCGGAAGTCTGGCTGGAAGTGAAATTTACGCCAACCACCGACTCGGGGCCCGCTACCGGGGTGGCAAAAACCGGGTCCGCCGGCAAGGACGGCACGGTCACCCGGTACGGCGCCATTACCCTGTCCGGCAATTCCGTGGCCTATGTCAGGGTGAGAAAGCTGGTAACGGCCAATATCGAGGCGTATCGAGATGATGGTTCCGGAACGTATACGGGAACGCCAAACGCCCTGATCCAGCGCTGCGATCATGTATTCAAACACATCTGGTGCGCGCTGCTGGGCGCGCCGTCCCAAGATATTGACACCGTCTCGTTTACGGACTCCGGAACGTTTTTTAATACCAACGGCTATACGTTTTCGCTTCTGATCTCCCGGCCGGTGCAGGCCGAAACTTTACTTATGAAACTGGCCTTGCAGTGCAGAAGCCGCTTTTTCGTATCCCCGGCCGGAAAAGCCAAATTGATGGTCAGGAAATCTTCCCAATATAGCAGCCACAGTATTTTGAAAAATGAGATCAAACAGGATTCCATGTCCGTGCAGCGCACCGCCTTCGAGGATCTGATTAATTATTTCATGATTTATTATGACCGGGACCACAGCGCGGAAACCAACCGTCCGGAAAATTATGCCGCCAACAAGCCATTTTCCGACGCCACCTCCATCGGCCGGTACGGGCAGCAGGGGTGGAAAGGGGCTTCCGACGTATTTTTGTTTGACGCGGTGACTTCCGAATCGATGGTGAATCATGTGGGGGCGTTTTTGCTGGATTATCATAAGGCCGTGCGCAAAATGCCCGAGTTTTCCGTGTTTTTGGATAATTGCGAAGTGGAGCCCGGCGATATCATTACCGTCACCCATGACCTGGACGCTATGAGCAGTTTTGGCATGGAGGTACAGAAAATTTTACATCGCCTGGGATCAGCCCGCAGCAGCGTGATCGATCACCTGCAAATCAAGGGCGTGGAAGTGTCCGTAGAGTTTCTCCAAAAGCTGCTGCAGGCGGAATACGACATTTTGATCCGCAAGAGGGAAAATACGACATTGATTTCGTGAAGAAAGCCATGCAGGGGGTCTACGATATTTTTCTTCAGAAAACACTCCAGGGCGAGTATGACATTTTAGTCAAGTCCGCCGTACAGGGGAAATATGATATTTTGATCCGGGACACCATCCAGGGAAAATACAGCATCCTGGTTCAAAAAACCATGCAGGGGGTTTACGATATTTTTCTGCAAAAGACCATACAGGGGGTTTACGATATCGCAGCGCCGGATCAATGGGGCGATTCGGATACCTGGGGCGATTCGGACACCTGGGGGGCCGAGGGTGATTCCCACGGCGGAGATATCGATACGGGAAATGAAATCACTTCTGGCGTGGATGAAAATATTTTTGACGATGTAAGTGAGGCCGAACGTGTGGCTGGCGATACGGAATACCGGAAAATTTTCGTGAGAAATGAAAACACGGACATATGGGCGGCGGTCAAGGCGTGGATCGAGAGCTTTACGCCGGCAACCAATGACGAAATAGAAATCAAGCTGGGCACCAATGCCGGCATACAGTCCGTTGAAGGCGTGGCGGGCGGATATGTGAGCCCGGACTCAAAGACTCATGCGGATGTGTTGAATATCGGCAATTTGGATCAAAACGAGTATCAGGCCGTATGGATTAAGCGGACGGTCTCGTGCACGGCCTTGACCGGAGGGGCGGCCCGGGCCCTGGACTCCCATTCGGTTGGAGATCTTACCGACGGGGATCGCGCAATTTGCGCGGTGGGAGGGCTGCTGCTTTATTTTATGTTCGACGCCACGGCCACGGATGCCGAAGATGTTGCCAACCATCCTTATAAGGTACGGCCGGACGATTACGTGGATCAGGGGGTGTGGATCGAGCAGCAAGCCGTGGAAAATGCGGTCACTGCAGACGTGGTGATAGACGATAACCGTCTCGTTAGAGGAGATGGCGGAGCTAAGAAGATCCAAGAATGTTCTACTATTACAGTGTTAGATAATGGGGAGATGGTTAATACTGGGCAGCCAGCTTTTAATGTAAGAAATACATCCGAACAATCTAATTTTGCTATAAATGAGGAAGTAACTGTTGTTTTTGATGATGAAAAAACCGATCAAGGTAATAATTTCGCATCGAATACTTTTACCGCCCCCGTAAGTGGTAATTATATTTTAGCGGTAAGCCTTAAGCTAAATAATTTAGATACTGCTGCTAATTATTATAGGATCGGTTTAAAAACATCTAATGGAACCTATAGAATAGAATTGAATCCACAAGCTTGGGCAGCAGATTGGAACTACGGTAGTTTAAATATGTCTTGTGTAGCTGACATGGATGCAAATGATATAGCCTATGTCGTTGTAACTCAAAGTGGTGGCACAGCTCAAACAGATATTACTGGCTCTTCATATTTTTCAGGAGCACTAATTTGCTAAAGGAGAAAACATAAATGAAAACAATTACAGTTCAAATTGAAGATCTGGAATATGAAATCTTAGAATCATGGTTAGGTGTTGGTCAAGTCAAAGCATGGCTTCAACATGCGATAGATAACAAGTGTCGTCAACGGACTGATGCCTCTGTTCTCGAACACACTGACCGGAATCCTAAGAAACTTAATAAACAAACTAAACTTGATCTGCTTAAGGATGTCCAACTTCCCACGCGAGCAGAACGGGATACGCAACAAGCGTAAACTACTCATGAGCAGGGAGGTATAGCATGAAAAAAATTGTATTAAATTTATTGGCAGTATCTTTTTTGGTTGGATGTATCCTTTGTATATCGGCCACCGCTTATGCCGGTTCCGCCACACTGTTGTGGCAGCCTAACAGCGAGCCGGATCTGGCCGGATATAAGGCGTTTGTGCGAGAAAAGGACCAAGGATATAACTATGCAAATCCGGCCTGGCAGGGGACGGAAACAACGTGTAAAATCGAAAATCTTGACGACACCAAGACCTATTATTTTGTGGTTAGGGCATTCGATACCGAAGGGTATGAAAGCGGAAATTCCAATGAGGTCAGCCTGGTGAAGGGTATGGTTCCAGATGGACTGCCTCCCAAAGATCCGAAAACCGTGACCATAACTGTCACTGTCAAATTACCTGAATAAGAAAAAATGAGGCCGCCCTGGTGGAAGATGCCACTTCCCCAGAGCGAAAGGCTGTTTGTGGCACAGCCAGACATCCGAAAATCAGACGGCCCCAAATCGGGCAAACAAACGCTTATAATCTGATTTTCGGACAATTCTGTTTCTTCTTTAACTTTTTGAATTGAAAGGAAGCGCCATGAACAGCCCACTTCCTATATCGGCGGAAAATCAAAGCTCTCTAAAACAATTATTAAAATGATTCCGGAACATAGGGCCTATTGTGAAGTGTTCGCCGGCGCGGCCTGGGTCTTTTTCCGTAAAGAGCCATCCAAATACGAAGTCATCAATGACTTGGACAGCGATCTAATTACATTTTATCGCGTCCTTCAGAACCACCCGGAGGAGTTCCTTAAACAATTCAAGTGGCTGCTTTCCTCGAGGGAATGGTTTGAAGATTGGAAGCGCCAGCAGGAAGCCGGGGGCCTGACCGATATTCACCGTTCGGCTCGATATTACTATCTACAACGCCATTCATTCGCTGGCAGAGTGAGGGGAAGAACCTTTGGAACCGGCCCTATGCGACGGCCAAGGATTAATATTTTACGCATTGAGGAAGAACTGTCGGAGGTACACTTTCGATTGGCCAGGGTAACAATCGAAAATCTTCCCTGGCATGAGTTTGTGAAACGATATGACAGGGACCAGACGTTTTTTTATCTCGATCCCCCATACTATAAGGCACCGTATTACGAGCACAATTTGGAACTGGAGGATTATCGCATGATGGCCGAGATTCTGGCCAGCATAAAAGCTAAATTCATACTGAGTATCAACGATCATCTGGAGATGAGGAAGGTTTTTAAGGGATTTAATATTAATGAGGTCAAACTGAAATATAGCTGTTCCAAAGAAAAATGGATTCAAGCCAATGAGCTGCTCATCACCAAC
>JAFDLS010000002.1 GCA_019306365.1 Deltaproteobacteria bacterium
CACTCTGGACACCCTATGAACTCCCGGTGAAAACAAAAGGCGTAATCCCTTAAGATCACGCCTTTATTGATCTTCGTCCTTTGAAGGTCTAGGTCAGGTTCAAATTCCATCCCTCAGGATATGAATAATATTCCTCCGGTATGAATTTTGATCTTCCTCGGTTTTGCCCGAGTTCCTTTTTTTCCGCTTAAGTTCAGACATACTGCTTTACAGCGGAGATGCTCGCAGTAATTATTTACAAACTCATTTCGGTTTCCGTTCGTAGTATCCGATTATTTTATTGGCCACGCGAGCGGCCCGGCCTACATTCGGATAAACCGGGAATTTAGCCTCGATCAGCCTTTCTTGTATCTGAGCCGATATCTCCTTGTACCATTCGGCCTCTTTGCCGCTTCCCCTGGGTCTGTCTCCGAAGACGGCCAAGATTGGCTTGCCCCCTAACTCGCGCAAATTATAGAACTCCATATGCCTATCAAGGGAAAATGGTTGTGAGCTTCTGCGCCACGGCCCGTGGACAAACATGATGATCAGATCAAAATCCGGATGCTTTGCCATCATCTTCATTATTGAATTGGAAGCGTTGTGGTCACCCATGGAAATGGAGAAGTCAGCCGGATTACCGATCCAATCCCAGATAGGGTTGCCTTGAGCTTTTAATTCATCACGAATATCTTGGGGTAAGGGGATGACATTAAGCCCGGCCTCTTCGCACTGGTCAGCCGCCTGTACACTGCTGCCGCCGCTCCCGCCTGCCACGGCTGTCCTTCGGCCGGTAATCAGGGGCATAAAATAAAAACCAACGGCAATATCCACCAGATCCTCAATATCCCCCACAGAGATGGCCCCGGCCTGGCGAACCATCGAATGCCACAACTGCTGTGAACCGGCCATGGACGCCGTATGGGAAGCCGTCGCCCTGGTTCCAGCTTCGCCCCGGCCGCCTTTGAGTATGACCACCGGCTTGACCGCCGCGGCCTTGCGCAGGGAGCTAACGAATCTTCGGCCTTCGCGCACGCCTTCGATATACAGCAAGATAACGTCGGTCTGGGGATCCTGGGCGAAATAATCCAGGTAATCGCACTCATTGAAATCGAGGGCATTGCCATAACTAATGGCTTTGCTGAAACGGACACCCCTTTGAGCGGCGAACCCGACAATCTCTCCCACAACCTGGCCGCTCTGGGAAGCTAACCCCACGTTTCCGGACTCCTTTGGCATGCCGTCGTTGAAGGCGATGCCCTCTTCGGGATAATAGACTCCCATGCAGTTTGGGCCTATCAATCGTACGCCGCCCGCTTGAGCTCGCCGGAGCAGTTCCTGTTCCAGTTCCACCGCGTCCTTTCGACCGGTCTCGCTGAACCGGGCTGTGAACAGGTGGACGCCCTTGACCCCTTTTTTCACGCAGTCATCGATTAAATCGAGAATGCCGGTGGAAGGGATGGAGGAAATGACAAAATCTACCGGTCCCGGGATGTCGCTAATCCGGGCGTAGGCTTTCATGCCCATTATTTCATTATATTTGGGATTTACGGGGTATATATCGCCCCTGAAGCCCAGTTCCTGTAGCGGGGTAATGAAACCGCCTCCGCGGCCGCTCCCTGATGCTCCTGCTATGGCAATGGATTTTGGATGAAGTATTTCTTCAAGCGGATGAACTGACATGCACGAGACCTCCTAAAAATTCAGCCGGCATAGACCGGCTTAAGGAAATAACAGTTGGATCCTCAAGATATCCAGAGCGTTTGTCATAAATAAGTTAGTTACGTTTGGCCTTGAAGCAGGAGAAGATGTAGCGTTGGCCATTCTTCTAAGCCGCCTTATGACAAACGCTAAAACATCATGTAATTGCCGTCTGGCAATTACTTTAGAGCGTTTGTCATAAATAAGTTCCGTTTGGCCTTGAAGCAGGAGAAGATGTAGCGTTGACCATTCTTCTAAATCGCCTCACGACAAACACTAAAACATCATGTAATTGCGACCCCTCACGACAAACACTAAAACATCATGTAATTGCGACCTGTTACATTATGTCAGCCGCTGTTAGAGGCTTGATTTAGTTTAGCAACCAAACGGAAAAATAATTTTAGCAATTACTATGCTTGTGATCGTGACAGCCTTAATACACATACGCTCCTGACATAAATGAAACATTCCGGTGATTGACCCGTCAAGTATAAGAAGAAAGGGGCAAGCGTGTCAAGAGGGAGGTCTGGATATTAAGTGAATAATCACTATCTCGCATCTACTCAAATGATGCAAATTGCAAAAGATTACAAATAACTCATTGATATTCTTACTTATCGAGTTCTTATAGGAAAATTAAAAAAATATCTATTAAAATGTGTTTAATTTTGATATATTAATATAAATTATCCAAATTAGTTTGGCGAAAGAAGAACCCTTCAAAATGAATAAGCGCTATACCCGTAAAGGCTTTACCCTTATCGAATTACTAATTGTCGTTTGCATCATCGGGGTGTTAGCCGCTATAGCGATCCCTCAGTTTGCCAGGTACCGCACCAATTCAATGAATGCCGCAGTCAAAGCCAGCCTCCATCAATTGGCCAAGGCTCAGGAGGACTATTACCTTCAAAATCAAACCTATACCGTCAATCGTGCAACCCTGCGCAACATGGTGGGCTGGACCGTGGAAACTTCGGTAACCATCACAATCCTGGCCGCTTCAACAGAATCATGGTCTGCCACGGCCAGGCACTTGAGTTCACCGAATACTTTCACTTATACCAGTTCTGGGGGAGGGCTGTTATAAAAAGCGCTGTTTTTGGGGTTTTCTGTTTGAGGTTATAAAAAAATCTGGGGGAACTTGCTGAATCAGTTCCCCCAATTTTATTAGGAGCCATCTCAAAATAGTTTGTTTACCCTAACTCATGAGCGCCGCTTCGCTTACGCTGCAGCGGTCGAAATATTAGATATATTTCTGCGGGTTAAATTTTCTTTCTCCGCGATTTAGACCAAAACACTAATTTTGAGATAGCTTCTAATCAATAGCGTCAAATTTACAAGCTGAGAAACAACTCAGGCACTGGATGCATTTTTCTTGATCAATGGAAGCAAGCTGCTTTTTCTCCCAGATGACGGCACCCGTGGGACAAACTCTGAAACAGGAACCGCATTTGGTACATTTTTCAGGATCAACCGTAAATTTCAGCAGATTCACGCACCGTTTCGCCGGACACCGCTTTTCCAGGATGTGCGCTTCGTATTCATCCCGGAAATACCTGAGCGTTGAAAGGATCGGATTGGGGCCTGTTTGACCGAGTCCGCAGAGGGCGGAGGCTTTGATATCAGCGCTGAGTTCCTCCAGTATTGTAATATCTTCAGGTTCACCATGGCCGTCACAGATTTTATCCAGGATTTGCAGCATACGTTTGGTGCCTTCGCGGCAGGGAGTGCATTTACCGCAGGATTCATCCTGGACGAAGTCCATGAAAAAGCGAGCCATATCCACCATACAGGTATCTTGATCCATCACGATCATGCCGCCCGAACCCATAATGGCTCCGGCCTGGACAAGGGATTCGTAATCACAGGGCAGATCAAGCTGCTCCTCGGGTAGGCATCCGCCCGAGGGTCCGCCCATCTGGACAGCCTTGAACTTTTTCTTGTTTGGAATTCCGCCGCCGATGTCATAAATAATGGTTCTAAGCGGTGTACCCATGGGGACTTCAACCAGTCCGATATTATTGACGGTTCCGGTCAGAGCAAAGACCTTAGTCCCTTTGCTGGTTTCCGTGCCAATGGAGGAATACCATTCAGCGCCGCGAAAAATGATTTGAGGGATATTGGCGTATGTTTCGACGTTGCTGTTAACGGTAGGATACCCGAATATACCGGATTCCCCTGGGAATGGAGGTCTGGGACGCGGCATGCCCCGTTTGCCCTCTATGGAGGCGATCAGGGCTGTTTCCTCGCCGCACACGAAGGCCCCGGCGCCCTGGTAAACCTCAAGGTCAAAATCAAACCCGGAACCCAAAATGTCTTTTCCTAAAAGCCCGTATTCCCTGGCCTGTTCAATGGCAATGTTCAGTCTTCGCACGGCCAGGGGATATTCGGCCCGGCAGTAAATGTATCCGTAATGAGCGTCGTTGGCCTTGGCGGCAATGATTATGCCTTCCAAAACCGCGTGGGGATCAGCTTCCAGTACTGACCGGTCCATGAAGGCGCCAGGATCCCCTTCGTCCGCGTTACAGAGCATGTATTTAATTTCAGCCTTTGACCTGGCCCCTAACTCAAGTTTTGTGCCGGTTGAGAAACCGGCCCCGCCGCGGCCCCTGAGACCTGAATCTTTAATCTCTTGAATAATCTCTTCAGGTGTCATTTCCAAGAGCGCCTTGGCAGCCGCCTGGTAACCGTCCCGGGCAATATACTCATCTATCTTTTCAGCGTCTATCAGACCCTTGTTCCGTAAAACGATAAGAAGCTGATTGGCGAAAAAGGGAATATCCAGCATCTCCGGAATTAGTTCCCTTTTCTCGGGTTCCTTATAAAAAAGTCTTTCTACGGGCCGGCCTTTTAGAAAATGTTCGCTAACCAACTCAGGCACGTCTTCAACCGTTAATTTCTGATAAAATAACCCTTCGGGATAAACAACCATAACCGGACCGGCGGCACAGTAACCGTTACAGCCGGTTTCTACGACCTTGACTTCTTCACCTAGTCCCTGTTTTTCCAGCTCAGCCTCCAGGGCCGTCTTGACCTCCATACTTCCCGATGCATGACACCCGGTGCCTCCGCAAATCAGGGCGTGAGAACGAAATACTTTCATCTATTGTCTCCTTAATATTCCACCTGGTCAGTTAGAGTGCTCACTGCCCTTGGCCATTACAAATTCGTCTTGCACTTCTCCTTCTAGGATATGGCGCTTAAAGATTTGACGCATCTTGTTGGGGTCTACAAAGTGGTAACGAATTGCCTCTTCATTCAACAGCTCAACCGTTACAATCGGCTCCTCACTGCAAAGTCCGATGCAGCCCGAGGTGGTAACAGCGATATCCTGACGATCAGACTGACTGACCTCATCCATGAGCGCGTCCATTACCTGCCGCGCGCCGGAGGCAATGCCGCAGGTACCCATGTGAACCGTAACCTTGGCTGTGGCGCCGCCTGTCCTTAGAGATGTATCTTTGAGGACCTGTTCTTTAATTTTTTTTAAATCATCTAATTTCAGTTTGGGCATGATAAACACTCCTCATAAAATATGAAGCCCAGTTTAGATTGAACCTAATTCGGCCAACCCTTCCTGGAGATTTTTCCTTAAAAATTTTATCACTTCAGGGTTGCTCAGGGACACTCCCTCAAGCTCGTCTTTGATCTCCCTGGTATCAAGAACAAACTCGTTTGAGCCGATTTTCTGCGTGTACATGATATCGACCTCCGGACGCCCCACAATCAGACTCATCAATGTGCCTAACATGTCACCCAAAGGGGCGCGATCGATGTGCGATAACCCAAATTCAGCTACAAGCTTGGTCCCGCTGCCGTGAACGGAATCTATTTTGAAAGATCCGCCTGTTTGCTCGGCGGCCTGACTCAGTAACGACAAGCCCAGGCCGACACGGCGGGTGGTTCTGGTTGTGTAAAAAGGATCTGTAACCCTGGAGAGCATCTCTTTCGGAATCCCAGATCCGTTATCCGAAATTTTCAATCTTAATATATCCCGGGCCGTGTCTTTTTCCAATTCAATTTCAATCAAACTCGCGCCAGCGTTAAGGGCGTTCTCTACGACATCGAGAATATGCAATGAAAGTTCCAGCAAGTCAACTTCTTCTGCTGAATATTTTATTTATCGTTCTGCCGTTTTCGTTCTTCAAAGCCATCTTTATTTCAGCCAGGTCAGGTTTGGCCAGGTAAAACTCCGTAAAGGCGGAACCGATGTCATCCACAAAATGAGCGTCCGAGTTTTTTAAAATCGGCCTGTTAGCCAGTTCCGGGTATTGACTCAGTATCTGTTCTAAATCAGCGAAAGCGGAAATCTCAAATCCATCCAGGGCCAGCCCTTCAGGCACGAAACCCAACTGCCCCAGAAGGCTGAATGATTGCCGGTCAACGTGAGAAGCAATAGCCAAACCGCCTCGTTTATGAGCTTCCTCAACGACAGTGTTCAGGTCCAGGTCTGTGGCTCCGATTAAAAGGCGTTCATTGAAACCTTCTACTTCGTCATCCTCATTAGCCATAACCTGCTCACCAAAAACTTCAGGACGATTAGTTCTCGGCGGCAGATGATCATAAACGAGAGCTTGCATGTCCTCGGCTGTCTCAGGTGAATCAAAAAGGGTCAAAACATGAACTTCCTCAGCAGAACTAACCTCCAGGCCAGCTAAAACTTTTAATCTTCCGATGCGTTCCGCAGCCCGGAAGGCAGCTGCAACATTTTCCGCAGTGTTGTGATCGCAAATGGCTATGATATCCAGGTTTTTCGCAAGAGCCGCTTCTACGATGCCTCGAGGCGACATGTCCAGCTCTCCGCATGGCGAGAGACATGTGTGTATGTGAAGATCAGCCCGAAAAGCGGACAGCACGGCCATCGTTTATTCATTTAAAAGATTGAACAACAAACCGCTAATTTCAAAAGCAGGCCGGTCACTTTGGAGTATGGGAACATTCTCCTGTTTAGCCTTGGTTAGGGTGGCCTCATCCGGTGTCCGGTCTTTGATCAGAATTATTCCGGTAAGTTCGCGGAGCACCCCCACGGCCACTATATTTATATGGGCCTGAAGTGTGATCCAAACCTGGCCGGTATCGGCGTTAGCCATAACATCACTTAGAAGATCCCCAGTATAACCGCCTGTTACCTCGCGCTCCAGCAACTCACTTCCTGACAGAACTTTGAGTTCGAGTCTTTGCACCACATCGGCCAGTGTCATATTTCGACCTCCAAATCCTTCATCCAATCACGCTTCTTCGGTTGTCCATCCAGAGCGGAAGATGATTTTGAGGCGCGTTCCTTCGCCCACAGCCGATGAGATGGTAAATTCATCCGCATTTTTCATGATATTGGGCAGACCCATCCCCGCGCCAAACCCCATCTCTCGTATCTCTTCTGTGGCCGTGGAAAAACCTTCCATCATGGCCTGTTCGATGTCAGGGATACCGTCGCCTTTATCTTCCACGTATATATAGATACCCTCGTCATCGACCTCGAGTGACATGACCCCATCCCGGCCATATACGACCGCGTTTATTTCGGCCTCATAACAGGCAATGGTCGCTCGACGTACCAAGTCGTTTTCGGCCTTCATTTCCCGCAAAATTTTTTTTACTTGAAGCGAAGCTTCTCCAGCGCGAACGAAATCCATCTCCTTGATGGGAAATTCGTGCCGTGGGTAGTGCATTATTCAGTCGAGCCTGGCAAACCGTTTAAGTAAAGGTGGCCGGCAGCCTCATACATTGAATAGGAAGTTAGAAATAGAGGTAAACCAACTTCCTTCGCTTTGGCGATGACTTCCTTGGAAGGAGATCGCCCCCGAACAAAAACAACTCCTATTAGACCGGATATATCGGCCGTGTTAACAACCTGAATGTTAGTTAAACCGGTCAGAAGAAGGTTGCCTGATTTGATAAAAGCCAGCACTTGACTCATGAGGTCCGTACACTCAACATGCTGTACCGTCTGGTCGAGAGGTTCTTCACCAGTAAGAACTTCCGCGTTTAGAATCTTTACGACATGACGCAGGCTTGTGCCGCTTTCCGAATTAGATTTGATCATACTGGTTCGCGTTACTTTCCATATTAAGGTTTATTCATATCCGTTCATAACATCAATGATCTTATTGGAAGTCATTCCGCGATGGGTGTCATCATCAATAACAGTCATTGGGGCTAGGCCGCAAGCGCCCAGACACCGAACAGCCTCTATAGTAAACCTCCTGTCCTCTGTTGTTTTGCCCACTTCGACATTGTATTCGTGTTGGATTCGATTCAGCGTCTCATTGGCCCCTTTAACAAAACACGCTGTTCCCATACAAACACGGACCGTATGCCGTCCACGGGGCACCATGGTAAAAAATGAATAAAAGGTGACCACCCCGAAGACAGCGCTGCCCGGAATGCCAATCCCCGTGGCAATGTACTCCTGAATGAAAACAGGCAAATAACCGCAAACTTCCTGGGTCTCTTGAAGGACGGGAATAAGGGAACCCTGAGTACCCCTTCGGCGGGCGATAATTTCGTCGACCTTGATCAACATTTCGTCAGTAATGTCGTCTGGTCTTCTTATAATAGTAGTATGGTTCATCCGCACGACTCCTTGGTATAACAATCAGTTGTATATGCTGATAGCATAAAACCCTGCAGGGGGCAAGGCTTTTTCCTTTAAGTCGCAGCGAATTAAATTTTTTGCAAAAGGTATGTTTTTGTTCGATTTTATTCAAGATACCTTCTCTATGGTCAGCCCTTGAGAGATAAAATGAATTACGAGGTATTGGGTCTGAAATCAGGTTTGTCTAACAGTGGCTTAAGGGCTTAAATGATAAGCCTTTACTTAAAAAAAGAAAGAGACCGGAGAACATCGTCGATCCAGGATGAAAACGTCTTGGTCTAAAGTTTTGGATGGCATTTAAGGCCATCCAAAACCTTGAGACCTCTGCAAAACCAGTAATTTTGTTGAAATCGCGGAAGGCGAAAAATTAACCCGCAGGAATATTACCTAGTATTTCGAGGACTTAATTTTGAGCCTGACATATGCCGCTCCAGCGTCAGAGAAGCGGTGCTCAAAACCGCTGCAGCATGAGCGAAGCGGTGTTCATGAGTTCGGCTAAAGGTTGAAGTTTTGCAAGGTCTCACTTTATTAATAGCGTCTAAATCCTTCTTCAATTTTATCTTCGATTTTGGCCAGGCTGTAGTTTTTACAAAAGATTCAATAAGGCTTTTGTGTATAAACGACCATGCTTTTAGGGAAAAGGTGGTTGCAGGATTTTTCCCAGCGCTTGAGCCGGTTATCCAGGACGACCCTGTGTAGAAAACGGTGGTATAATTTAGGCACCTTAGCCTCCTCGTTGTCTAAACCTGAAAGACACCTGAGAACCCAATAAAGACTGTGGAAGGCATGAGCAAAACTGATGGCGTAAATCTTAAGCCCGCCGGAAGTAAGCACATGAAAAAGCTGTTTGGGACGATATATCCTTATATGTCCGCCTGGCGTGCGAAAATATTTCCAGGACAGCCGTTTGTATACATGTTCCGTAAAAGGCGTGGGTACGGTCACGGCTAATACTCCTCCGGGCTTGAGCACCCGGTAAAACTCAGCTACGACCCCCCGGTCGTCCGGGATATGCTCCATCACCTCGGCACAGATGATCCTGTCAAAAGTGGCATCCTGAAAAGGCAGTCTAAGGGTGTCGCCCCGGATGAACAGGGCCGGCCCATTAGTGTCACCCTGCTTGACCATTTCTCGAAATACATACTGGGCTTTACCAACGCTTTGATAATCAAAATCCAGGCCAAAGACCTTGCAGCCGGCCCGGTTTAACGCAAAGGTATGACGGCCTTCACCACAGCCGGCGTCCAGAATAAAATCTCCCGGCTGAGGGTTGAATTTTTTAAAATCAACGGTAAGCACTCATAACCTCACGGTACGCCTGCACCAGTTGCCTGGCTGCCATATCCCAGCTGAAGACGTCAATTATGCGCTGGCGGGCGGCGTGTCCCATCTCCAGGCATTTTGCCGGGTCTTTGAGGAGACCATTGATGGCTTCGGCCAGGCGATCCGGGTTTCGGGGCGGGACCAGACAGCCGGTTTCTTCCGTGGAACCGATTACCTCTGGCAGAGCGCCGGCCGTCGTGGCCACGACAGGCAGTTCGCAAGCCATGGCTTCAGCGGCCGGGAAACCGAATCCCTCATAAAGAGAAGGCACCACGGCCAGCTGAGCGGACGAATACCATTTGACCAGTTCCCCCTGGTCGACCTGTCCGGTAATGTGCACTCGATCCTCCAGCCCATAATGCTGGATTATATCTTGACTTGAAATTCGCGGAGGAGTTCCGCCATTTACTATGATCAGGTGGATGTTCGGGTCCATAAGAGGCATGGCCTGGAGAACATATTCAATACCCTTTTTGGGATCCGCCACGTTACCCACGAATATGATCCGTTTGGGTACTTTTTCCACTTCAGGGACAGGTCGAAAAATTGAAGCGTCCAAACCGTTGTAAACAACTCGAATCTTTTTCGCGTCCACCCCAAAGGCTTTCTGAATTTGGACGGCTGAGTCCTCAGAAACCGTTATGATTCCATCTAAACGGTTAGCCACAAGCCTCTGCATAACCAGCGGGTAGTACAGCAGTCTTTTGATCTTTGATTTAAGCGAGTGCGGCTGTTCAAACCAGACTTGTCTGTCAATGGAAAGGGGATGATGAATGGTGGATACCAGAGGAATGCCAAAATGCTTCATTAAAAGGAAACCATAGCCCAGGCATTGGTTGTCGTGAATAATATCGTACCTTTCATGCTTTAATATTTCCCGGAGACGGAAGTATGCTCTGAAGCTAAAGGCTTTTATCTCAGGGAAAACACCCATTCTGGAAGCTGTATACTCGTAAAAATGAAGAGGGTTTAGAAATTCTTTGGCTGAGGTCCTCGCCAGGATCTCCGCGGAGGAGGAGCCAAAGTAAATGTTGTTTTGGATATGGTCAACACTTGCTCCATTCATGAATATGGGGTAAGGAGGCCCCACAAGGGCATGAACTTCGTGCCCCAGTTTTCTTAGTTCTTGGGCCAGATATTGAAGGTAAATCCCTTGCCCTCCGCAGTAAGGGTTACCACGATAGCTCAATAGGCAGATTTTCAGTTTGTCTTTGTGGTAATGCATTGCGATTTTCCTTTCGGAAAAGGTGCCGCTTGTCGAGACGTATGCTGATTAATCAATTGCTGGTAAATTTGAACTGTATTTTCAGCTGTCCGGTCCCAACTGAACAGGCGCTCAACGCGTCTACGCGCTCGCAGACCAAGTTCCCTTGAAAAATTAGGTTGAGAAATGAGTTTATTAATCGCTTCACTTAGAGCATGTGGATTCTTCGGAGGCACCAAAAGTCCCCCTTCCTGGTCATCTCCAACCACCTCCGGCAGGGAACCGGATCTGGTAGTGACGACCGGTGTCCCGCAGGCCATTGCCTCGGCCACCGGAAGACCAAAACCCTCAAATAATGAAGGCATCACCAACACCTGAGTCCGTCGATATCTTTCGACCAGTTCAGCTTCGGTTAATCTCCCGGTGAAAGTGACCCGGTCTTCGAGACCCATGGACCTGACAAGGCCTGGCGCATAATGCTTATCCGGCTCTCCTTGATCGACTACCGTAAGGATTACTCCCGAAGGCAGATCTGACATAGCCTCCAGAAGATAACGTATTCCTTTTCTCGGGTCCTCGGCATTGCCTACGAAAAGAATTTCTTTAGGGTCTCTTTCAAGTGAAGGGTCCGGTGAAAATGTGGCTGCGTTCACTCCCGTGTAAACCAGATGAATTTTATTCGTTTTTACTCGAAAGGCCTCGTTTAATTCTTTCAGGCCGACTTGGGAGGAAGTGATCATCCCGTCGATCCTGCGGGCCACAAGACCCTGCATTAATAGAGGATAAAAGACCGTGTTGTGATATCGTTCCCGCCAGGAGGTGGCGCGCGGTAAAAACGCCGCCAGGTCACGACGCAGCGTGTGATGAACCGTCGATACTGTGGGCGTTCCCAGGGTCCGGGCCAGAAGGAGACCAAACCCCAGAGTCTCAACATCGTGAAGCACATCAAAAGGCCGGTCCTGGTGAAGTTCTTTAAATTTTAAAGCCGCTCTTATACTAAAGGCCAGAGGTTCAGGGCAGTAACCCGTCCTGCTGGCCACATATTCAAAAAAATTGAGCGGAGTAAAAAGGCTTTTCAGATCGTGTAAAAGAAGAAGATCCTTTACCTTAACGCCCCATAAATGCTTGTTAGGGAGCCTGATTTCCCGAACCTGAGGCATGGGATTAGGGTAGGGGGGACCAACGAGCGCGGTGACATCGTGTCCCTGTTTCACTAAAGCCTGGCTCAAATTAGCAAGATATATCCCTTGCCCGCCGCAAAAAGGATTTCCGCGATAACATTGTAAGCAAATTCTCATGCCCTGAGCCGGTTCAATCTTTTTGAAGGTTTACCTGAGGCTCGACCTGAATTGTTAATAATGTCCAGCCAATCCAGAATCCAAGCCCTAAGAGCCAAAAAAATCCGATGGCCACAGGAATGGCGAGGGCCCACCAATTTTTAGCAAAAATACCAACCAGGAACAAAAGGGCGGCTAAAAAAGTGACCAAACAAAGGACCAACCCTTGAATACGGGAATACTTGTTCATTATCTTAACTCCAATCTTCTTTTCATTTCTTTCTACTTCCGATTTCTTTTCAAAGGATTTATTGCCTTCATCAGGGACTCGTTCAATGCGAAACACCAGCACATCGGCCAAGCTGGGGCAGGTTCGGGCTATCGAGTTCAGGGTATTCAAGATTCCTTTAGACGCCCTTGCAGGCAGGATTTTCAAGAACTTTCCCCACTTCGGGAAACCCCAAAACATGGAAACCCCAAATTCCTGATCAATGCGAGATTCCTCGGGGATCAATTTCAGTAGAAATGGGTAGTTGAACTCATAAACATGGTCATCGGGTTTGTCCCAGATGTGAGGCGCTGATAGCTCCCGGCCCTTGATAGCTTTATGAATTCGATTGTAAAGTTTAGCCGACCTAAAACCAAGGTTGCTGAAGTTGGCCACCGAGATAATCAAACGGCCGCCAGGCTTGAGTACCCTGACCATCTCTTGTATGGCCTTGCCCGGATCATAAAAATGATCGATAGCCCCTTTACAAATGACCTTATTGAAACTCTTGTCCGCGTAAGGGAGATTTTCAGCGCTGCCGCATGCCAGCCGGGGAGGAATGCTCTGGGCTATAAAATTTTCCGCAGCCCGTTCTATCATCACACGCGAGCCGTCGAAACCAAAGAGGATTGCGCCCTTTGCGCCCAAAGAGAGCAGGTCCAGGGCGCGGCCGCATCCCACGTCCAGAATTAGTTCGTCCGGGCTGGCATCCACCGCTTCCAGCGTTTGGCCAGTCATCTGGTCGATCAGGTATGCCGTGTCCGGATTGATAGTGTCCGGGATCACACCTTCATCATCCCATTTTTTATCTATCAGTTCCTGATTCGTCACAAAAGCGTTCCTGTTTTCACACGTGTTAAAAAAGAAAAAGGAATTTTGATTGCATTAAATCTAAGCCAAGGGTTTATGCCATCCTTTTAGGAATGAATAAACCGATTAACAATAATACAATCTACTCCCTAATTTCAATACCCTTTAAGCGGGGTTAGGAAAATTATTTTTAGCCCTTGATATTTGCACCATCGAGAAAGAAGAAAATTATCGACAACGCTTCGGGCGATTTCAGGTCAATCAATCATCCGCATGATTTTATTTTGATTGTTAAACCGTCGGCCGGGGCAATAACCCGGCAGCTTCCACGATTTCAGGAACCCTTTCTTCCCATTCAATCGCCATTAAATGTACACCGGCTACACCGGGGATCTCCTTGAGAATTTGAATCTGATCAAGGAGGATGTTGATGCCCTCTTTACTCTGCCCCCCTTTTTCCACGCCTTTTAAACGGTTAATTATTTCGTCTGGAACGTCCATACCCGGGACGGATTTTTGCATGTAACGAGCCATACCAAGGGACTTCATAGGAGTAATCCCGGCCAGGACATGAACCTTTTCGGTTAAACCCATGTCGTGTGCCTGTTTCATGTACTCTTTAAATTTGTCCATGTTGTAAATACACTGGGTTTGAACAAAATCGACACCCGCCGCGATTTTCTTGGCCAGACGGTAAACCCTGTATTCAAAAGGGTCGGCAAAGGGATTAACTGCCGCGCCGATAAACAGCCTGGGTTCAGTACCTTCCGCCATCTCTTGGCCTGAGATGAGTTTCCCTTCATCTCTCATCATCTTTACGGTCTGGATAAGCTGAATTGAGTCCAGATCGAAAACGTTTTTAGCTTCCGGGTGATCACCGAATTTTTGATGGTCACCGGAAAGGCAGAGCATGTTGCGGATACCGAGGGCCGTTGCTCCCAAAACGTCAGACTGAATGGCAATGCGGTTTCGGTCCCGGCAAACCATCTGCATGTTTGCTTCGACGCCTTCCTCCTGAAGGATCAGAGATCCGGCCAGGCTGGACATTCGGACCACGCTGGTCTGATTGTCGGTTACGTTTACCGAATCAACGTATCCTTTAAGATATTTTGCCTTTTCTCTAACAACGCTGGCATCCGCGCTGCGCGGCGGGCCACATTCACCGGTTATAACGAATTCGCCTGCATTTAGAAGTTTTTCAAGATTGCTGCCCGATTTCATATTTTTAAGTCCTCCCTAACTATCTTGCGAGGACCGCCGTCGCGACTTGTGGTCCAATTTTTGAGTGGTTTAACTTGCGTTAACTGATCCAACTTACCTTGCTTCATTAGTTTGTTTACAATAAGGTGCCAGACACAGTCAATTTCTTTGTCGACCTCACACTTGCCATCCGCCGATCCCCCGCAGGGCCCGTTTAGAAGGCTCTTTGAACAGCGGGCAATGGGACAGTAACCGCCAAACAGGTGGATTTTACAATCCCCGCAGGCCTGGCAGAACTCGGCCCAGACGCCATGCTCTTGGGCTCCGCCCATGAAACATGTATTCAGGGCCGGATAAACTATGGCCTCAGGGAATTTTTCAGAAATATACTGCGGGCCAATGCTGCACGCCATGGATAGAATAATGTCGTAATTGGCTGCGCGTTCTTCAAGAATTTCAATGTATTCCGGATCACACTGACGCTCTAAGGTCATCTCATCAATTTCAATGGGATTGTCTTCTTTTAGCCTGGCTAAACGGAGAGTAGCGGCCAGAATACCTACTTCCTTGGTTCCACCGGCATTACAGACCGTGACACAGCCCTTGCAACCCACAATGAGAATCTTCTTCGCATCCTTGACCATCTCCAGAATTTCATCTAGTGGTTTTCTTTCTCCTACTATCATTAATATTCCTCTGCGTATCTCTTAGGCCGCCTGGTCCTTTGGTTTAATAAACGGGCTAGGCCCCAGCTCTTGAATTTTGGATTTAAACTCTTCAGCCACCTGCACAAAACGCGGTCCGTCAGCGGCGGACATGTTGTACATCGCCACCCGTTCCGGTTCCACTCCCATACTTTCCAATACCTTCTGGACGTATTCCACCCTTCTTCGCGCCTTGAGGTTGCCGGTAAGATAATGGCAATCTCCTTCCATACAGCCAGCCACGTAAACTCCGTCGGCTCCATCCTCAAAAGCCTTAAGAAGGTGCAGGATATCTACTCGACCGGTACATGGAACCATGATTATTTTAACATTGGGTGAGTATTGCAGTCTCATCGAACCTGCCAGGTCCGCAGCGGAATAAGCTCAGAACTGACAGCAATATGCAATTATTTTCGGTTCAAACTCAGCCATTTTTATTACCTCATCTTATTAAATCTCAGGCGATCAAAGCCCGTGTTTTTGCTAGTAACTGCTCATCCGTGAAATGCTGGAGGCTGATTGCCTTACCAGGACATTCTGAGACACAAGCGCCGCAGCCCTGACAGATGGCAGGCTCAATAACAGCATGACCTTCTTCGCCAATACGGGGCACACCAAAAGGACAGGTTCGTACACAGGTTAAACAAACAGCGCATTTGTCCGGATCGACCACCGCCACAATACCGCCAACACTTATGGATTCCTTGGCTAGAATAGTTACAGTCCTGGCGGCTGCGGCTCTGGCCTGAGCAATGGATTCTTCTATGGGTTTGGGATAATGAGCCAGACCGGCCAGGAACATGCCTTCATTCGCAAAATCAACCGGTCTGAGTTTCATGTGGGCTTCCAGGAAGAAACCTTCGGCATTCAGCGAAACCTTATAAGCCTCTGAGATCACTTCCCCTTCATTAGGCAGGATAGCTGCGGCCAGGCACACGATATCACAATTGATTTCGAGAGGCAGACCTAAAATAGGATCAGTCACCGTCAGTTTTAGCTCTTCCGGACTGGCCGCCTCGACCTTGGGTTTGTCGTCAACGTCATACCTGATGAAGAGAACCCCAAGCTCCCGGGCCTTTTTATAGAGCGATTCCCTGAACCCATAGGTTCTGACGTCACGGTAAATTATGTACACTGTGGTTTCAGGATTCGCCTCTTTGATCTTAATAGCGCTCTCCACCGAATGGGTGCAGCAGATCTTGGAACAGTATGGACGGTCCGGTTCCCTGGATCCGACACACTGGATAAAGGCCACGCTTTTGGCCTGCTCAAGTGTCTTGGATTTCTCAACCATAAGCGCGTCAAGTTCCAGCGATGTTAATACCCGGTCATGCTGGCCATAAAGGTATTCGTCGGGTTTTAGAGCTTTGCCGCCAGAAGCCACAACAACGGCCCCATGGGGGGTGCTAATTGTCCCCTCGGGGGTTTTAATCTCAGAGACAAAATTACCCAGGAATCCGTCGCATTTAGTTATTTCGGAATTATAATGGATGGTAACCAGCTTGGAGGCCTCAACCTTTTTAATCAGATCCTGCGTAAATGATTTAATATCCTCTCCACGCCAGGTCTTATTGAGATTGAGCGCGTTCCCGCCCAGATGATCGCTTTTTTCTACGAGATGGATTGGAAAGCCTTGTTCGGCAATGGAAAGAGCGGCGGTCATCCCGGCCACGCCCCCGCCAATGACGATGGCTTCCTTGGTCAGACCCATCTGAGTTTGGTGCAGGGGTTCGAGCAAAGCCACCTTGGCCACCGCGCCCCGGACCAGATCCTTGGCTTTGTCGGTCGCTTTTTCAGGTTGATCGCGGTGCACCCAGGAGTTGTGATCCCTGATGTTGGCCATTTCAAAGAGGTATTTGTTCAAACCGGCTTTGGCCAGAGTTTCCCTGAACATGGGCTCATGAGTCCTGGGTGAGCAGGAAGCCACAACGACACGGTTCAGATTATGTTCGGTGATGGCTTCTTGAATCTTACCCTGGGTGTCCTGGGAGCAGGTAAAGAGGTTGTGATCAGCGAGTTCGACAAACGGGAGCGTACTCGCGTATTCCGCTACGGCCGGTACGTCAACAACCCCACCGATATTGATGCCGCAATGGCAGATGAAAACACCGATACGAGGTGCCTGATCGGCTACTTCCTGCTCAGGCGGATACTCGATGGTTTTGGTTTGAGTGAAACGAACCTCACTCAATTCGGATGAGGCTGCGCTGGCCGCGGCTGAGGCCTCCATAACCGAGATAGGAATGTCTTTGGGCTCATTAATAGCGCCGCAGACATATATTCCCGGTTGAGAAGTCTTAACCGGCTCAAACGTGGATGTAGAGACAAAACCGTCTTCCGTTAAATCCACCCCAAGGCGTTCGGCCAATTCTGTGAATTCGGCTGAAGGCTCTAAACCAACTGAAAGAGTAACCATGTCGTACTCTTCCACCTTGACTTGACCGGTTTCGTCGGCGTAACGAATTATCAAGTTTTCGTCAGATGTCCGGTCAATGGTGTGGATTCGGCAGCGGACAAATTTGATGCCGAGTTCCTTGGCCCTCTCATAGTATTTTTCAAAATCCTTCCCATAGGTTCTCATGTCCATGAAAAAGATAGTGGTATCCAGTTCCTCGGCCGAATGCTCCTTGGCAATGATCGCTTCCTTGATGGCATACATACAGCAGACAGCAGAGCAGTAGGGCCGGTCACAATTGTTTATATCCCTCGAACCTACGCATTGAAGCCATGCGATTTTTTTCGGCTCCTTGTGATCAGAGGGCCTGATCAAATGTCCCTGATAAGGTCCTGAGGCGGATAATACCCTTTCAAATTCCATGGCTGAAAGGACGTTCGGGCTTTCCGAATATTGATAGTTTTGAAAACGGGTTGGGTCAAAGGCGTCAAATCCGGCGGCGAGAACCACAGAACCGACCTCGAGGTCAACGATTTCGTCCTGCATCTTATGTGTTTCAAGCGTTACTGCTCCAGCTTCGCAGGCCGCCACACATCTGTGACATTCACAGCAAAGGCCACAGGCCAGGCACTTTGAAGCTTCAAGCTCACCCAACTCGGGATCAAAGCCAAGTTCGATCTCATCAAAGGTCGTCTTGCGCTGTTCGAGCGGAATCTTTGGCATTTCAAGGCGAGCTCTTTTCTTTTCATTAGCGGGCATGTCTCGCCAGTTTTTATTATCAAGGCTTCGATCGATAGGCTCGCGACCGGCAGTTAAATCCTCTCCTTTTAGATAACGGTCAATAGATATGGCCGCCTCTTTTCCTCCGGCAACGGCTTCAATAGCGGAACGAGGACCGGTTTGCATATCGCCAGCGGCAAAAACACCGTCTCGGCCGGTGGCCAGACTTATGGAGTCAACCTCTATGTTGCCTCCCCGCGTGAATGTCAATCCATCGACATTGCTCAACGGATCTATAAGCGGCGCCTGACCGATAGCTACAATAACCGTATCAGCCTCGATAGTTTCGATTTTTGATTCGTCATATTCTGGAGAGAAACGGCCTTCAGCGTCAAAAACCTGTGTCACAGCCTTGAGTTCAAGTCCAGTCACCCGGCCATTTTCGACCATGAAACGCCGGGGGCCCCAGGAGTGGAGAAAGGTGACTCCCTCTTCTTTGGCCTCTTCGATCTCCCATTCCCAGGCCGGCATCTCATCAGCCGACTCCAGGGAGATCATGGTGATCTCTTTGCTGCTCAGACGCAAAGCGCTTCGAGCCACGTCAACGGCCACGTTTCCGCCGCCGATAACCAGTACCTTCTTGCCGAGTGACGGAGCCTCGCCAAGATTCACGTCCTTGAGAAAAGACATGGCCGGGATGATGCCTTCGGCGTCTTCACCTTCCACGTTTAGCGTCCTGCTGCCATGAGCGCCCATGGCCAGGAAGATGGCCTTGTAACCCTGCCCCTCCAGGTCTTCGATAGTCAAATCAGGTCCCAGCGGCGTGTTGTATTTGATTTCAACACCCAGACGCGTGATGGCCTCAACCTCTTTGTTTATAACTTCGACTGGAAGTCTGTAATCGGGGATTCCCAAACGAAGCATGCCGCCCGGGACTGAATTAGCCTCAAAAATAGTTGGTTTGTAACCCTTTTTAGCCAGATGATAGGCGGCGGCCAGTCCACCCGGACCTGCCCCGATAATGCCTACCTTTTCAGCCTTTTCGTCCTCGCACGGGACCTCAATCTCCAGAATGTCCGCCTGGTCAGCGGCCAGGCGCTTGAGATCCCGGATACTGACGGGCTCGTCGATCTCAGCCCGCCGGCACGCCTGCTCGCAGGGATGGAAACAGATGCGCCCTAAGACTCCCGGCAGAGGCAGTACCTCCATAATGACTTCCATGGCTTCTTTGTATCGACCCTCTTTCACCAGGGAGACATATCCGTGGGCATTGACGTTCGCGGGACAGGTTATGGTGCATGGTGAGGTGTCAAATTTTTGAATGGCGTAAGCGGTTGGATAGGCCTGCGCATAAGGCTTATAGACCGGATGATTCTCATCAAGGCCCATATTGAATAGATTGGGCATATCAATGGGACAGGCATTGGCGCATTCTCCGCAACCGGTGCATTTATCCAGGTCAACAAATCGGGCCTTTTTCAAAATCTTGGCCTTCATGTTTCCTGGCTTGCCTTTCAGATCAAGCAGTTCGGAACAGGTGTGAATTTCAACGTTAATGTGTCCGCCGACTTCATTGAGTTTTGGCGATATGATACACATGGAACAGTCGTTGGTTGGAAAGGTTTTATCCAGTTGGGCCATACGTCCGCCGATGGCAGGCGTTTTTTCAACCAGGTGAACGTAGTACCCCATCTCAGCCAGGTCCAGTGAAGCCTGCACTCCAGCAATACCAGCCCCTACGACCATCACTGATCCTATTTTCTTATTACTTGCATCTGACATATGTCCTGACCTTTATATTTAGGTTTTTTATGTAAAAAAACTTTTCTTTTATATCGGATATCATGTCTCCTGTCAAAGGTTTAGAGTGTACGGATCTCAGGTTTTTTAACCAGGAGCGCTTAAATAATTTTTATTTTATCGAAAAAATGCCGGAGGGCTTCCCCTTGGAGTCCCTCCGGCATTGGTGTAATCACATTGTTTCGGTCTTGTTTATGGGCTAAAATAGGCCTTTAACTTTTCCAGTCTCAATATCGACATCAACTCGTTTATAGGCCGGGTCTGAGGCAGTACCAGGCATCAGGCTGATAGCTCCGGCTACCGGCACAACAAAACCAGCTCCACCATATATAAGGATATCACGAATATTGAGTTTCCAGTCCTTGGGTACGCCCTTGAGCATTGGATTGTCCGTTAATGAGAGGTGCGTTTTCACCATACAGGTTCCAAGCTTGGCAATCTCAGGATCCTTTTCCATCCTCTCCGCTTTCTGGAGGGCTTCCGGCGAGTATTCCACACCGTCGGCGCCGTAGACTTCCACTGCGATTTTTTCAATGCGCTGACGTAAAGGCATTTCGAGATCGTAAAGTAGCTTGAATTCGTTTTCTTCCTCGCAAGCTTCAACGACCGCGTCGGCAAACTCAAGCGCTCCGTCACCGCCTTTAAGCCAATGTTCGGACAAGGCCACTCTGGCGCCGGCTTCTTCTGAAAGGCGGCGGATAGCGGCGATCTCGTCCTTGGTGTCGGTGTAGAAAGAGTTGATGCAAACAACCGGGTTGATACCGGCTTTACGAACCGTCTTGATGTGATGAATCAGGTTTGCGCAGCCCTGTTCAACCCATCCGACGTTTTCACTGTTATATTCTTCCGGCATTGGTCTGCCCGGAATGGGAATGGGAGCGCCGCCATGACATTTGAGGGCGCGAATGGTGGCTACAATAACCGCGCAGTGAGGTTTGAGACCTGAGAAACGGCACTTCAAGTTCCAGAACTTCTCAAATCCAATATCCGCTCCGAAACCAGACTCGGTGAGGTGGTAGTCGGCCAGCTTCAAGGCGACCCGGTCAGCGATAATGGAACTTTGTCCAATAGCTATATTAGCGAACGGTCCGGCATGAACAAAAACCGGCTGGCCTTCCAGACTCTGAAGCAGGTTTGGATTAAGGGCTTCGGTCATCCAGGCGGTCATCGCGCCGGCCACCTGAAGATCTTCAGTCGTGACGGGTTTGCCGCTCTTGTCATAGGCAACCACAATCCGTCCCATGCGTTCGCGCATGTCCTTGAGATCTTTGGCCACGGCCAGGATAGCCATAACTTCTGAACTCACGGCGATGCCGAATTTGGAAGGCATCATGAAACCATCCATCTTGCCGCCGATACCAATTATAATATTACGCAGAGCCTGGGCGCAAAAATCAATAATCCAACCCATCTCCATGTTGTTTGGGTCAATATTGAGCCTCGGGCCCATATTTCGCCTCTCCATGGTCGCGTCATCGTAGTTGAACTCATGCTGGATGCGGGAGGTTGCGGCGACCATAGCCAGGTTGTGAGCGTTCATAATGGCGTTTATGTCACCCGTGAGTCCCAATGAGAAGGGGGTGAGAGGTATACATTGAGCCAGGCCGCCACCAGCGGCTGAACCTTTGATGTTCATGGTCGGGCCGCCGGAAGGCTGGCGGATAGCCGCTATAACGTCCTTGCCGCGTTTGCCCATACCCTGAACCAGACCCATGGTCGAAGTGGACTTACCTTCGCCCAAAGGGGTTGGGGTAATGGCTGTCACGTCAATGTACTTTCCATCGGGTTTGTCTTTCAGCCTTTCCAGAATCTTGGCGAAATCGACTTTAGCCACATAATGGCCGTGAGGGAGCAACTCCTCTTTTTCAAGTTCCATCTCCTCTCCAAGCTGGTACACGGTTTTCATTGTTTCTTCAGCAGCTTCTGCTATCTGCCAGTCTGCCATTTTGGTGGGATCAAGAGCCATTCCATCTCCTCCTTAAATTTTATCTTTGGTTCGGTTTATGCCCCTAAGACAGTCCGGTGACGACTTGGATTACGATGCCTTTTCAGGGGGCGGAAATTCCCTATGTGATGGTGTTTGCCTGAGCTGAGTGGCTTTGTGAATTTTGGTGTTCGCCAAGACCCTCAGGGCGCCAACACTTGTGAAATTCGTCATTACCATATACAAGGTTAAGCAGTCAAGCTATTTAGACGCTCCTAAAGATAACTTTTTAAAAAATGATAAGCTGAATTAACCTAAAAAGAATGGTGTGTTGAGACCTCTTCAAATCATCGTCCTTTAGCTGACTTCTTGAGCGCCGCCTCGCTGACATTGCAGCGGCATATGTCAGTCTCAAATTTAAGTTCTCGAAATATTTAACATATTTCTGCGGGTTAAATTTTCTTTCTCCGCGATTTTAACATAATTACTGGTTTTGCAGAGGCCTCATGTTAGAAATAAATTCCACGGCAGCCAGAAGCCGCCTTGCCCCGTTTAATGGATTTAGGGGGATGTCTTTTGATTTTTCGGGATTCAAGGGAAAGAAAAGCGTAATTTTTAAAGGTTGTGATATTAACAGCTCTTTTAAATAGTCAAACGTCAAATCTGATGCTATCATCAGAAGTGAATGAACCGGGTGGCGGTCTCCTGGTAATTCACTTTGTTTCTATTTTTACTAATTATTGCAGGCGTTTTTCGGTATTTATCATTTTTCAACCTGTTAAAAACCTGGCGCTTGCTTGTGCGAGGCATTCAACAAAATCCTCAAGGTGGTATTTCCCTTTGACTCCATCATTTTTTTCTGCTATTGAACCAATTCTTATATGAATTTGTTTGACTGGGTCGAAGTGAGGATCGGTTTCGACCAAAGTGGGAGGTTAGAATGTTCAAAATTCTGGAAAGAGAAGAGATGGCCCAGGGTACCGTTATTAAAAATGTTATTGAGGCGCCCAAAGTTGCGGCTAGAGCCAAACCAGGCCAGTTTGTTATTATCAAGGCAAATGAAACCGGTGAGCGTATTCCGCTGACCATGGCTGATACTGACCCGAAAAAAGGGACCATCACCATTATCTACCAAGTAGTCGGTAAATCGACTGCCCTGTTTAAAAGCCTGCAGGTTGGTGAAGGCTATCAAGACCTGTTGGGCCCTTTGGGCCAACCGACTCATATTGAGAAACATGATGGCCTGGTCATTTGTGTCGGTGGCGGGACCGGGACGGCAGTGGTTCATCCCATAACCAAGGGTTTCAAGGAAGAAGGTAATGAGGTCGTGGCCATTATCGGATCGCGTAACAAAGACCTCCTCATCCTTGAAGACGAGATGACAGCAGCCTCCACTGAGATTAAAGTCTGTACCGATGATGGATCATACGGCCATCACGGCTTTGTGACAGACGTACTCAAGACGTATCTGGAAGGCGACAGAAAGGTTAGTCTGGTCGTGGCCGCTGGTCCAGTCCCAATGATGAAGTTCGTTTCCAAGATGACCGAGGAATTTGGCGTGAAGACTCTGGTCAGTCTCAATTCCATTATGATTGACGGCACGGGCATGTGCGGCGGTTGTCGTGTTTCCGTCGGCGGCAAGACTCGTTTTACCTGTGTCGAAGGCCCGGAGTTCGACGGACATCAAGTCGACTTCGATGAATTGACGCAGCGTTTGTCCGCCTACCAGCAGATGGAAAAAGAGGCGATGGAAAAATTTGATCACGATTGTAAAATCGGTCTGAACAAATGATGATGTTCATCTAGAAGCGGAGAAAATAAATATGGCAGAGAAGAAAGAGAAGACGCCCCGGCAAGCGATGCCGGAACAGGACCCGCAGGTTAGGCGCAATAATTTTGATGAGGTTCCTCTGGGATACTCACCTGAGACGGCCCAGCTTGAAGCCAGCCGGTGCCTTCAATGTAAAAAACCATCCTGTGTGAGTGGTTGTCCGGTTGAGATCGATATACCCGGTTTTATCGGTTTAATCAAGGAAGGTGATTATAGCGGCTCGATAGCTAAACTCAAGGAAATGACAGCCCTTCCAGCTGTTTGCGGACGGGTCTGTCCTCAGGAAGTTCAATGTGAAACCCTATGTGTTTTGGGTAAAAAAGGTGAACCGGTGGCTATTGGCCGGCTGGAGAGGTTTGCCGCTGACATGGCTCGTGAAAAGGGTGATCAGACACTGCCCGCGGCCGCTCCCAAAACCGGAAAGAAGGTGGCGGTGGTCGGCTCTGGTCCGGCTGGGGTTACAGTGGCCGGCGACCTGATTCTTAAGGGTCATGACGTGACCATTTTTGAGGCCTTTCATAAGGCTGGCGGTGTGCTCGTTTATGGTATACCTGAATTCAGGCTGCCAAAAGCTATTGTTCAGGATGAGATGGACGGTTTAGCCAAGCTAGGCGTTGTATTTGAACTCAATCAGGTTGTTGGCCGCACCGTTAGCGTAGACGAGCTTTTGGAAGAATACGACGCGGTTTTCATTTCGGTCGGAGCGGGGCTGCCTAGCTTTCTGGGTATCCCGGGTGAGAATCTTATTGGTATCTATTCGGCCAATGAATATTTGACTCGTTCCAACTTAATGAAGGCCTACCTCTTCCCGGAGTATGACACGCCCATCGTCCGGGGTAAAAATGTCTGTGTGCTGGGCGCTGGTAACGTGGCCATGGACTCAGCCCGAACGGCCCTCAGATTGGGCGCGGATAGGGTTAGGATCGTTTATCGCCGTTCACGAGAGGAAATGCCTGCCCGGGCTGAAGAGATCCATCATGGTGAGGAAGAGGGCGTAGAGTTCTATCTACTGACGAATCCTGTTACATTCATTGGTGATGAAAATGGCCGGGTCAAGTCCATGGAGTGCCTTAAGATGGAATTGGGTGAGCCTGATGACTCCGGTCGCCGGCGTCCTATCCCCATTGAAGGGTCAAACTTTGAGCTGGAAACTGATTTGGTGGTTATTGCGGTGGGGGCTGGCGCCAACCCGCTGATCACGTCCACAACCCCTGGCCTGGAGGTCAACAAATGGGGTTACATCTTAGCCGAAGAAGAGACAGGCAAGACCAGGAAACCAAGAGTGTGGGCCGGCGGCGATATCGTCACAGGCCAGGCTACGGTCATTTTAGCCATGGGCGCTGGAAGAATAGCGGCCAACTCCATGCATCAGTATCTTACCTGGGGCTGGTAGTCACCGTTATTTAAAGTAAATAAGTAAAGGGAGGGGTCCCTCCCTCCCTTTTAAGGCTCAATAATGACCAAAGAAATAATCGACGTACAAAACCAGAGGGATCATCGTAACATCGAGATCGACAAGGTTGGGATAAAACATATCCGCTATCCCATCACTGTCCTTGATAAAGTCAAAGGCAAACAGCGCACCGTGGCCAGTATTGACATGTATGTCAATCTGCCCCGCCAGTACAAAGGAACCCATATGTCTCGTTTTATTGAGGTTTTATCCGAGTACTGTGATGAGATCTCTTTAAGGAGTTTGAGAACCATCCTTGAGGAGATGAATCGGCGGCTGAATGCAAAATCGGCCCATCTGAAATTGACCTTTCCTTATTTTATCGAAAAAAAAGCCCCGGTTACTAACACGGCCAGCCTGCTCGAGTACCAGTGTTCTTTCAATGGGTCCCTGGACGATCGGGGTTTGGACATTATAGTCGAACTGGGAGTGCCCATAGCTACCCTTTGTCCCTGTTCCAAGGAGATTAGCGAGGTGGGCGCACATAATCAGCGCGGCGAAGTGCGAGTGGCGATCCGGTTTAAAAAATTCTTATGGATTGAGGATCTTATTCGCATGATTGAATCATCCGCTTCAGCGGAAGTTTTTTCTTTATTGAAACGAAATGACGAAAAGTTTCTCACCGAAATAGCCTACAAAAATCCCATGTTTGTGGAAGACGTGGTTCGGGAGGTCGCCCAAAAACTCAACCAGGATAAAAATATTATCTGGTTCACCGTCGGGGCGGAAACCTATGAGTCCATCCACAATCACAATGCCTACGCTTTTATCGAACGTTGGAAATAACCCTTTATTAAACAACGAAGTTGTTTAGTAAAAGGAATTTTAATAATATCTCATCAGTAACTCAAAGTTTCTTATTGAAGGAGTGAAAAAAATGAGTGAACTTAAGACCGCTTATCGGCGGGTGATGGATGATCACTTTCCCGATGAGATGAAGATCACCCTTGGGGATATGACTCTTGTTTACAAGAAACAGACCTGGAAAATTGAGGATGAACAGGGAAACCTGGTGGAAAAAGGGCTGCGCTATGGGGAAAATCCAGGCCAGGAAGCCGCTTTGTACCGGCTGGTAAACGGTAATGTCGCCCTTGGCGGCGTGGAGTTTATAGGCCCCGGTAAGGAACTGGTTAGCGGCTTGGACGAGGACGCTATGCTTCAATTCGGCAAACATCCCGGTAAAACCAACCTGACCGATATAGACAGCGCGATGGGCATCTTACGTTATCTCAGCAAGCGGCCCACAGTGGTCATTGTGAAGCACAACAATCCTTGCGGTGTGGCGAGCGCGTCCAGTCTGGCCGAAGCCTATGCCAGAGCTAATATGGCCGACCGGGTAGCCGCTTTTGGAGGCGCCGCCAGCTTCAACCGGGCAATGGACAAAGAAACCGCCGAAATTCTTCAGCAAAATTATCTCGAAGTTGTGGCCGCCCCCGAATATGAGGAAGGTGTCCTGGATATTTTGAGCAAGAAAAAAAATCTGCGCATCATTCGTATAAAGGCGATAGATCGGCTGGAGGAATATGCGCTTTCCCGTTTCCTGGACTTCAAGGGCCTTATGGATGGTGGTCTGATCTTGCAGCAGTCGGCCGTCAACACTATTTTGTCCAAAGAGGATTTCCTGCCCGCAAAGGCTGAGTATCAGGGACAGGTATACAAGCCTGTTCGAGAGCCAACTGATCGAGAATATGAAGATCTTCTTTTTGGATGGGCCGTGGAACAAGGGGTGACATCCAATTCGGTTCTTTACATCAAAGATCAAGTCACCGTGGGCATTGGTACTGGCGAGCAGGACCGGGTCGGTGTGGCGGAGATCGCTATTTTCAAAGCGTACACCAAGTATGTTGACGCTCTTTGTTTCAAGCGTCACGGAAGGCCTTATAAAGAGCTGGAGCTCGATGTATCCGATGGTAAAGCGGATAAGGCGCTGATAGAGGAAATCGACCAGGAAGCCAAGGCCAAAAAAGCCGGCCTGCCTGCCTCCGTAATGATTTCCGACGCCTTCTTTCCTTATAGAGACGGCGTGGATGTAGCCATCAAGGAAGGCATCTCGGCCATCGCCCATCCTGGCGGCGCCATGAGGGACTGGGAGTCAATTCAGGCCGTTAATCAGGCCGATCCGCCGGTGGCCATGGTATTCACCGGCCAGCGTGCCTTTAAGCATTAGGAGAAGGCTGGACTGGATTCCGCCCCGCACGATCTGGCGGGGCTATAGATATCCCAAATCGGTGAGCCGCTTTTTGATGACCTCGGCTTCAGCCTCACTATAACCGTCTTCGTGTAAGGCCGGAATCCGTCCCAGGATTTCCAGGGTGCGGAGAATCCGCGCCAGACTTTCCTGAGGGCTTTCCTCATGAGACCGGATCACCACTTCCGATTTTTCAGGGACTTCATAAGGATCGTCAATTCCTGTAAAATGTTTTATCTCACCAGCAAGAGCCTTTCTATACAGGCCCTTGGGGTCTCTCTCAATACAGACTTCTAACGGGCAGTCCAGATAGATCTCGATAAAATCACCAATTTCAGCGCGAACTTCATCACGTATGTTTTTATAGGGAGAAATCGCAGCCACAATGACCGCCACGCCATTACGGGCTAAAAGGTTGGCCACAAAACCAATACGTTTTATATTTGTGTTCCGGTCGTCACGGGAAAAACTCAGGCCTTTGCTTAAATTTTTCCTTATTATATCTCCATCCAGGACTTCCACAGAAAAGCCCCGTTCCAAAAGGGCCTTCTGAAGGAGATTGCTCAAAGTGGTCTTGCCAGACGCGCTCAAACCGGTAAACCACACGCAAAAACCGTTTTTCATCTAAATCTCCTTTATCTCTTTACTTCAATTATTTTTCAATGATTAGCGATCTTGATCTACACCGTAGGCGAACTTTTTTTCAGCTGCTCCATGAACTGAACTGATTTTAGCTCACGGCCGATAGTGTAGGTTATATAGGCTCGTAAAAATGGTCCAACTTCCCCGAGCACCCGAGAAGAGGTTCTGACTCGATCCACTTTATCCAATTTAAGCGTCTGAGCCAGTTCCATGAGTTTAAGCGCGCCAAAGGAAACGGGATAACCTGATGAAACGCAACTCCGGCAGACCACCCCGCCATGTTCCTGTTTCATGGATAAGGCTTGTTCGGCATCCACTGACCGTCCGCAAAGGGGGCAGGCTGAAATATTTGGACCGAAGCCGGTTAGTTTTAAAAACCTGAGCTGAAAGATAAAGACAGCTTCCTCCGGGCGTTCACCAGAGTCAATCCGGCCCAAAAACCAGATCAGCAGGTCAAATACCTCTGGCGCCGGGTCAAGAGGGGCACACAAATTACTTACCAGTTCCAGGGCATAGCTGGCCAAGCCCAGTCTGTTCAAATCCTTGGCCAATGCATCAAAATTCCTGATTAAATCACCTCGGTCCAGTCTGACCAGTTCTCGTCCGGGAGTGACGGTAAAATCCAGTTTGACAAGGGCCAGGGAAGATAAAATGTTCCCGAACCGCTTGCGGCTCTTACGGCCGTGCTTGGCCAAACCGCTTATTTTACCTTGCTCACGGGTCATAAAGGTGATAACCAAATCGGCTTCGCCGTAACTGGTTCGACCCAATATCACCGATGGGAGGCTGTATTGGCCTTTATCCATATTATTTAGGCGATTAAAAAAGAATTTGACAAGGTTGTGGTAATTATCATAACTGGATTCCTTTTGAATCCTCTTTGGCGGTATCCGGGTTTCGGCTCTCGCAGTGATGCCAATGTATTTAGAGCGTTTGTCATAAATATTTTCCGTTTGACCTTATGATAGGGAAGATTTAATTTCAGCCACTTTCGTGTGCCGCCTTACGACAAACGCCGAAACATCATGGAATTGCCACTTGTTATATCATGGCAGGCGCTGTTAGAGTCTTGATTTACCTTAGTAATCGAACAGAAGATTATATTGGCAATCACTATAGCGGCCATTTCAGAGCAGGCGGTATTCAATAGAGGAGCAATATTTTGACGACAGCGCTAGCCTTTGTTGTCTTTCAAAACTTGGTTGTCAGGGTTCACGGTCCAAAAATCACCTCAAACCAGTCTTTTCAAGGGATAGTTTTAGGGAGCAAAAACGCCAAGCACATGAATAATAGTGATCTTCCTCAAAAGTGTCAGGTATTGTCTTCAGATCTGGGAAGGGTTATTTCTTTCACCTGTCCGGGTTCCCCAATAGGAGGCAAAAGCTCATTGTCTAGATAAAGTTTAATCCCGCCAGCATTTCCGATCTTAAGCGTAAAGTATTTCTTGGCCTGCCATGACATAGACTCACCGGGTTTGAGAAGGTACTGCCTTGTTTTTTGTCCGTCGATAAAGATACGAATCCAGGTTTCCTCAAGAACGTCCATCCTCAATACATGTTCTACACCATCCGTTATGGTTTCTGAAGGCTGAGAAAGTATTTCCTCCTCAGCTTTCTCTTCGGTTATTGTAATTTTTTCCCGGGGCTCAGGACTCACCACGGTGTCTGCCATCGAGGCTGTTTTTTCAAGCGGGGCCGGCGACGCTTCTGTTCCTTGGGGTGAGGGTTCTGATTCCTGTTTCTTTATTTCAGCCGCGCCCGAATCTTCCGCCGGTTTTTTTTCTTCCGTCACGGTCGCGGGTTCCGGTTGAGTTTTTGACTCAACCTGTTTTGCCTCAGAAATTTGCGCCGTTGGGATTTGGGGAGCAGGCTCTTTTTGACGATTAAAGAAGTAGTACCCCCCTGCCACTAACACCACGGCGGCGATCAGGCCTATTATAGAGATCTGCAGGATATAGCTTTTCTGCTTGGGAACTGTTGAAACTCGAATCTTGAACTTTTCCGGCGTCAAGCCATAAGTATTATTATACTCCTCAAGGAGTTCCCATTCATCAAGCTCCAGTTCCCGCGCGTAGGCTTTGAGAAAGCCCCTGACATATACTGGGGCTGGCAGTTTATCTTCGTCTCCGATCTCCAGGGCCTCCAAATTACTTACCGGAATTTTGGTTGCCTTCGAGACTTCCTCAAGGGTTATTCCTTTTTCTTCTCGCTGCCTTCGGAGACGTTGTCCAAGGGTCTCTGATGTAACTTCCATATTCATAGCGTTTCCCTTCCTCAGGGATAAAACCTATCCATCAAACGAGGGAATGGAATAGCTTCCCGTACATGTTTGAGTCCGCAAATCCAGGATATGGTTCGCTCAAGGCCCAGCCCAAATCCTGAATGGGGAACCGAACCATACCTCCGCAGATCCACGTACCATTCTAAAGGCTCTTTGGGAATGCCTTCTTCCTCCATGCGGCTTACAAGGGAATCCAGATCGTCCTCTCTTTGCGATCCACCGATTATTTCGCCATAACCCTCCGGGGCCAATACGTCCATGTTGAGAGTAAGCCGCCGGTCAGTTGGGTCGGGCTTCATATAAAAGGCTTTGGCCTGGAGAGGGTAGCGATGGATTAATAGCGGCCGGTCGTACTGACTGGAGAGAAGCGTTTCATCTGTCGCGCCCAGGTCTTGACCCCATTCAGGTCCTCCACCTATCCTTTTCAATTGTTCCAAGGCCTCATCGTAAGTCATTCTTACAAATGGACGGCGAATTTTTCTAAGCGATTCAATATCCCGTTCGAGAGTCTCCAGGTCGGCGGCCCGATTTTGAAGTACTCTTTCCATGAAAAAGGAGATAAGGTCTTCGGCGAGATCCATGATGTCATCCAGGTCGGCGAAGGTCAATTCTGGTTCGATCATCCAGAATTCGGTCAGGTGCCGCCTTGTTTTTGATTTTTCCGCCCGAAAGGTTGGTCCAAAGGTGTAAACTCGGCCCAGGGCAAAGGCCCCCGCCTCGGCGTATAACTGTCCGCTCTGGGTCAGGTAAGCCTCCCCATGGTCGAAGTATGGGACGCTAAAAAGAGTTGAGGCGCCTTCACAGTTCGAAGGGCTGAAGATTGGCGCATCCAGGCGCATAAAACCTTGCTGATCAAAAAAATCCTGTATGGCCCGAATTAATTCAGCCCTTATTCGCATGATGGCCTGTTGACGTCTGGACCTGAGCCAGAGATGACGTCTTTGAAGCAGGAAATCCGCACCATGCTCTTTAGGTGTGATTGGATATTCTTCAGCTATACTGACAATCTTAAGGTCTGAGAGACCTATCTCATAGCCCCCTGGCGCCCGTTTATCTTCCTTTACCACTCCGGTGGCCTCAATAGAGGATTCGGGTGTCAGCTCATGGTACGAATCATAAATCCCGGCGGGTACATCCGACTGGCTCATTACCATCTGAACGATTCCGGTTCCGTCTCGTAATAACAAGAAGCAAATTTTACCACTGCTGCGCTTATTATAAAGCCATCCTTTTAAGGTGACAGTCTTACCAACATGATCGCCAAGCGTATCAATTCTAGTCCAGGTATCTAACATTGGGTGCTCCACATCAGAATTTAATTTTAATCATAGATTTCGTTCGCGTCGCCTTTAGCCATGCGTTATACTTTTTTTTCAATTCTTGAGATATCAGCATTTCCTGAATGCGTTTCTTGGTTGCGGCCACGGCCTTCTCATTTGACCCATACCTCGATACAACCTGCAGGATTTGGATGGTTTGACCAAGTTTTATGGGCTGGCACATCTGCCCGTCCTTTAAATCTTTAAGGGCATCCCTGATGACAGGCGTCATATCATCCCACGCGACTAAACCCATATCCCCGCCCGTGGAAGCGTTCGTGCCTTTCGAGTATTCTTGAGCCGCGTCGGCGAAATTGCGGCCGTTATTAATTTCCGCGATGATTTCATTGGCACGGTTCATTTTTTCGCGGATAATGCTTTCAGAGGCGTTCATGGGCAATATAAGCAGTATATTACGGAGGTGAACCTTGTCCTCCTGATCATAGTCTTGGGCATGGGCTTTGTAGTAGGCATCAATCTGATCATCTGAGATGATAATTCGGGGCCGCATCTCCTTGTTAAGCAGCTTCATTTTATTTAACTGCCCGCGTAGGTCGGTTTTAACCAGGTCCATGTTCATGCCCATACGATTCAGATTCGCTTCAAATTCCTCCTGTGTGAATGAATTTCTTTTTTTTATCCGCTCAATGGCCTGATCCACTTCCTCATTACTAACGGTAATACCAAGCTTTTTATTTTCCTGCGCGATAAGATTTCTTTCAATAAGCAGTTCCAAAATCTGCCTGCGTATTTGATTGATACGAACCTTGTCCTCGGTCGGTTGCCGTTTCAGGATAGTCTTCAATCGTCCGTCGATTTCCTGCATGGTAATGATATCTCCATTGACCACGGCCACGATACGATCCACGACCTCCGCTTTAACCGCTATAGAAAAAAAACCAATGGCAAGGGATATGCCTAATACCCCAATTGTCAATGCTTTTCGCATTTGTTTTTCCTCATTATTCTTTTGTCTCCTGAACCTGGCTGAATAGGGAAGATAAAAGGGGGTTGATTTTGATTTTGGCGTTGTTTTTAAGTTCTTCAATCCATTCAGTCAGAACTCGGGTTTCCTGACGAGCCATATAGCTGCGGCGCAAATAATTCTCAACCTGCTCAAGACTCATAGGTTTGGCTTCTTTTACTTCAAGTACCTTTATGATCGAGTATCCATATTTGCTTTCCACGATCCCGCTGATCTGGCCGGGCTCTGTTTGCAAGATGGCTTGACTAATTTCGGCAGGAAGATTTTTCGGATTGATCCAGCCAATAGCTTTCCTTAAAGACTCAGTTTCCTCTGCCTTGTACTTTTGAGCCACACCATTAAAATCCTTGGTTGAATGAATATTACGAAGGGCTTTTTCAGCCTCCTTCCTGGAGGCGCATGTTAGATGGTCAATTTTTACCAGGAGAGGATGTATCAAATCAGCCCGGTGAGTTTGATATAAAGTCTTCATCTCTTGGGCATTCATATTAACCCTGGATTTTAACCTGTTTTCGATTGCTTTCTCTATCAAAAGACTTCGTTTTAGGCTGTTTAGCCATTCATCCATGAGGATATATTCCTTGACAAGCATTTCTTCCAGGGATCGGCCGGGATAATCGGCTTTGATCTCATCCACCTTGCTCTTAAGTTCGGCTTTGGTGACGTTTATTTTTAGCTTTTCCGCCTCCTGAAGGATCAACTCCTCCTCAATAAGCTGATTGAGGATTATTTTTACTACCTCGCCCTTATATGCGGTACCGCCCCGAACCCCCGAAGAGGAATGAAGAGCGCGGTTTAAGCTGTCTGTTTTAATGGGACGGCCGTTTACCAGCGCGGCTACGTCCTCCCCCATCTCTGCCGCGCATCCGGATATGACAAAGATTGACAAAAGAGCCGCTAGAAGGATCCTCAAATGATTTATATCAATCATTTGATTTTCTCCGAGCCTTTTTTTAATGTCCTCATTGAGCCTAAATCTACAGTTGTTAAAAACTTAATTTCCAAATTTAGCCTTTCAGGTGATCTCTTGCAAGATGTTTCTTGCCTTTTTTAGACCATTTAGACCTGAAAGTCCCTCAAAAGCCAGGAAAAGACGACCATCAGGGTACAAACGGGCCTGATCAGGATAGGCGCCGATTAATTCAAGGATTTTATCCGGATCGATCGGGCCGTTTTCGATGAATGATAAGGTCAACCCCCCTTGACCCATTTCCAGCTTTTTCACCCCGACTGTCATAAGTTGGTGTTTTAATTCAATAACCTTGACAAGTTGCTTGACTTCGGGCGGCATTGGCCCGTAGCGGTCAATTAACTCGTCGCAAAGATCCGCCAGCTCATCAGCATCCTTAAGAGATGAGAATCGACGATAATGAATCAGTCGCTGCTCAGTGTCCGGAACGTATGTTTCGGGAATATAGGCCTCCAGATCGAGGACCATCTCCGGATCAATCTTTTCCGCCGTTTTTTCACCTTTTATCTCTCGAATTGTTTGTTCCATGAGCTGAACGTACATCTCATATCCGACAGCGGCTATGTGTCCTGATTGAGCCACCCCGAGGAGGTTGCCAGCCCCGCGAAGCTGAAGGTCGTGCAGGGCAATCTTGAAGCCGGATCCAAGTTCGGAGAAATCCATCAAGGCCTTGAGCCTTTTACGGGCGATCCGGCTCAAAGCGTCCTCATTTGACACCAGGAGGTAAGCGTACGCCTGGAGACCGGATCGGCCGACCCGACCTCTGAGCTGATAAATCTGGGACAGGCCGAACCGGTCAGCGTTATTTATAATAATGGTGTTGGCTGTGGGAATATCCAAGCCCGATTCGATGATGGTTGTGGTAACCAGAACGTCTATCTCCCGATGGAGAAACTTGACCATTACCCTTTCCAGGTCTCTTTCTTTTTGTTGGCCATGGGCCACGCCGAAACGAACCAGAGGCATCAGTTCCCTTAGTCTGGAAGTCAGCACATCAATATCCTTGACCCGATTGTGTACAAAGAAAACCTGACCGCCCCGGTCCAGTTCTTGGGCGATGGCCTCGGATATTGTAATTTCATCATACTTGAGCAGGTAGGTCTTAATAGCCTGGCGATCCTGCGGCGGGGTTTCGATAATCGAGAGATTTCTGATATTGGTCAATGACATCTGGAGGGTTCTCGGGATAGGCGTGGCGCTTAAGGCCAGAACATCCACTATCAGTTTTAATTTTTTCAATCGTTCTTTTTGTTTGACTCCAAAGCGATGTTCCTCATCAATTATAAGCAGCCCCAAGTCTTTGAAAACTATATCTTTCTGCATGAGACGATGGGTTCCCACGATAACATCAAGCTTACCAGAGGCCAGTCGGGCAAGGACCTCACGCTGTTCTTTGCGTCCTTTGAAACGCGATAAAACATCCACCTTAACGGGATAGTTGCTAAATCGTTCGCTAAAGGTCTGATAGTGCTGTTCCGCCAGAACAGTGGTCGGAACAAGAACAGCGACCTGCTTGCCATCTAAAACAGCCCTGAAGACGGCCCGCATGGCCACTTCGGTCTTTCCAAAGCCAACGTCACCGCAGACAAGACGGTCCATGGGCTTCTCAGACTCCATATCGGCTACAATCTCTTTAATGGCCGTCAGCTGATCCGGGGTCTCCTCAAATTCAAAAGAAGCCTCGAACTCACGGTAATATCCATCTGTCGGGGAGAAAGCATGGCCTTTTTGGGTTTCCCTTTCAGCGTAGAGGCGAATAAGATCTTCAGCCATCTCCAGGATTGAAGCTTTGATTTTTTTCTTAACCCGGTCCCAGGTTTCACTTCCAAGTTTATCCAGACGAGTAGTCTTGCCGTCAGAACCAATGTACTTCTGTACCGCTCCGAAACGATCTACAGGGACATAAAGTCGATCTCCTCCTCGATAAACGAGATGGAGGTAGTCATTTGACAGATCTCCCACGTCCAGTTTCACTAATCCTTGATACTGACCAATCCCGTGATCGTCATGGACTACGAAATCCCCCACAGAAAGATCTTGAAAACTGGACAGATGAACCCCTTTGATCTCTTCGATAGCCCGTCTGACAACCCGGCGTCTGGGGCCAAAAAGTTCCTCCTCGGAAACAAAAGCGCATTTGAAGGCATTCAGAACAAAACCGGATGATAAAAAACCGATCTTTATTTGAAAGCGGGCTGGAAGTTTCGCGGCGCTTTTTCGATCCCCAAGATCCAGGGCCGGATAAAGGCTGTAATCCTCCAGGAGCTTGGCGATCCTTTTGGCTTGTTCTTTGGTGTGACAGGCCAGAATGACCTCCAGGTCCTGATCAAGCCAGGCCCTGACTCGCGCTACAAAGGGCGCTAGCAGCCCTGTAGTTTTGTCAGGCCGGTTTATCAGGGTTTTGAGATCCTCGTTGGTTTCAAGCCTGAAGTGGAAAGAGCGAGATTTATCAGATTTATCCTGAAGGGCCAGTTCCTCGGCTTTGATCAACGGTTTTCCCTCAAGCGAGGCCGTAAAATCGTCGGGAGCTTGGTACAGCCGGTCCAGGCTCAGGGTTGGCTGTTTCGCTTCGCGCAGCCGGTCTAAATGGGCTTGGAGTCTTTCCAGATGTTCAGCGCCGGTCTGAGTGAAGCGGTTTTGATCAAAAATCAGCCGTATGGTTTTTGAATCAGCGTACTCATCCGGCGAATAAAGCCGGTCATAAAATAAGGGTAAAAAAGATTCCAGGCCTGAAAAGTGTTCCGCTTGAGAAATTTTTTCTTCGATAGGCGCGCATATGGCTCCCTGCCAGCCTTCCCTGTCAGCGATTGTCCTGAAGGCGGCCAGAGCCTTTTCCCCTCGGTTTGAATCCAGAATCACCTCATTGGCCGGGAGAACGGCCAACTCCTCAATTTCGCCGACCGTGCGTTGATCCAGGGTTCTGAACGTTCTCAGAGACTCTATGTAGTCACCGAAAAACTCGGCCCGCACAGGCCGCTTCATACCCGGAGGATACAAGTCCAGGATTCCGCCCCGGACGGAAAAGTCGCCCGGACCTTGAACCAACGGTCCGGAAAAGTAACCTGTATTAACCAGATTAACCAGGAATTCATCTCGATCTATTTCCTGGCCTGCCTGCAAAAAATCAACGTTTTTAGAAAGCACAGCCCCGGGTAGAGAGAGCTGAAGCGCGGCAGGGGCTGATGTCACTACTACTAGCGGGTTTTGGCCGGTTATCAGGGCGTACAGAGCCCTCAAACGATCGAAAACCAGTTCTGGAGCGGGTGACTGCCCGGAAAACGGTTTGACATCATACGAAGGCAGCAGAAGTACCGCCTCATTAGCCGCGCCTTCAGGCCAAAAAAACTCCAGGTCCCGGATAAAGTCCTCCGCCTCGATTGGGGTGGGCAGGTATACCAGATATGACGCCGCCTGGCGTTTGAGTATCTTCGCCAGAACAAATGCCGCGGCTGAAAGGTTAAGCCCGAAAAAATTAATTTTTTGACCCGGAGAGGGAATCATCTCAACCGGATCTTGAGGAAAAAGCGCCATCTAAAAATTCCGCTCCAGGGGCCAAAACCCCTTTACATCATTAATCAATCTATTATAGACGAATCTTCAAGGAAGGCAAGCCCTGGTTCAGGGCTAATGCTTTGGCAAGGATTGGATTGAGGACATATACATAGTTAGTTACATCCAAAAAAAACCGATAATGACCTGCGGCAAGAAGGTCTGGATAAAACTGTAGTTGGGGCAAAACTCTTGTTAGAAGATATATTTATTGTTTCGATTTCTTGATCTGAACAGGTGTCCCCAGAGTTAAGTCCGGGGGGTTCTCAGCCGAATCCATACTTCTGGCTATCTCCAAAAAGCCGCTGCTGCCGGTTACGGCCAGGTGCTTCCCCGGCCCAACCTCGCTGTAGCTCCTAGCCAGGCCATGAAGGGTCAACGGGCCGGCAGAAATGATCACTTCCCAACCCTCGCATTCCTCATTAGGGATATTTGTTATAAGGTTGCCGAATCGATCGATGTAAATCACCTCTCCCCTGATCAGGTTCGGTTTGATTTCTGGCCGTAAGGTTTTCAACCTTGTGAGATCGTTCGCCAATGGGCCGACCTCGTCAAAAGCGAAACCGAGGGAGAGATGGGCTGCCGCCGGGGCCATGTAATCCCGGCCGTGGAATGTTCGGCTTATCTGCGGAAGAGCCAGACTGGGATTTTCAATGTATCGGGCTTCAAACAGGGGAACTTTATCCAAAACATAACTGAAAAGACCGTTATCAGGACCAACGAAGTAGTGATTCCCAGCCTCAATAACCACCATGTGCCGCTTAGTGCCGACCCCTGGATCAACCACGGCCAGGTGTACGGTCCCTTTTGGGAAGAAGGAGAAGGCGCTCATGAGAATAAAGGCGGCCTGAGTCAAGCCTTGCGGCGGCAGATCATGAACCAGGTCAACCAGGGTGGCAGCTGGATTTATTCCCAGTATTACCCCCTTCATGACTCCGACAAAATGATCTTTCTGGCCAAAATCAGTGGTCAAAGTGATAATTGACATGCCTGTTGTCTCCCCTTCTGAAACGAACTGGAAGTTTAATAATTGTACCTTATTTTACGCGGCAATTGGAAAAGTCAAAGCTGATTTATCAGTAAAAACGCTGAAGGCCACGGGCATAAGCCCGTGGATGAAAGCGTTAAACAATGCCATAATATATAAAAATTTAATTTTCTAAACAAGTGAAAATAATAGGTATGCCAGACGCCTTCAAACAAGAGGAAAGCGCTAGAGGTCACTTGCTTGGTCCGCGCTGAAATCGGGAAGACTTGAACCCGGCTTAAGCGGTTCTGCGTGTCATCCTTTCCTTATTATTTCCGGGATAAATTCCCGTTCCCTGGGAGATTTCCTTATCAAAATGAAGCCTTCCCATTATAGTATAAAATGCATGAATCCTGTTTTAATCCTACATTAGAGTAGAATCGGTATGCTTGTGTATGGATGTTGATAGCGGTGCTCATGAGTTCGGCTAAAGGACGAAGTTTTGCAGAGGTCTCAAGTCAGTAGTCTGAAGGAAAATATTGACAATGTATATTGAATGAAATATATGCCTTTATAAAAGCTTCGATGATTCCGACGCTTTATATTCCATTAGCTATCATCTGGTGAATCAAATCATTTACAGGCAGTTACAGGTCTGGAAGATGGAAAATCTGGCCATACTTTAAGAACTTTAGGAGGAATTATGAAGGATATTGTTATTGCCGGCGCGGTTCGAACAGCAGTTGGACGATTTGGTGGAACATTGAAAGATATATCGGCGGTGGATCTTGGCATGGTGGCCATGAAAGAAGCCCTCAACAGGGCCCAGGTAAAGCCCGAAGAGGTGGATGAAGTCATACTTGGTAATGTGCTTCAGGCCGGCCAGGGTCAAAACCCAGCCAGACAGGTAACCTTAAACAGTGGTTGTCCCTTTACAACTACTTCCGTGACTGTAAACAAGGTTTGCGCCTCTGGTTTAAAGTCCGTTGCCATGGCCGCTCAAGCAATCAATTCTGATGATGCTGACATAGTCGTCGCTGGTGGTATGGAGAACATGAGCCATGCGCCGTATTACTTAACCAAAGCCCGTTGGGGCGCCCGTATGGGTGACGTGGAGATGATTGACGGCATGGTTCACGATGGATTGACGGATATTTTTAATCGATATCACATGGGCATTACAGCGGAGAACGTGGCCGAGAAGTTCGGAATTAGCCGGGCCGATCAGGACGCACTGGCCTTTTCAAGTCAGAAAAAGGCTTTGGCCGCTATTGAATCAGGCCGTTTTCAAGACGAGATCGTACCGGTTATGGTACCTCAGCGCAAGAAGGAGCCCATCGTCTTTGATACGGACGAGCACCCGCGTACCACAACCATTGAGGCATTGGCCAAACTTCGTCCTGCCTTTAAGGAAGACGGAACCGTTACCGCGGGTAACGCTTCCGGTATCAATGACAGCTCCGCCTGCGTGGTAGTCATGCCTGAGAAACTGGCCTCGCAAAAGGGTCTCAAGCCTTTAGTCAGGATCGTGTCTTACGCTGCTGGTGGAGTCGATCCGGCTTTCATGGGCACAGGTCCAATTCCGGCCACTGAAAAGGCCCTGGCCAAATCAGGGTTAACCATTGACGATTTTGATCTAATCGAAGCCAATGAGGCTTTCGCCGCTCAGGCCATCGCCGTGAACCGTCACTTTGGGTGGGACATGGAAAAGGTCAATGTCAACGGCGGCGCCATAGCGCTGGGCCATCCCATTGGCGCCAGCGGCTGCCGGATTCTGGTTACCTTGATTTACGAAATGATAAAAAGGGAATCTAAGTACGGCCTGGCCACGCTTTGCATTGGCGGGGGTCAGGGTTTTGCCATGATTGTTGAACGTATATAAAGGAGGTATTATGTCTTACAAATACATGATTTTTGAAGTTGAGGAAAATATTGCTCTGGTGACGTTCAACCGGCCGGAGGCGCTTAACGCCTTGAGCCCTGATTTAATGATGGAGTTTGGGGACATACTTGACAAAATCGCGGCCGATGAAAGCATCGCCGTTGCCGTTCTGACCGGCGCTGGCAAGGCCTTTGTCTCCGGAGCTGATATCCAGGCAATGAGCGAATTTACCCCGCTTCAAATTAATAACTATCTCTCTACGGGCCACGAGATTCTTTTTAAAATAGAAAGTCTTCCCCAACCGGTCATAGCGGCGGTTAACGGGTTCTGTTTGGGAGGAGGCAATGAGATCGCCATGGCCTGCGATTTTGTCTATGCCTCTGAAAAAGCCCGTTTCGGTCAGCCCGAAATCAAGCTGGGCATCATCCCTGGTTTCGGAGGCACTCAGCGCCTGCCGCGTCTGGTTGGAAAAAGTTTAGCCAAAGAACTGTGCCTGACTGGTGAGTTTATTAAAAGTGAAACCGCCCAGGCCATTGGGCTGGCCAATAAAATTTTTCCTCCGGATAAATTGATGGAGGAAACTATGAAGACCGCCAAGCTGATCGCTTCACACGGCCGCGCTTCGGTTCGCGCGGTTAAACAGGTTATTGACCGCGGTGCGCAGATTGAGCTTCGGTCGGCCTGTGCCTTGGAGGTGGGGGCTTTTACCGCGGTCTTTAGCAGTTCCGACGCCAAGGAAGGATTAAAAGCTTTTCTTGAAAAGCGAAATCCTGAATTCAAAGGAACTTACGAAAGTTGACATTATTGAAAAAGAGCGGCGGGTAATAATTACCTCGAAATGAGTTAAGGAGTTAGAAATGGACTTTTCACTTTCTGAAGAGCATCAAATGGTTCAAGATATGGCTCGGCGATTTGCCACGGAGAAGATCAAACCCGTGGCCGCTGAATTAGATAAAACTCACAGACACCCTGAAGAAATTATCAAGGAAATGGCTGAACTTAAATTCATGGGAATCGCTGTGCCCGAAGAATACGGCGGCGGCGGCATGGATTACGTTTCATATGTCCTTGCGATGATAGAAATCTCCAAAGCCTGCGCCTCGATCGGAGTTATCATGAGCGTTAACAATTCGCTTTACTGCTACCCGGTCATGGCTTTTGGAACTGATGAACAAAAAGAGAAATACCTCACTCCGGTGGCCTCGGGTGAAAGTTTAGGCTGTTACGGCCTTACTGAAGCTGGAGCGGGTTCAGACGCGGCCGCAGTTAGAACCACAGCGGTTCGAGATGGCGACGGCTGGATTCTGAACGGTGAAAAGAAATTTATCACCAACGGCAATGTGGCCGATTACTGCGTGCTGGCGGTAAAAACGGAAAAGGATCAAGGCTATAAAGGCATTTCGACCTTTGTGGTCAACCTGAAGGAAACTCCTGGTTTTTCCGTGGGCGTGGTTGAGGATAAGTTGGGAATCCTGGCTAGCGGCACGGCCGAACTGGTATTTGAGGACGCTCGTTTGCCCGGTGACGCTCTGCTGGGTAAGGAGGGTGAAGGCTTCAAGCAGATGCTGACAACCCTGGACGGCGGACGCATCGGCATCGCCTCTCAGGCCATCGGTATTGGCCGGGCCGCCCTGGAAGAAGCGCTCGATTATGCCAAGGAAAGAGAGCAGTTTGGAAAACCCATCGCCAGACTGCAGGCCATTCAGTTCAAATTGGCGGACATGGCCATGGAACTGGACGCGGCGGAACTTTTAACCTTGAGGGCTGCCTATAATGAAGATAATCATCTTCCTTATGAGAAGGAAGCGGCCATGGCCAAATGCTTTGCCGCTGACGCGGCCATGCGGGCCGCGATCGAGGGCGTTCAGATCTTGGGCGGTTATGGATACATTAAGGAGTATCCCATGGAACGGCACATGCGAGACGCCAAAATCTGTCAGATTTATGAAGGCACTAATGAGATTATGCGTGTGGTTATCGCCAGCCGCCTATTGCAAGGTAAATAGATCTGACGGTTAGCTAGACTAAGATAAATAAAATCAGGGATCCATGAGAACAGCCTGATTGCGAGCCTCAAATACCATGGCGGGGTTTTTTTGTGAACCCCGCCATTTTTTATGTTTCTATGTTTTGGTTTGAGCCTCACCGCTGGCATTCATCTGCATCCCACCTTGAATTGTATCTTTCAAGACGGTAATACCCGAAATTGCTGACCCGGATGTCTTTTTTAAGTCAGCCGCGTCAGGTTATGCTTTTTAAATATGTGTTATAATTATTTTCAAAAGGGAATGGCCCCATGAACAGTCAGACCTTTGACAGCGCGCTCGTTCTCGTAAGTCCTTCCTCCGGTCACGGGGAAGGATACAGGGCGGTGCCCCGTGTGGAACGCGCCTTTCGTCAAAATGGGATTGAGGCCAGGGTAGTTCTCATTTCGAGCCCGGAAATTGTTTCCCGGGAGATCGAAACCCAGGCCCCGGAAGCCTCCGTGGTCGTGGCCGCGGGCGGAGATGGAACCGTCAACCTGGTGGCCAGGGCGATTTTGTTAGCTGGCCAAGGCAAGCCCCTCGGCCTGATTCCGTTTGGGTTTGGGAACTGTCTGGCCAGGTCCCTTGGAGTCCCCTTAGACATAGAATCCGCTGTGGACGTGATTGCCCGAGGTCAGTTTAAAACCATTGACATCGCCTGGACACAGGACAGACCGGTGATGTTTGCCTTGAGTTCCGGTTTTGACGCGGAGGTCGCCAGAAAAGTTAGCGAGGCCCGGATTGGCGGTGTTAGTATGCGTGATTATCTCAGGGCCATCTGGTCCTCAGTCGTCCATTACGACTGGCCTGAGATAAAGGTTGAAGTAGACGGCCGACTGCTCAAAGACCACTACTCCCAGGTCATCCTCAGCCCTGTGAATAATTATGCCATCTTTTTCCAATTGAAGTCCGGCCCTGGTGTCAGGGTTTATCTCTTTCGCGACCATCTGCCAAGGGCCCTGCGTTATTTTCTATTAATGGGTCCAACCCGAAATCTTGCCTCGGCTTCAGATTTGTCCCTGCAGGTCAAAAGCAGTCTGAAAATGACCGCAACTCAGGCCTGCGCGCCCTCGCAGATTGACGGAGAGTTCAGCGGTTTTCTGCCGGTCGCGTGCGAGATAAGGCCAGGGGCCCTTCAGATACTGACGCCTTAACCGAGACCTCTGCAAAACTTCGTCCTTTAGCCGAACTCATTGTCAGTCTCAAATTTAAGTCCTCGAAATATTGGAAATATTCCTGCGGGTTAAATTTTCGCCTTCCGCGATTTCAACAAAATTACTGGTTTTGCAGAGGTCTCTAACCGGCTTTTTCCCCGGGGAAGGGCAAGGGTATTCAGTATTATCATCGGTCTGGTTTTACAGGTTATACTCCTTGATCTTGTTCAGAAGAGTTTGGCGGGTAATCCCCAGCATGGCCGCGGACTTGGTCCGGTTGCCGCCGGTCTCCTCAAGAGTCCTTTGAATGAGTTCAGCCTCGACTTCCCTGATGGTCATCCCGGCGGCCAGACTGTGATCTGACCTGTCTTTAACTGACTCTGACTGAATGGCAAGAGGCAGGTCCTCGAATTCGATCTGATCTCCCCGTGTCAGGACTACGGCCCTTTCGACAGCATTTATAAGTTCACGCACGTTTCCCGGCCAGGTATGAGCGGTCAGGGCCTTGAGGGCACGGGGTCGGAAGCCTTTGATAACTCTTTTATTTCGAACCGCTGATTCGGCCAGAAAATGTTCGGCCAGGCAGGTGATCTCCGAAGGCCCCCGCTCTCTGAGATTCGGCACGGTGATTTGCACCACATTCAGACGGTAATACAGGTCTTCCCTGAAATTACCTTTTTCTATCTCCTCCTCCAGATCGCGGTTGGAGGCGGTCAGCAGGCGTACGTCCGCCTTCAGGCTCCTGGTTCCTCCCAGCCGTTCAAAGGTTCGTTCCTCTAAAATCCTCAGCAGCTTGGCTTGAATGGCCAGCGATAATTCGCCTATTTCGTCAAGAAACAGGACGCCTTTGTCGGCCAGTTCAAAGCGGCCTATCTTGCGCTGGTGCGCGCCTGTAAAGGCACCTTTTTCATGCCCGAAAAGTTCGCTTTCCAACAGGGTTTCAGGCAGGGCGGCGCAGTTGATAGCCACAAAGGGTTTATCACGGCGTGGGCTGTTACCGTGCAACGCCCGGGCAACCACCTCCTTGCCAGAGCCGCTTTCCCCCAAAATAAGCACTGTGGCTTCGGATGGAGCCACCAGGGCCAGGGTTTCTTTCAAAGCGAGCATCGGGGCGCTGTGCCCCTTGAGCTTTTTGAAGTCAAACTTGCTGGCTAACTCTTCCTCCCGGCGTGACTGAATCTCTTCCAGATCCTTCAGTTTCAGAACCTTTTCAATTTTAAGCAGGAGTTCATCCGTGTCCAGGGGCTTGGTCAGGTAATCCTCGGCCCCCATCTTGAGCGCTTTAACCGCCGAATCTATGGATCCAAAGGCGGTCATAATGATTACCGGAATTGGCAGGCCGGAATCAGACAGGGTTTCAAGAACCTCAAGACCATCCATGCCCGGCATTCTAAGATCAAGGAGGATCAGGTCCGGGGTATCGGAAACAGCCAGATCAATCGCTTCCTCGCCGGTGCCAGCTTCAAGGGTTTCAAAATCAGCTTCCTCCAGGTGAGCCTTGAGCATGAGCCGATGAGCTGATTCGTCATCCACAATTAATATAAGCTTGCGAGTCACGATTCCTCCATTGTTTCATTTGAGGCCCCGGAAAAGTAAAGGGAAATTTCCGCGCCTTGATCTCCTTGACCGCCCACGATAACCCGTCCGCCGTGAGCTTCCATGATCCGGGCTACCAGGGACAAACCCAAACCGGTTCCCTGATCCTTGGTAGTATAAAATGGATCAAAAAGGCGGAAGCGGTCTTCATCGTTAAATCCGGGCCCGGTATCCTCAACCCGCACCACCGCGAACGAGGCTTCCAGGAAACTGCTGACTTTCAGCGTGCCGCCCTCAGGCATGGCCTCGATTCCGTTGAGCATTATATTTAAGATGGCCTGGATGGCCTGGTCCCGGTCAGCCATGGCAACTACCGGATCAGGGGACAGGGCCTTTTCAATATTCACTTCTTGATGTCGAGCGTCATCTGTAATCAGACCCAATGTGTGCTTGATCACGTCGTTGAGGTCGATACGCTTGAGATCCGGGTCACGCGGGCGTGCAAAATCCAGCAGACTTGTCATTACCCGGTTCAAACGGTCGATCTCATCAACCATCACTTTGAGGTACTTGGCCTCCCTGCTGGCATCATCCAGATCCCGGGCCAGAAATCGAGCCAGTCCGCGCATGGAACTCAAGGGATTACGAACCTCATGGGCCACCCCAGCGGCTAAACGGCCCACGGCGGCCAGTTTTTCACTCTGTCGCACCTGTTCTTCAAGGTCTTTTATTTGGCTTAAATCCCGTAAAATAAACACAGTACCCGTGCCTTGATTGCCTTCTGTGTCGGCTGGGGCTACAGCGGCGCTGACCGCAAGGGGTATGGACCGATTATTTCCTGTCGAAACGCTGAATTCCTGTTCAAGCAGAGGGCTTCCTCTCTCCAGGCGGGGCAGGAACTCCTCGGCCAGTGATTTGATCACCGGTTGATCGGCCAGTTGTTTTTCGTCCGCCTCACCCCACTCAAAAATCTCACGCGCCGCCCGATTTATCATGACCAGTTCGCCGTTTTGGTCTAAAGTGATCAGGCCGTTGGGCATATTATCAACAATACCGCTGGTATACGTGCTCAAGTTCCGAAGCGTTCTATCTATAGTTCGATAATTCTGCAGGACAAAGATAAAGTAAATCGCGCCAAACCCGACCAGGAAAAGCAGGCCGGTCATTATCAAGGCATGCTGGATCTGGTTTCGCCTGCTCGATAGGTAGGCTTCCGTTTTCAACCCAACCAGAATGACCCTCGGCTGAAGAAGCTTTATCAGCCTCTCCGGCCGATTCTTCATCATGTCTGACCGGTGATCCATCATTCCCGGCCAGGGCATCATCCCGGGTCTCCGAAATTCGTTCAGTCTGAGTCGCCGGCCAGAAAGATAGAGCTGCTCGTTCTGAAACCAGCTCACGGCCTGGTCAGTTCTTAAAGGGCTGACTATTTCATTATAATTTTGGAGAACGCGCCCGGTAAGTTCAGGATTGGAATGAGCCAGAACCACGCCCCGGTCATCCAGCAGGGTAATAAAGGCCACATCACTGCTCTGGGACATTTCATGGATGAGCCCCTGCAATGATTCCTGCTGCCAGGTCCAGAACCTCCAGCCGGTTCGGAGGCCGGCGGTAAGACCTGAAACCACCGCCGCTCCCTGAGCGGCCAGGATTCGCTCCGCCTGTTTCCCGCTTCGGTCCAGGTTAAAGTAAGTCGTAAAAGCAAGAACCGTTAAGAGCACCATGGCGGCGGCCAGAAGTCCGACCACAGGCAGGAATAGTTTTTTAACGGTGGGCCGACGCAATCAACTGGCTCCATACCCGGCCGCTTCGACCGCGGCCGCCAGGTCTTTGCGGCCGACCTTGTCTTTTTCTACAGTGACCACAGCCTTTTGAGCCTGGTGATCGGCCGCGGCTTTCTTGACGCCCTTGATGTTGAGAAGAGCCTCCTTAACCCGCGCTTCACAATGGCCGCAAGACATGCCCGTAACATTAAGCTCTATTTTCTCGTCTTTACTAAAAAAATTCATCGCGACTTCCTCCAAATTACGATAATACGTAATTATTAAAAATATATAAGGTCTAACCAGGAGATATGCCAGTTTTACATCTATTTTATAGTAATTGCCGGAATTATTTTCCGTTTGATTACTAAGCTAAATCAAGCCTTTACCAGCGGCTGACATGATGTAACAGGCGGCAATTACATGATGTTTTGGCGTTTGTCGTAAGATGGCTTAGGAGAATGGCCAAAATTATACCTACTCCTGCCCCAAAGCCAAACGGAACTTATTTATGACAAACGCTCTATTCATTAAGGTTTAGTTTCCCAATACCGCCCTTATGAAATTTTGAGAAATTTCTGTACCTAATTTAGGTTAGGCAATGAATGTGCCACAAAGGGCTATAAGCCAATAGAATAACTTAATATACAGATAAGACTGCAATTGTCTCATTAAGTCTCTCGGTGGGTATCATAGAAAAGCAAGGCTAAACTGTCTAATTTTTTTACACGTAAAATTAAGTGTTAAAAAATTAGACAGCACTCTCTTTCCAACCGCCAATCAAGGCATGCGTAAGACAGCAAGGATAGTAAACGGATTTATCAGGCTGAATCTTTTCTGGGAGGTTTGATAATCAAGATCGGAACGGGGCTGTTCCGAGCGATTTTTTCAGCCATACTGCCAAAGACGATCCGGTTTAATCCCTGCCGGCCGTGCGTACCCATAATAACCAGATCTATTTCGTTTTCTTCAATGAATGTGACAATCTCAGTGGCCGGGTCGCCAATCAGGATGTGGCTGGAAAAGTTCTTCCCCTGTAAGCGCGCATCGCAAAAATCTTTCATCTTCTTTTCCGCCCCTTTTTGAATATCCAAATTAAAGCTGTATATCGAAGGATGAGGCACGTCGAGCTCGGTAAAATAGGTCAGATCGCGAGCGACATAGAGGACGAAGATTTGGGATTCGAACTTTTCAGCGGTAGTGGTAACATAATTTATCATTTCCTCCTGGACTTCGGAAAAGTCGATCGGGAAAAGAATCTTGTTAAACATAATTTGCACCTCCCTGTCAATAATTACAAATTAAGAAATAGCAATAAGCGCCCAACACTCGAATTATTTTCCACTTATCTTTCCTTTTCGGTGTGAATCATGCCAATACAACGCTGGTTCTATGCGGTGATCTGTTAATCTCAAGTTGATACGATATCTATTATTTACCTGAATTAATTTTAAAAAACAAGTCTGGTCTTGCTTTCTTAAGAAACCACTTGAGTAAAAATAAATTTTACGGGGTCGCCCAGTTACCTAATT
>JAFDLS010000055.1 GCA_019306365.1 Deltaproteobacteria bacterium
ACTACCAGCGGCGCTGGAAGCGCGGCCTTTCTTGAAGCGGGACGTGAGCTTTTCGGCGAGCGTTTCCGCCTTGACGGCGTTGACCAGTTAGGAAGGCTCGATTCGGTCATCTGGCGAGACGCGGCCAAGGTTAGCCGGGTTGAAGACCCGGACGAAAGCGAGATAAAATTTCGCGCGGTTTACCTGAATTGTTACAAGTATCGGCTTGTTTCGGAACCGGCGGCCTGTGTGTTATTTCCCGGTGTGGTTGATCTGATTGATCGGCTGGAAAAACAGGATCATGTGATCCAGGGCCTGCTGACCGGCAACTATCCGGAGATCGGGCGTATGAAACTCGAGATCGCGGGATTTGATCTGCGGCTGTTTCCTGTTCGCGCCTGGGGTTCCGACGCGAGGACGCGCCCGGATCTTGTCCCGGTCGCCCTTTCGCGTCTGCGTGAATTTAATGGAACCGTTCTGGACTCAAAGCAGGTTTTAATCATCGGTGATACTCCCCGCGACGTCAATTGCGCCCGTGAAAACGGCTGCCGCTCGCTGGGCGTGGCCACGGGTAAGTTTTCCAGACAAGCGCTGGAAGAGGCGGGAGCGGATATCGCGGTGGATGACCTGGCTGATGTTGAGGCGATTTTAGATTGGATTATTCATTAGAAGCTGTCTTAAAATTGGTGTTTTGGTTTAAAACGCGGAGAAAGAAAATATAACCCGCAGGAAGCAGAGGCCTCAGATTTGAGTTCAAGCACAACGCTTTGGGATAGCGGGCCGTCTATTGTGGTTGATACTTTCAGTTTGGAACGTGGTATGGATGAGTTCAAAAAACGGGGACAAATTCTATAGATATATTTAGCTGTGTTATATTTGACAGTGTCTATAACATCTTGAGAATTCAATTAATTTAACTTGATTAAGCTAAATTTTATAATAACTGTTTCCAGGTCAGTGGACAGGTTTGAAAGACGGCAGCCCGGTCTTCCAAGGCTTGAATGACGACCTCATTAAATCTTACTTTTTTTATTAGGTTAACTCCCATGAACTGTATTGTGGGACTTGCGTTAACAATCATGCCTAATTTTTAGTAATATAAACTGCACGTTACAGTTTTCAGGTTTTCCTTTGCTTTATCCTTGACTCCTTGAAGATACTATTATAAATAGATACCGTTCTCAATAAAAACGCAGATAATTTACTCTTCCTCTTCTTTACAGCAGAAATGAGTCAGGCTTGGTGATAAAAATTACTGGGCGAAGACATAATCAGCCTGGAAATAACCCAGGCTGAAATTGAAGTAAAAAAACATTCGCAATTAAGTGATTGTTAAAGGGAAGTAGGTTCACTTAATTGCGAATCAAATTTCTATTCATTTAAATTTGGAGCGTTAAATGCGAGAGTATTTTTTTCGAAGGTTACTGATCCTTTTCCCCACGATCATCTTCGCCACTCTGATCGTCTTTTTTATAATCCGTCTTACACCCGGGCACATCATAGACTTGATGATAACCCAGCACGACGTCGCTGCGGAAGAAATCACCCGCGAAAAGATCGAAGCCGCATTGGGGCTGGATGTGCCCATATACATCCAGTACTTCCGGTGGATGAAAAATATTTTCATACACGGTGACCTTGGCAACTCCCTCTGGAAGGGAACTTCAGTCATGGAGGAGGTGCTCGAACGGCTGCCGGTAACCTTTGAACTCGGTCTTTTTTCATTGTTCTTCGCTCTAATACTGGCTTTTCCAGTCGGTATCTACTCAGCCATAAGGCAGGACACGGTGGGGGATTATGCCGGGCGTACTATCGCCATCCTTGGAATTGCTGTCCCAACTTTTGTAACGGGCACAGTGGTAATTGTGGTGCCAGGGATTTTCTGGGGATGGTCGCCGCCGGTGGAGTATGTGGCTTTTACAGAGAACCCCGTAGAAAATCTAAAGATGTTTCTGTTCCCCAGTCTTATTCTAGGGATGGCCCTGTCGGCTGTCACCATGAGAATGACCCGTACCATGATGCTTGAGGTACTCAGGCAGGACTATGTTAGAACCGCCTGGGCAAAAGGGCTGAAGGAGCTGACTGTTGTTCGTAAGCACGCCTTGAAAAACGCGCTTATCCCGGTTATCACCCTGATCGGATTACAACTGCCTGTTCTCATCGGCGGTACGGTGATTATTGAGTCTATTTTCGTATTGCCCGGAATGGGACTGTTGATGCTGGAGGCTATCAATCAGAGGGATTATCCGATCATCACCGGGCTCATGCTCTTCATTGGCCTGGTCATTCTGGTAATCAACCTGGTCGTGGATCTTAGTTACGGTTTCCTGGACCCCAAGGTTCGATATAAATAAAAATCAGTATTAAAGATTGGAAGGTGTTCCATATGGCAGAGAGTGCAACCAGTATTGGGTCTGAAAATTTATATGTTCGCAAAAAGCGGGGTTATGTCCTTAATTTCATTGTCAGACTATTCCGGGACAAGCCGCTGGGGGCCGTCGGGGGCGTTATATTCATGATTCTCCTTGTTACCGGTATTTTCGCCAACTTTATAGCTCCTTATGGATATAATGACATTAATCCGATCGATAGACAAAAACCGCCATCAATCAAATACCTTTTAGGAACTGATAATCTTGGCCGCGATATGTTGAGTCGTATTATATACGGGGCCAGGCTCTCGGTGATCGTCGGTACTTCAGCGACGGTGTTTTCCATTATCATCTCTACCTTTATCGGCGTTACCACCGGGTTTCTGGGGGGCAAGTATGATTTGATCGTACAGCGTTTCGTTGACGCCTGGATGTGCTTCCCCGGCCTGATAATTCTCATCGTCGCCGTGTCTTTCATCGGGCCGGGCATGTGGCAGATCATTCTCGTTCTGGGACTGCAGTATGGCATCGCCGGTTCGAGGATAATTCGGGGCTCGGCCATCACTACCAGAGAAAACATGTACATAGAAGCCGCGCGGGCATCCGGCGCCTCCACCACGAGAATACTCCTGCGCCATATCCTGCCTAATATCATGGCTCCGATCATTGTTTTGTTTACGACACGTATGGCAGCCGTCATTATCGCGGAAGCCAGCTTGAGTTTTCTTGGCCTCGGCATCCCGCCGCCGGCCCCCAGTTGGGGGGGTATGTTAAGCGGCTCCGGGCGCAGTCACATGCTCTTCGCTCCCTGGATGCTTATCGGTCCCGCAGTGGCCCTGAGTGTCGTGGTCTATGGGATCAATGTTTTCGGAGACGCTCTCAGAGACCTGCTGGATCCAAGGATGAGGGGTGGCGGAGGCCGGTATACCTTGAAACCGAAGAGAGGTTTGTTATTCTGGAAAAAGAGGTAACCTTAAAGTAACAACCAATTATTCCCGTTTTCAGCGGGATTTAGATAAAAGGAGGTGGTGTGGAAAAAAGCTGTGAGGAGTGTGAAAGCTCAAGATATGCTTATTAACTATTAAAATAAGGAGAGAGGGTATGACAAAAAGATTCTTGCGATTGATATTTTCATCTCTACTGGTGGTGACGCTGCTGCTTGGATTCTCCATACTCCCGGCTGGAGCGGAAGAACCGAAGTACGGCGGCACCCTCAAGGTATTGCACATGGGTACCCACCTAAACCCCATGGCATGGGACAACAACGATTGGAACTGGAAACACGGTAACGATACAGGATTCTATCTGGAGCACCTTTTTAGCGGTGATCTGCAGAAGGGCCCCAGAGGAACTAATGAGTATCCTTTTCAAGCCAGCGCCTGGATTCCTCCGGAATTCAGGAGAGGTGAGTTAGTTGAGAGCTGGGAGATTGAGAAAGACCCCCTGGCACTGGTGTTTCACCTTCGGAAGAATGTTTACTGGCAGGAAAAACCCGGCGTCATGAAAGCCAGGCAGTTTGTAGCTGACGATGTGGTCTATAACTTCACACGTTTGGCGAAGAGCCCCAAGGCCATACCGCTCTATCTGGAATTCATCGATCACTGGGAAGCCAGGGACAAGCATACGGCCGTGGCGTACCTCAAGGAATGGAACTCAAACTGGTATTATCGTTTTGGCTGGGGATACTATGATGCTGTCCAGCCGCCTGAGATGGAAAAAGCTGGCGCGCGTGACTGGAAAAACGCCTGTGGCACCGGCCCATACATGATTACCGAGTATAAGACCGGCCATTCTCAGACATATACTAAAAACCCCAAATACTGGGACACAACGATCATCAACGGCAAGAAGTACCAGCTTCCCTTTACCGACCAGGTTAAAGAGCTTCTCATCAAAGACGAGTCAACCCGTTATGCGACACTGCGAACCGGTAAAGTTGACTTAATGATGAATATCAACTGGAAATATAAAGACACACTCACAAAACAAGCCCCCAAACTGAAGTGGTCACGCGCCTTGACACTCGGTGGTTTTATGATCGCTTTGAGAATGGACACCAAACCTTTTGACGACATCAGGGTAAGGCGGGCTCTCAATATGGCGGTCAACCAGCAGGAGATCATCGATTCTTTTTATGGCGGCAATGCGGAGCTGGTGAACTACCCCTTCCCAAGGCCCTTCTCCAGTGTCTTTACTCCAATTGAGAAATTGCCTGATTCAGCGAAGGAGCTTTTCTCCTATAATCCGGAGAAAGCCAAAAAACTGCTGGCAGAGGCCGGCTATCCCAATGGGTTCACCTTCAAGGCGCAGATTTCTACCGCAAGCCAGGAGGGCCTTGATCTGGCTTCCATGGTTGTCGCTTACCTCGCGAAGGTCAACGTAAAGCTCGTACTCGAAACCATGGATTATCCTTCCTATCTCAGTAAGATGACGAGTAAGACTCATGGGCCGGGATATTTCTTCTCTAACGATCATGGAAATCCCTATGCCACGATTCGGAAGAATTTCCTGCCGAAACAAACCTGGAACCCGTACATGATAGATGATGATTATATAACAAACACCTATAAGGAAACGATATCCAATCCGAATTTAAGTGAAAAAGAGCAGTTTGACAGGATGAAAAAACTGGCCGTTTACTGCATCGATCAGGCTCCAGCCATCTGGCTGCCAGGGCCTTATTTCTATCAAGCCTGGTGGCCATGGGTCAAGAATTACTATGGCGAGCTCCGTGTCGGCGCCTGGCGTGCCGCCCCTATCTTCGCCCGTATCTGGATAGACCAGGATCTGAAGAAGAAGATGGGATACAAATAAAGTTGTTCCTGAATACCCACTAAACCGGGGTGTGATGGATTACCATCACGCCCCGTTTGCTTGATGGCTCAGGGAGCATGCGGCGTCTCCCGGGCACATTTAGAATCGCACATTTTGTTGATTTTGATGAAACATTCATCTTTAATTTGCGTCGGACGCACTGAATAAAATTCGACAAGGAGTTTTTCAAACATGGCGAACCTTGAGGTATTGAGAGCAAGGGTGGATGAACTGGCTGAACGTGATTGGGACCTGCCGGCAATTGAGGCCAGGTTTAATAAAATTGAGGCAGAGGGTTTTACAGGCAGAGATCTTAATCAGGCTGAAACCGTCTCTAAAAAGCCGGAAATTTTGGACCGCGTTCAAAGACGGGCCGAGGAATACTGCTACCTCACTCGCAATTGCGCGAAAGGCTCAGCCACAGCCTTACTGGAGGAATTCGGACTGGGCAATCTGGAAATAATAAAGGCATTAGCCCCTTTCCCCGGTTTAGGTATGACAGGTGGTATTTGCGGACCCGTAGCCGGCGGCCTTGTTGTTTTGGGTCTTTATTTCTCCAGTGATGATGTGATTAGTTACGAATCCGCAGATCACTACCTGGCGGCTCGCGAGTACACGCGCCGTTTTGAGAAAGAATTGGGATCGCTTTTATGTCCGAAAATCCAGGAGGTTGTTTTTGGCAAGTACTTCGATCCCATGGCCAGCCTGGAAAATCTGGAAGAATTCAATAAAGCGCATGCCCGTGAAAAATGCCCCATAGCGCCTGGAATAGGAGCTAGAATCGCTGCGGAGATCATTATCGAGGATCTGGAGAAAAAGGTTTCTGCGGCTAATTAGAGACCTCTGTAAAACATCGTCCTTTGGCCGAACTCATGAGCGCCGCTTCGCTGACGCTGCAGCGGTATTGAGCGCCGCTTCGCTGACGCTGCAGCGGCATATGTCAGGCTCAAATTTAAGTTCTCAAAATATTTAACATATTCCTGCGGGTTAAATTTTCACCTTCCGCGATTTCAACAAAATTACTGGTTTTGCAGAGGTCTCGTTTTGGCGTTTGTCGTAAGGTGGCTTACGAGAATGGCCAAAACTAAATCTTCTCCTGCCCCAAGGCCGAACGGGGCATATTTATGACAAACGCTCTAATTCTCAATTTGTATCGAAATGGCAGGCAACCCTATGGCCCGCCCGAAATTCCGGTTCCTGTTCAGCGCAGATCACTTGTTTTAAGGAACAGCGAGGGTGGCACCGGCATCCTTTGGGTGGGTTGAGCGGACTGGGGACTTCACCGCCGAGAACCTCCTGTGTAACTTCCACGTCAGGATCAGGGATCGGAACCGCGGAAAGCAGGGCTCGGGTATACGGGTGCTGAACCTCACTGTACAGGCTGGCCGCTGGCGCGGATTCAACAAGCTTCCCCAGGTACATGACACCGATGGTGTCGCTGATATTTTCAACGACGGCCAGGTCATGCGAGATGATCAGGTAGGTTAAACCGAATCTTTCCTGGATATCCCCAAGCAGATTAAGTATCTGAGCCTGGAAGGATACGTCAAGCGCCGAGACCGGTTCATCGAGGATGATAATCTTGGGGTTAACTGATAGAGCCCTGGCGACAGCGACGCGCTGACGCTGGCCGCCGCTGAATTCGTGGGGATACATTGACGCGGATTCCGGGAGCAGCCCCACAACTTCAAGCAGCTCCTTCACTCGATCTTCTTTGTCCACCTTGGTAAACCCGCCTGCCGTGGTCATCGGTTCACTGATGATATCACAGGCGCGCATTCTGGGGTTGAGCGAGCTATAAGGGTCCTGGAAGACCGCTTGAATCGAGAACTTATATTCCCGCATTTCCTCGTTATTCATTTCAGCGAGGGTTTTCCCTTTAAACAGAATGGAACCGTCGGTCAATGGCTCCAGCAAAAGGAGGAGTTTGGCGATAGTTGTTTTACCACAGCCGGATTCTCCCACCAGTCCGAAGGTCTGCCCGTCATTTATCTCAAAAGTCACGCCATCGACCGCCTTGACATAACCTTTGGTCCGGTCAAAGACAAGCCCGGCGCGAACAGGAAAATACTTTGTCAACTTATTTACAGCTAAAACGACATCACTCACGAAACAGTTCCTCCTGAATATTGCCAGCACCTAACATAATCATCTCCCTCAATACTGGTTATGGGGGGGTATTCCTGCTTACATTTTTCATCGGCAAATGAACAACGGGGCCAGAAACTGCATCCCGTCGGTAAGAAAAGCAGGTTAGGCGGCTGACCTTCGATGGAAAAAAGACGCTTCTTTTTTCCCAAACGGGGTACGGATTCCATCAACGCCCGGGTATAAGGGTGAGCGGGTTCTTTAAAAATTCTTCTGACGCTGCCATCTTCGACGATACGGCCGGCATACATCACGCAAACCCTATCGCAAAGCCTGGCTACAATCCCCAGATTATGGGTAATTAAAATGATGGCCATATTTGACTCTTGCTGCACCTGCTCGAAGAGTTTCAATAACTGGGCCTGGATGGTTACGTCCAGCGCGGTGGTCGGTTCATCGGCGATCAGTAATTGAGGGTTACAGCTGATACCCATAGCGGTGGAAACCCTCTGCCTCATCCCGCCGCTGAATTGATGAGGATAATCGGCGATTCTGACATCAGGATTGGGGATTCTGACCCTTTTTAGAACCTCAATAATTTTTTTAAGCAGGGCCGGGCCCGAGAGTTTTTCGTGGAGGCGAAAAGGCTCACCAACCTGGTTTCCGATAGTGAAAACCGGGTTGAGGGAGGTCATCGGATCTTGAAGCACCACGGATATCCGCTTGCCTCGAAATTTACGTATTTCTATCAGGCTTAGTTTGAGGAGATCGATTTCCTCCTCATTCCCTGATTCGTCTTCACTGCGAAACAGGATCTCACCTCCGACAATCTTTCCCGGCGGGCTGGGAATCAGGCGCAGTATGGACATGGCTGTCACGCTTTTGCCGCACCCGGATTCACCCACCAATCCCAGGACCTTCCCTTTATCAATCTTAAAACTGACCCCGTCGACAGCTTTGACGATCCCGCGTCGAACAAAAAAATGGGTCTGTAGATTATTAACTTCCAGTAATCGTCCGTTCATTAGTCACCGTATAAAGATAAATAACTTTATAACTGTCTGAGCTTGGGATCTAAAGCGTCCCTGAGCCAGTCACCAATAAAATTGCACGAGAAGACCATGGCCATGAGCGCCAGCCCGGGGAAGGTCGCGATCCACCAGGCCGTAGTGAGGTAATTTTGACCCTCGGACAGGATGTTGCCCCAGGACGGCGTGGGCGGCTGAACGCCGAAACCTATAAAACTGAAGGCCGCCTCGAACATGATTACACCGCCAACGTCCAGTGTGACCAGAACGGTGAGGGTGTTGGTCGGGTTGGGCAGTATGTGCTTGAGCATAATACGCTTCTGGCTGGCCTGCGCCACCCTGGCCAGAGCCACAAAGTCCCGCTCCTTCAGACTGAGCACTTCTCCTCTGGTAATTCGTGTATAATGCGACCATCCAAAAAACGCCACAATCAGAATAATGATATACATGCCTGAAGGTATGACCGAAGCAAAAGCCAGCGCCAGAAACAGAACAGGCAGGGACATCATGACATCCACGATACGCATGATGAACATATCGGTTATACCGCCAAAAAATCCTGAAGTTAGCCCCAGGATTGTGCCAAGGGTAGCTGAAATGGAAATTCCAATGACAGCCACAATCAATGAAACACGAGCTCCGTAAATAATACGGCTTAACAGGTCTCTGCCGGTTGAGTCGGTTCCCAGGAGATATTTGCCGCTTCCCCCTTCACTCCAGGCCGGAGGTGTAAGCCGGGCCTTGGGGTCAATTTTCTGAGGATCATGAGGGGCCAGATACGGTGCGAAGATCGCGCACAGGATGACCGTGATTATTATAAGCGCCGGTATCGTCGGGCCTCGCCTGATAAATGTTAATAATTGGTGAGCCTTTCTCGTCTGTGTTCCCGCGCTCAGGCTGGTCTCATTTGTATTCGAGGACATTGCAGTCATGCTTTAGGCCCTCCTTTTTCGGAAAGATCGTATCCGTGGGTCGACTAAAACGTAGATAATATCAACCGCCAGGTTTCCTAAGACAAGCAGAGTGGTACTCATGAGCACAGCGCATTGGACCACGGGAAAATCAGAGTTGAGAACGGCTTGGTATGTGAGCCGTCCGATGCCAGGCCAGGCAAACACAAGCTCGATGATCAATGCCCCGCTGAACATGCGTGCCAGGAGAGGCCCCATAATCGTTACCAGGGGGATGGATCCGTTCTTGAGCGCGTGTTTAAAAAGAACCGTCCGTTCGGGCAGGCCCTTGGCCCTGGCCAATTTTACATATTCGGAATCAAGAACATTAATCATGCCCGATCGGGTTAAACGGGTCAGGGCGGCTCCGCCAAAAAGTCCCAGAGCCATGGCCGGAAGAATGATATGCTTTACACCTCCATAGCCTGAAGTTGGCAGCCAGCCGAGTTTTACTCCGAAAATCAGGATAAGAATTAAAGCAAACCAAAAATCGGGAACTGATTGCCCGGCAAAGACATAAACCCTGGTGATGGTATCGATCCAGGTCCCCCGTTTAACCGCTGATAGAATGCCCAGACAGATGCTTATTGACCAGACCATAAAGGAGGCCACCAGGGATAATTTAATGGTCGCGGGAAATCGTTCGAGGACGAGGCTTAATGCCGGTTGGTCCCAGTTATACGAATGTCCGAAATTGCCTTTAGCCAGTTCCTTGAAGTATTATCCAAGTTGGACAAGAACTGGTTTGTCAAGCCCGTACACACGGCGGATTTCTATAATATCCACTTCCTCAGCGTCAGGACCTGCCATCAAAATCGCCGGGTCGTTGTCTCCGATTCTTCCGAGGATGAAAACAAAAACCAGCACACCAATAATAATAAAGAAGGACTGAATTATTCTAACAATAATAAATCTCTGCATTAGATAGGACCTTTAGTATATTGACAATTTATTTGGGTTGTCATTTTTTTCGAGCAATTCGGCGACAAAGGTTAAAGCCTCACTTTTATTTTTTATTTGCCCGGTGGCATGGGCCTCTTCAACGGAAAGGAGGAGGCGGCCGATCAGCGGGGATGAAGGCAGTCCGAAACTGGTTATAAGGTCAGTACCCGTGAGCAGTTTGGGGTTCCTGTCTCGCTGTTTGGCGATTTCAAGAATGAGCCGGTCAAAGAAGGCCAGAAGCCCGGGAATACTTCGGTGGTCTTTGGAAGCCGGCCCTTGAGTCGCCATGGCGTCAGCTAGGGCGTGTATTAGAAGCCCCCACAGGTCCGGGCCTGCCAGTCTGCCGAAGCGGTAGATTCCCTTGGGTCTTAGTTTACCACTGGCCTCTGAAGTCAAGAGGTGGAAAGGCTGAAGGTGATGGCGGATAATAAAACGTATGTAGTTTTCTTCAGCTCTGGAGAACCTGAATCTATGAACGATTCGTATGGCAGTTTCGGCTCCAATGACTTCATGTTTATAAAAGTGAATCCTGCCTTCCTTGTCTTCGGAACGAGCGGCTGGTTTTCCAAGATCATGGAGCAAGATAGCCAGTTTTAGCAATGCGGGCCGGTCTCCGTAGGAAAGGTAAGCCCTTATTTTCGAATCAAAGGCCGCAAAGTGCTTTTCAGGAGCGGCCATGATTTGTTCCAGGTAATAGAAGGCTAAAAATGTGTGGTCCAGGACGTCAAGGTGATGGTAAACGTTTTGAAGCGAGCCTCGCAGAGATTTGATCTCAGGGATCAGGGCCGTAAGCAGACCATGTTCCATCATGATTTTAATGGTGGCATGACTGCTGGGCACCGCTAAAAGTTTGAGTAATTCCTCCCTTATTCTTTCACCAGCTACCTTTTTGATCAAAGGCGCGTGTTTTATAACCAGGGCCAGGCTGGATGGGTGAGGAATCAGATCCAGGACCGCGGAGAACCGAAAAAGTCTCAAAAGGCGTAGAGGATCGCTTAGGATAACCGCTTCTGAAACAAACCTCGCTTTTTTTTCTCTCAAGTCCGAAAGACCGCCCCAGGGATCGATTATTTCAGTTTGATCCTGGTCCGGTTTGAACTCCAGGGCCATGGCGTTGATGGTCAGATCCCGGCGGGCCAGTTCGGTTTTTATCGTATCGCCTTCCAGAGGAGCCAGATCGATAATAAGATCTGGCAGAACAAAGCGGAAGACCTGCTTCGGGAACCGGCCTAACGGGATGGCTCTGACGCCAAGATTCAAGGATAATTTTTGGACGGTTTCATCCAGCGGTCCTGCCGCGACGATGTCCAGGTCATCGAACTCCCTGCCCAGGATCAGATCACGAACAGCTCCTCCAACCACAAACAGAGGCTGCTTTGAGTCTCTGATGGCTTCAGTAAAAACCGGAAACCAGGATAGGGCTTGAAATCGTTCCCACAATGTGTTTATAAGGTTTCTTTCCATGTGTCCCTGTTAGTTCATTGACAAGTTTTGAAAAGATGGGATATTTTAGATCAAAGTTAACTTTCAATAAAGGTAAAAGATGAAGTATCCCTTTATTTCTCCATTACTTTCCGGTCTGGTAATGCCCGGACTTGGACAGGTTATCAACCGGCAGATTATCAAGGGTTTTATCCTGATAATTTTAACTACCATAATCTTTTTAGGCATTTTTGTTAAAGTGCTCTTAGATCTTTCAGCAGTCATGGGCCAGGTAATGGGACCGGATTTGACGTTGGGGCCGGACGGGTTCTCAAAGATAATCACGGCCGTGAGGGCCAGGGATTTGAGCCTGTTATACGGCCTTGTCGTTGTCGGTATGGGTGTCTGGGCCTATAGTGTCGTGGACGCGTTTATCGTCAGCCGCCGATTGAGAGGCTCTGAAAGGGAAGAGGGATAATCCATGCGTCAATTTTTTATCGACGAACTCAGCCCACAGGACGTGTCCGCGGTAAAAGAGTTTTTAAAGGCAAACGTGATCCAATCCAGTTACGAGGATCTTTTTTGGGTGCAGCTATCAAGGGACTTGCTGGACCCTGAACAGTTCGAGTGCGAGGCTGATCAGCCGTTTTGTTTTGCCATCGAGGTAGGCGATTCCTGGGTTAAATTCGAGTTTTTAATCCGAAGCCGGACTAATTTTAAGAGTGCTCATTTGCGCTATGCCACCCGAAAACAGCAGGATTTTATCCTTGATTACGCAGCTCGCATGATCAAAGAACTGGATCTCAAAACCTGAGTTGTGTCGCTTTCAAGTCGTTTTGTTTTCTTTAATGGTTTTTATTTGGGGGATCGAGAGAGAATTTCAGGGAATCCAATATGTATTTCTGTGAAGAAGATTATGAAAAATTAATTAAATCTTTGCCCGCGAAAGCAATTTGTGAAAACTGCGGCGGTGAGATGGTTTTTGTGATCAAAGTCAGGGGTGATCGTCGTGTTTTCTTCTACCTCTGCCAAAATTCGAAATGCGAGGACAGCACTGAACCCTTCTTGATTAACCTGGTTTAATAAGAGGGCTGTTGATCACTGAAAGCATATTTGTCCGGTCCTGCAGCGAAATGACTTCATACACGGCTCTTTTTTTTGGAAGTAGGACGATAATCAGGGGACTTCTAAGAATTTTAGGCCCGAAGCGGCTAATAGCGTGAGCCTTCAGGTTCAATTTATTTGATTATCCTTGGTAAATTAGGCGGGATTAAATTATCAGCCGATTTTGATCAGCAGTATTTTTATCTATTTTTTCACCAACGGAAGTTCCGCACCTGGCGCATAGGTACTCGTATTTATCGCCTTCAGGCAGGATCAAAAGCAAGCGTTTTCGCACGGGCATAGACCGTTTGCAGATAGGACAGTATAGCTCTATCGCGTCGAACTGATCGTACTGGGTCTGAGAATTTTCTTTGTTTCTCAAAGGATTTCGGGGTATGCGATTTGTCATTTCCCTGGCTTTCTTTGATGTTATCTCCTATCTTTATTATGAAATAACGCTGTCCAACTGTCAAGACTGATAAACTTAACTTTCTGGTGCT
>JAFDLS010000056.1 GCA_019306365.1 Deltaproteobacteria bacterium
CAGGTGAAAGCAGTGTGCTCGATGTATCTTCGTATTGAATAATCACCTGAGCCGGACTCGCAGCCAAGACTTCCACGTGAAGTTTAAGAGAATTGTGCAGTTTTTCTAAAATATCTTCTACTTCTTCACGGTGGTCCTGAAGCAGGAAATAAGTGTTTTCCAATCCCCAGGCTATCTCAATCAGGAACATCAAGGGTGATTTTGTGATGGAAGCCGTGGGGATCCCTTGTTCACCGATTTCCGCATCTATTTTCAAAAACCTCTCAAAAGCGGATTCAGACGGTTTTGAACTCAAACGATCAACCGCGTAGTGAAAAATTTTCATTTCTTCACGGTTGTTTACCGCAAATTTTACCGGATGCGGAATCCCGCCCACTTTATCGGTAAATTTCCAGGAGGCGGTCAGGCTGCCGACAGGAGTATTCAGTATTTCGGTAAGTTGCCTATTATTGAATTTAGACGATGTTTCAACGGGTGATTCGAACTGTCCAAGGCTCTGCAAATGAAGCGCCCCATCCCTTCGGGTCGCGACAGCCGGAACATGACGAACCATCAAGTCACAACCTAACGCTCTTGCCGCCGTCATGTTCATTTGCAGATTGAAAGCCGGTGTCACTGGCTTGCCAGTAACCTCGACAGGCATTTCCATGAGCGTGTAAGTATCAATTAAGGGAACGAACGGAATGCGATCCACCGGTTGTAGTTTGAGCGCCGCCAGAACGCGCTCTCTAACTGTCATTTGTTCCTTGATTGTGGATTTCATTCTGGATTTTCCCCTTCTGTTCCTTTACACAATCAATATTAAAGGCCACAGCCGTTTTCAATAAAGGCCTCATAAATCAACATGCTTCGCTCATTAGACAGTTGAATATCCCTCGGTTGAGCTGGACCTCAGCTCGAATATCATTATCTGTAACTTCCCCGGATGCGGACCACTGAATGTCGACCGTATTCCAAAAGCAAATCTTGCCGCCAAAATCGTCCGTTAGTTTTTTATGGCCCATTAGGCGAGGCTGATCGAGTTGAACCACGTCCACCCCGATTTCAATCATGTCAGGAATCATGTCCAGGATTTGCCCGCAATTATGCCATATATAATGCATCCCGTTTTGATGAACTGCTTCTACAATTCGCGCGTAACGCGGCTTGTAAAATTGACGAAATGTCTCGACTTTCATTTGCAGAGTGGTTTGTAAACCCCAATCCTCCCAGGTCATATATCCGTCCACCCCGCCGAGGCGGCTCCACTGCTCAACAACCTCAATCGTCAGATCGGTCAATCTGTCCAGAAGAGCCTCCAATCCATCAGGCTGGGTATAAGGAGCTACCATCAAATCTTTAAAACCAAGCAGCGCCCTCATTCTCTCAAACATCATGATCGGATCAAAACCTACCACGTATTTCCCAGCTTCATGCGCCCGCTCAACAAACGGCTTCAATGATTTGAACCCTTCGGGTGAGGCGGCATCCGGGAACTCATAAGTGTCCAACTTTTTCAAGTCATTGAGCGGATGATCAAAGGCATGGTCCCATCCTCGCCCGGTGAACTCCTGCCCCACGCCCCATTCATCGTAGTAAACGTCCCCGATTTTTTTTGGCTTATCCTGCCTGTTATCCTGCAAAAACGCCCTGACAAGGGCTACTTCAAAAAAATCACTTTTAAGGGGAATAACGAAGCTATAAGGAATACGCGGCGGATCCTTAAACTCAATGGCTCTGCTCACAATTTCTCTATTCGTCATTTCAGGCGGCGCTGGCATTGGTTTGAGGTATTCATTAATAATAGCTTCAAGTTTCTCGTTCATTCAAAGCTCCTCCCTGGTCATTCCAGATTTATAGTAATTGCCAGAATTATTTTCCGTTTGATTACTATGCTACTAAATCAAGCCGCTGACAACGGCTGGCATGATATAACAGGCGGCAATTACATGATGTTTTGGCGTTTGTCGTAAGGTGGCTTAGGAGAATGGCCAAAACTATATCTCCTCCTGTCCCAAAGCCAAGTGGAACTTATTTGTGACAAACGCTCTAGTCATCGTGTTCAAGTTGAGCGAGAATCCCATTGGCGACTCCTGCCTTTAGACCCTTTAATGTTTTTAGGTAACCATGTTAAATGTTCAGTTTTTATATCAGAGGCGCGCGGCAAACTGCGGGGAATTAGGCCCTGGCTTGCGATTTCAGGTTATCGATAATTAAGCCCCAATCAGGTATGCTGTTTTATAAAACTTCCAATGCGTTCAATGGCCTCCTGACCTTCAGGGAGCATCATGGCAAAAAAATGCCAGACATGAATCATGTCCTTCCAGGGCTCAAAAGTGACATCCACGCCTGCCTCCCTGGCCCGCCCGGCCAGGCGGGTGGAATCATCGAGCAGGGTTTCGGTTGTACCAACCTGAATGAGCATGGGCGGCAGACCCGAAAGATCCGCGTAAAGAGGGGCGGCAAGGGGTGTCCGAGCATCCGCGTCGCCAAGATAGGCCTTGGCCATCTCGAGCAGTTCCTTTTTTTGCACGATAGGATCGTCCTCTGCTTTAGCGGTCATGGACTCCCCGATACCTTCCATGTCCACCCAGGGTGATAAGCAAACAGCCGCGCCTGGAGAAGGTTCACCTCGTTCCTTCAAGGCCACAAGGGTGGCTACGGTCAACCCGCCTCCGGCTGAGTCGCCGGCTACCGTTATCCGCGCCGGATCCACACCCTCGGAAATCAGCCAGCGATAGGCGGTTACCGCGTCTTCTACAGCCGCTGGATAAGGATGTTCCGGAGCTAACCGGTATTCAATCTGTAGAACCCGCGCCCCGGCTGCTCTCGAAATGCGCGAAGCTAATTCTCGATGGGTATTAATCGAACCGATCACATAACCTCCGCCGTGCAAATATAAAACAACCCGATCATCGCCAGCCCCTGGAGCCGCGACCCATTCCGCTGGCATTTGTTCCACACGCAGCTGATCACATTGAATATCCTCCGCCACTGGAAAAAGGTTGGCCTGAGCCTCAAAACCGGCACGCTGTTCCTCAATGGAAATCTCCTCTTCAGGCATATTATCTCGTATCATTTTAATAATTTGTTGAAGTTCCTGACTGGCCATAAACAGTCCTCCTTTTTTATTGATTTTTATTTTAATTATAATGATTCAGCTGAAAGAGCGATTCGATTATACTGAGCAAAAACTGTTCGGTCAAGCAAGCCCCACAACAACTGGAATAGTGTCATGGATGTATTCCTATTAAGGCTTTACTCTTTCCTAGGAATACAATTTTGACGACAGTTTCGAAAAATAATTTATGATTTTGAAATGCTCAGAATAAGGTTGCACCGGATGTGAGTTTTTTAAGGTGCAGGACAAAAGACATATTAAGACCTCTGCAAAACCAGTAATTTTGGCCGCTTAAGGCAGAAAAAAATATTAAAGGGGGTAAAAACTAATACTTCTTTCCGCGTCGAACACCTCGGTTCATGTTATATATAAAAATTTAAACCACTTATATCAACTGCTCATTGAAAGAGGGCTGAGGAGGTATTCCTTGTCAAAACAAACGGCCATACCCTGCTTCTCACTTCTAACGACCTTTCCAGACACCTCGAGAAGAGCTTTTGTTCCAACCATCTTTTTCAGTTGTTCCACGGAGAGAACGACGTCAACCTTTACCTTAATACCAACAGGCATTGGTTGATTGGTATAAAAAAAGGCGCCTCCCGAACAGATATCCCTGGTCATGAGTTCCAGGGTCGAATCGCCATTCTCACCACTTACTTTAACTTTGCCTTCAAGTTCCAGGGAGAACCTCTCCGCTAATCTTTTTTCTATATTATTTTTCAAAATCTTTTTCCCAAAGAACCACTATCATTGTTGTCAAAATCAATATCACAAAATCCAGGATTTCATATTAATCATGTAACCTGGATTTTTCCCTTCATCACCAAATCCAAACACTCTATATCTCGAGCAGTTAATTCCTCATCATCCCGGGGCAGCATCATGAAAAAAGCATCCCCCTCTGTGTCATCCTCCACGAAGAGTTGATCCGTTTCAAACCTGGGTTTCAGGAGTCGGCGAGGTATGGATATTAGCCGTTCAAAGCTTCCCTCCAGAGCGGCAAATCTCTTTTCACCTGTTCTCGATTTAACCAGTCTCATCGTTTGCCCCCTCTCTTTTTGGGAAGGACCGGTTTTTTAGCCGGCTTTTTTTGATGATCAATGAAGGAAAGTCGTGTTTCACTTAAAAATTCTTTAGACTGATGCTCCTTTTCCACCACGTCCAATACCGAATGCTTTTCCCGGAGGGACAGGGTGGAATAAAATGGACTTAGCCTCAAGATGTTTATGATTTCCTGCTTATTCATAGATTTGGACTTGCCCATAACAAGCTTCGAAGCGCTGGTTTGTATTTTCGGCCTCACTTATCGGTTCCGCTAAATTGAATTTCAGCTCTTTTTCAGCTCAAAAATTTTTCTCTTCATTATGTTTAGATTTTGCTCAGAAATTTCAATTTGGTCAATAGGAAGATAGTATGGTTTTTTCTATTTTTTTCAAAGCGTTAACTAAGAATAAAGTACTAAAAAAAATTTCAGGGTAATACTTTTGTACTATTATGCGCGATCAAACAATTTTATGGCAGATAAAAACATCTTGCGGCAATGTTATTTTATGAAAAAATTTGAGCCGATTCATTTTTCTGTTGAGCCAGGCTTATTGTGTTACCAGCTTGAAAAAAAACGCGACCTACAGATCTCAACTTATCATTTTAAGGCTTTTCAGCGCTTTACTATCTAATTATTTCGCTGTATGCTTGACTGGTAATTTAATTAAAACCACACGTTGAATTGAGTCTTTGATTGGAGGAACTATGAGTCAACCGGAAATTGTTCCTGAACTTGCACCACTGTTCCATCCTCGATCAGTAGCGGTAATAGGTGCCACCAACAACCTGACAAAATGGGGTTTTTCAACTTTTTACAGCCTGATGAGGCATTACCAGGGCGATCTTTACGCGGTAAACAACCGTGACGCCGAAATTCTTGGTTACCCGGCTTATGCGAAGATAACCGACATTCCCGGACCGGTAGATCTTGCCGTTATCGTAATCCCGCCGGAGAAGGTGGCGGGAGTGATGGAAGAATGTGTTGAGAAAGAGGTAAAAGCCGGTGTCATCATTACCGCGGGTTTTGCCGAGGTCGGTCGCCAGGGGAAGGCCATGCAGGATGAGGTGTTAAGGGCTGCCCGAAAAGGCGGCATTCGTCTGGTCGGTCCGAACTGCATGGGGATGTGGAGTGCGTCCGCTAACCTGACTGCCTTCATGTTTCCCCTGCCGATTATGGAGGGTCCCCTGTCTCTGGTTTCACAGGGCGGCAATGTCGGCGGGGCTCTGGTCTCTGACGCCGTCTCTCGCGGGGTTGGCTTCCAGCATTATATCAGCTGCGGATGTACGGCGGATATCCAGATTGAGGACTACATCGAATACATGGGAAATGATGACTCAGTTAAAGTCATCATGGTTTACATTGAGGGCCTGGCGGATGGTGACCGGTTTGTGAAAAAAGTGAAGCCCGTAACCTTGAAAAAACCGGTGGTCGCTCTAAAACCCGGTAAAACTGAAGCAGCGGCCCGCGCTATATCTTCACATTCAGGGGCTTTATCAGGATCGGATATGATTTATGACGCCGCGTTCAAGAAAGCGGGTGTGATCCGAACCGAAACCACCATGGAACTACTGGACGTGGCTATTGGTTTGCTGACTCAGCCCCTGCCTCGCGGCCGAAATGTGGTGATCACCACGCCCGGAGGCAGCTATGGTGTCATGTGCGCTGACGCTTGCGCCACGCTGGGATTGAATGTTATCGACCTGCCGCCTGGAGTCATGGAGACATTTAACGAGATGTTCCCGTCTCGCTGGAGCCACGGCAATCCGGTCGATCCCGCTGGAGACCGCAACCTGATTCAGTATCTCAAGGCCCCTGACATCTTGCTGAGATACCCGGAAATCGACGCCCTTATCTTTATGGGATTCGGCTCCTTTTCAGGCATTTCGGCCATGCTTACCTCTGCCGGCGGCCAAATCAACAAGCGTCTGGAAAGCATGAGAAAAAGGATGAAAGGTTTTGAACAAACAGCTCGTAAGTACGGCGAAATGCTTGATTCAGGCGATCATACTCAAATCCGGGAGATTATCGAAATCGGTTTAGGCATGCTCTTCGGTTCGGTCATGGCAACCAGCTCCTCAGATATGGAGGAGTTTATAAACATGGTTTCCGACGCCTTGACCTCCGAACAAATGAGGCAAAGCTCCTTTTTCAAGGGTTTGAAAAAATTGTTCGATTCCGTGGCCGAAGGTGACCTGGACGCGGCCAAGATGGCGGACATAATGGATTTGATCGCGCCGATGCTTGACGCTATTATCAGTCACTGGATCTGTAAATATAACAAACCGGTAATTACAACTACTTTTAATGAGGCGGTTTCCCGCATAGGCGAAGGAGGTCACTACCCATATTCTAACGCCGAACGCGCCTCAAAAGTACTGGCTAAACTGGTTGAGTACGCTGAATTCCTTGAATCGGAAGGGAAAAAGAAAGCGCACTAGCTGAACGCGCTAAATGATCAAAGTTCAAATCTGGCCTTACCTCACCATCTGCCAGGTGGAGGTGGTGATAATTATTTTTTCATTTTTCAATAAAGGAGACCGGCATGTCACTAGCAGAAAAAATTAAAGACCACGTTCTGGATTTGGGAGCCGATTTTGCGGGCATCGCTTCACACACTCGTTTCGAAGGCGCTCCCCCCTTTTCAGAGCCAAAGAACCTTCTTCCCGGGTTTCGCTCCGTTATCGCCTTCGGTATCGCCATGAACCGGGGCGCGCTGGAAGCCTGGTTCAGTAAAAGAAACCGGCGGCCGCAGGTTCTCCAGGACCGGCTGGCCACCGGAGAACTGGACAAAATTTCTCTGCACCTTTCTCGATACTTGGAAAGGCAGGGTTATAAAACGCTCTTCATCTCACAAAATGGTTACTACAACGCTCTGCGGGGCCGCCCGGACTTTTCTCATAAACACGCGGCCATGGCCGCCGGTCTTGGAATGTTAGGACTTTCCTCCAATTTCGTCCACAGCAAGCATGGGGCCGCCGTTCATCTTGCATCCGTTATAACCGAGGCGGAACTGGAACCCGATCCATTACTGACTGACGAGGAAAACCCTTGCACCGGATGCAAAACCTGCCTTCAAATCTGTCCTGAGCAAGCCATGAATAAAGATATTAAGGCTTACTTTATGATGGAGGGAAAGGAGTTTTCACATCAGAAACTAAATGGGCTTCGCTGTGCCTGGGGGTGTGCCGGTCTCAGCGGACATCATTATAAAATAGGTAACCGCGAGGTGGGCACCTGGTCCTATAATGATATTCCCCGCCCGACAGATAGGCGAGAATTTTACAGCAAGTTCCAGGAGGCCGACCGATTTCTGCGCCATCCCAAAGAACTGGCGGAGATGCTTATCACGAACGGCACCGAATACTGCGGCAACTGCCTCAAGGTCTGCGTGGGCTCAAAGAAAGAAACAGCCGCACTTTTTGAGCTTCATTTGAATTCAGGCATCGCCGAGATCCCAGATGACCCAAGCCTCATACTCAACCTGACCACCGCCAACAACGCCCTGGAAAAATATCATATACCCACAGAAGAGATCGAGGCTCTGATTCAAAGTTCTAATCTGGAGGTGGCTTGAGAAACAGCTTGCTCTAACCGGCGGTAATTCGGGCGGGACACGTATCTTTTTAAAATACATGAAAGTTAATTAAACAGGGAAGTAGACAAAAATATGGCTAATCAGGACATTTCAGCGGAATTCCCGTTTGAACCCCATTTTATTGAGGTTCATGGCTCAAAAATCCATTACGTGGACGAAGGTGCGGGTGATCCGATCCTGTTTCTGCACGGTAATCCGACCTCTTCATACCTCTGGCGGAACATCATCCCCCATCTGACACCAAAAGCCAGGTGTCTGGCTCCCGATCTCATCGGCATGGGCAAGTCAGATAAACCGGACAGTGAATACAGGTTCTTTGACCATGTGACATATGTGGAAGGTTTTATTGAAAAAATGGATTTGAAGAACCTGACCCTGGTCATACACGACTGGGGAGGGGCCCTGGGATTCCACTACGCCATGCGTTACGAAAATAACATCAAGGGAATTGCTTTCATGGAGGCTATCCTCATGCCGGAATGGGAGGTGAACTCCCCGGAGGCGAGAGAAATTTTCAAGGCCTTCCGAACGCCTGAAGTCGGTTGGGATCTGCTGGTGAATAAAAATATATTTGTGGAGCGAATCCTGCCAGGCGGAATCTCCAGAAAACTTACAGAAAAGGAAATGGATCACTACCGGGAACCATTCCTGGACCCGGCCAGCCGCAAGCCCATCTGGCGGTGGCCCAATGAGCTTCCCATTAATGGAGAGCCAGCGGACGTGGTAAGTGCTATTGAGTCCTTCAACCAGAAGCTTCAGCAATCGGATGTACCAAAGCTTTTGTTTTACGCGGAACCTGGAGCTATCTTTCCGCCCCGCGTAATAGACTGGTGCCGCCAAAACCTGAAAAATCTGAAGACAGTCAATATCGGGTCTGGGAATCATTTCATACAGGAAGACAATCCTCATTTGATCGGAGCGGAACTAGCCAGTTGGTACGACACTCTTTAAAAGAGGGGAATACACTCAGAGATTTTCGGCAATGGCCTCGCAGAATTCGGTCGTTGAGGCGGTGCCGCCTTGATCTCGCGTGAGAACCCGCCCCCCGGCGTAAACGAGTTCAATCGCTTTCTCAATCCGCGCCGCTTCCTCAACGAAACCAAGATAATCGAGCATCATCACCGCGGAAAGAAGGGTGGCCGTAGGGTTTATCATGTTCTGGCCGGCAATATCCGGGGCTGTGCCATGGGCTGATTCAAAATAAGCGTAAGAATCACCGTAGCATCCGCTGGGAGCAAGTCCCAGGCCGCCGATTAAGCCAGCCGCACCGTCAGAAAGAATGTCCCCGTAGAGATTTGGCATTACCGCCACGTCCAATTTTTGGGGCGCGGACGTCATAATATGCGCGAAATTATCAACAATTAGGGATTCAAAGGTTATGTCCGGGTAGGACGCCGCCACCTTCTGAGCGACCTCCAGAAACAGGCCGTCGCTCTGGCGCAACATATTGTGCTTTGTGGCCGTGGTAACTTTGCCCGGCCTCCCTTTAGCCTTACGGCGTCTGGCCAGTTCAAAGGAAAATCGCACAACTTGTTCGGCGCCGCGTTCAGTAATCACCTTAAGAGCAAACCGGCCCGGACCCATATCAGCTACCGGACGGCGCGCCGTTAAACTGGTGAGTCCCAGCGGGCGAAGTTCTTCTAAATCACCTTCCGCCATCAAATACAGGTCCTCAAGATTCTCCCGGACTATCACGAAATCTATACCTTCCGGTTTGGCCAGCGGGCTTTTATAACCCGGTATCCATCTGGATGGCCGCAGGTTGGCATAGGTGGATTTTCCCCACCGGAGATAAAATAGAGCCGGCGCGCTTTTACCGCTGGTGGCCCCGAATAAAGTGGCGTCCGATTCGTCAATCGCCTCACGCGCCTCCTCAGGGAAGGCCGAACCATGAAGGGAAATGCCTGCGTCTCCGACCGGCGGGCGCACCCATTCGATTCCCAGATTTAATTTATCTATTAACGCGACGGTTGGCTGAACAGCCTCTGGCGAGGCGTCCTCACCTTCTATCACCACGACTCGCTTTTTCCCCATGATATTTAACCTCCAACCTCATTCGACAGGCGTTCTTTCAGCACGTTCAAAAGGCCGCCCTTTTCTAAAATATTAAGCATTTCCGATGTGTAAGGCTGGCCACTGATTTCGATGTCACGGGTCAAGTTCCTCACACGCGCCGTTTTAAGATCCAGTTCCATTTCATCCCCTTCCTCAAAGGCTTCATGAACACCGGGGCAAACGATATTCGGAAAGGCGATAGCCACGGAATTACGAAAATAAATACGCCCGTACGTCTCAGCAACCACAGCGCCAATTCCCAGGTTCTTCAGATTTTCTGGAGCGTTTTCCCGGCTGGAGCCGCATCCCCAGTTTCTGCCAGCCACAATGATGTCGCCCGGCTTGGCCTCCTGCGCGAACTCAGGCCGGATATGGAGAATTACCTTTCGGCGTTCTTCCCACGGTTCTGTGAGAGAGTTCCAGGGAGCCATGACGTCGGTATCCACGTTATGACCGAACTTCCAAACGCGACCTTTGATCAACATATCCATATCACACCTCACGAAAGAGTGGTCTCAGACCAGAACTGACGCGGATCCGTAATCCGGCCGGTGATGGCTGAGGCTGCCACGGTGGCGGGAGAGCCCAGGAATAATTGAGATTCAGGCGAACCCATCCTACCCCGGAAATTGCGATTGGTTGATGAAATGCAGACCTCATCCGAGGCCAGAAGACCCATATGCCCGCCAGGACACGGACCGCAGCCCGCCGGCGTTATATGAGCGCCCGCTTCCAGAAAGGTTTCAACATACCCGGCCCGGGTCGCATCGAGCATAACTTTTTGTGATGCCGGGGTTACCAGAAGCCGTGTGCCAGGGTTCACTCGACGCCCTTTCAAAATCTGAGCCGCCACAGCCAGATCTTCCAACCGCCCATTGGTGCAGGAACCAAGAAAAGCCTGATCAACCGGCTGATCCCCGATTTCAGAAACCGGTTTGACGTTTCCCGGATTATGAGGCACGGCGACCTGCGGTTCGAGAGCGGTGATATCCACGCTGTGCTCGGTCTCATACTCAGCGTCAGGGTCAGGACCGAACCTTGATGGAGTTTCGGTGGTCCGTTCCTTGAGGTAATCAATCGTTTTTTCATCAGCCTCAAAAAAGGCGAACTTCGCGCCCAGTTCCACTCCCATATTGGAGAGGGTCATGCGGCTGGCCAGGCTCATTCGTTTCGCAACCTCCCCGGTAAATTCAATAGCCCGATACTGAGCGATCTCCGTGGAAAATTCACCGGCAATATAAAGGACAATATCCTTTGACATGATGCCTGGAACCGGTTTGCCCGTGAGATCGAAACGGATCGTGGGCGGCACCTGCATCCAGAGTTCACCGGTGGCTAAAACATAACTCATCTCGGTGACACCAATCCCCGCGCTGGCCGCGCCCAAAGCGCCGTAAGTGGTGGTATGGGAATCTGTTGCCAGGATCAGGCGGCCTGGAAGAACATGCCCCCCCTCGACCATGGCCTGATGGCAGATCCCGGCATGTCCCAAAAAGTTTTTGATGCCAAATTCTTCTACGGCCTGCCGAATTAATTTGTGCCCCTGAGCCATCCGAACCGTGGGCGCGGGGAAATAATGATCGAGAATAATGACCACGCGATCCGGGTCATAGAGCTTGTTCACGCCCAGTCTCTTGAGTGTTATGAAACATGAGGCAAACGCCTCGTGGGCCATCATCCGGTCCACCGAGGCTGTCACATACTGACCCGCCTTTACCCGCTTCTGCCCCGATGCGCGGGCCAATACCTTTTCAGCCATGGTCATCCCCATAACCTGCCCTCCATTCTCAAGTTCAAAACATATTAAAAACACTTTAAATACGCAGCCGGAACCAAACCAACACCAGGATCATAAGCGCATAAGAAATAGTTTTTGTTTGACTGGTAATAAACCGTACCCATGGCTGCAACAACCGCTTAACCGCTTAACAAAGCAACGAATACTTGGATTAAAATTAGTTCTTCGCTTACCACGCCAGACGATTCAAGTCAATTGAAGATCTTTTAAAAAGAACCACAAATAAAAAAAAGGTTGACAAGCCGTTGATTAATAAGAAACATTATTTCGTAAGAAATCCTTTTTTTAATAAAAATTAATTTGAATAGAGATGCAAGGATAAGCTAACCGGGTGTTTATCCTTCCAAGGCGATCACCTTTTATCCAGATCAACGCTTCAACTCGAACACCTTATAGTAATTGCCAGGATTAAGTTACGTTTGAGTACTAAGGTAAACCAAGGCTCTAACAACGGCTGTCATGATTTAAAAATGGCAATTACATGATGTTTTGGCGTTTGTCATAAGATGGCTTAAAAATATGGCCGAAATTAAATCTTCTCCTAGCCTAAGGCCAAACGGAACATATTTATGACAAACGCTCTAATTATCGAAAGTAAGAACCAAGCATTTGGGAAGTTTTGATTAAAAGCTCTTAAATATTTTGCCCAAACCTTTAATGGGCCAAGGAGGGAGCAGGTATGAAGATAAATATCGGCGAGATTATGAGCAGAAGAGCGTTGTTGAGCCCCGATAAGGAAGCTTTGGTCTGCGAGGAGGAACGCCTTACTTTTTCGGAACTTAACAGGCGAGCCAACCGGCTGGCACAGGCCATGCTTGCCCTCGGGGTGAGCCATGGAGACCGGGTGGGCATTTTGGCCCTAAACGAGTCGGAATACTTCGATATGCTGTTCGGCCTGGGCAAGATCGGCGCGATTCTGGTGCCTATCAATTACCGGCTGGCCGGCCCGGAGATAGAATATATTCTTTCGGATTGCGAAGCCAAGGTATTCTTATTCGGCCCGGAGTACGTTGATATCGTGGATTCCTTCCGTGAAAGCATCCCGGCGAAAGAGCTCATTGCCATCTCGGACACCCCCCCGGACTGGGCAAAATCTTACAAATCCCTGGTCAGCGAAGTGTCTGATGAGGAGCCGGAGATAACAGGCGGTGATGACGACACCCTGACAATTCTGTATACCTCGGGTACGACCGGCAGGCCCAAGGGGGCCGAACTTACGCATTCAAACTACTTCTATGCCTCAGTAACCATGGTGGCGACTCTCGGGGACCTGGGCGATACCACCCTGGTCGCCCTCCCCCTCTTCCATATCGGGGCCCTGGGGGGTATACCCATGTTTGTCCACCAGGGAGCGCGAGTGGTCTTGCTGAGGAACTTTGACCCCAAACGATTCCTGGAACTGATACAGGAGGAGAAAATCACCGGTTTTGGGTCAGTGCCCGCACTCCTTTCGTTTCTCAAAGTGGTGCCAGATTTTGAAAAATATGACTGGAGTTCGATCAAGATCATCCTGGTATACGCCGCGCCCGTTCCGGTAACGCTCCTCAAGGAATACGCCGCGGCCGGTATCGAGGTTCGTCAGCTTTACGGACTTACCGAGTGCTGCACCGGTACCGTGCTTGACGCGGAAAACGCCCTCTCCAAGGCCGGTTCCTGCGGTCAGCCATTTTTCCATATCGATGTTCGCCTGATCGACGACCAGGGTCAGGACATCGGGCCGGACGAACTGGGTGAGGTCCTGCTTCGCGGGCCGGTTGTGATGAAGGGATACTGGAATCGACCCGAGGCGACGGCTGAGACCATCAGGGACGGCTGGCTTTACACGGGAGATATCGCCAAGATGGACACGGACGGCTTCCTTTACATTATGGATCGCAAAAAGGATATGATCATCTCAGGGGGCGAGAATATCTACCCCGCCGAGATCGAGGATTCCCTCCTGGCCCATCCCAAAATACAGGATGTTGGCGTTATCGGCTATTCGGATACACAGTGGGGAGAGTCGGTTAAAGCCGTGGTAGTCTTGAATGAAGGTGAAAAGCTCACCGAAGAAGAGCTTATCGAGTGGTGCCAGGGCAAGATCGGTAAGTACAAAATCCCTAAAAAAGTAGTTTTTGCAGACTCCATTCCCAGAACACCTACCGGCAAAATCCTCAAACGAGTTTTACGGGATCAGTATAATTAAGTTAAAAAGAATAATTTAAAAAGAAATGAAGCGGGCGAATAAGTTTTATTGGCCCGCTTTTTTATAAACCCGCGCGTTCCTGGTTCAAGCCGGCTGCACCGCT
>JAFDLS010000286.1 GCA_019306365.1 Deltaproteobacteria bacterium
TGGCCAGCGCGACAAGTTCCTTTTCAATTTCAGCGTACTCCTCCCGGCCGGTTTCGCTGAACCCGGCGGTAAAAAGATGCACGAATTTGACGCCCTTGGCCACACAGTCTTTCATAACCTTTAGAACAACCGAATGCGGCACGCTGAAAATCGCGAGATCGACCTCGTCTGGTATATCCCGAACGCTTTTATAGGCCTTGATGCCTAATATGTTATCCGCTTTCGGGTTGACCGGAAAAATTTTGCCTTTGAAGTTTAATTTGATTGAACCTTCGATAAACGAGTTGCCTCCCCACATAAAGCCGCCGCCTTTGGGTGAAGCTCCCACCACGGCAATGTTTCTGGGGTAAAATAGATGGTCAAGATCTGTAAACGCCTCCTCGTGTCCTGAAGCGCTCCAAAGTGAATCTAATTCTCTAGGGCTCTCTACGGCCATTAAAATCCTCCAAGTTACGCGCTCTAAACTTCAGATATCGGGGTACTATTGTTCGTCCTGCGGCTGATTGATCAGGATAGTAAACACAGGAAATTGAAGATCGAGCAGTATTTTATTACCAAGTCGTTCGTTCAGACAAAGTATTAGTATAGTTTAAAAAGGAGTGAAAAGCAAGGCAAGGCCGGTAATCCCGGCCTTGCCTTAACAGTGTATATCTCAAAAAGTCTTCCTCCTGACGTATAACACGCCCGGATGTGTTTACCCTTCTGAAGACAAAAAATCCCGGTACTTTTTTAAATTAACCAGCACTCGCGCCGCCACCTGGAAGGTGGGGAAGGTCGCGATGCCCGCTTCACGAAACCTTTCCTCGGTTTCCTGACGCGCGCCCTCAAGTATGGGGTCCTGTTCACGTTCAAGAATGGTGAGCAGGGGTTTTTGCAGAAGTTTATTGGCTTCAATCATCAGGTCCAAAAACATGTTCAGTCCTCTCCGCCCCATTTCCCTGTAAAAGAAGCGTAAGGGCATGGAAAAGATGACGGCGTCGATATTGGGGTCGTTTCTCAGCAAAGTGATCAGTTTAATAAAATTATCCCTCATGAAAACGACTTCCATGAGGTCAAGCGGGTTTTTAGAACTGCTGCCTTCCAGAGGCACGAATTCTTCCAGGGCGCTGATGGTTTTTTCCGTTAGATGGGGGACCTTAAGCCCCTCCTTTTCCGCCGCGTCCGTCATGGTTACGGACCCGCCTCCAGCCCCCCCGACAATGCACACGTTATTGCCCTTGGGCAGTTCAATTCTCTGGAGGGCCGATAATGTAAAAATAAGCTCTTCCATTGAATCCACGGAAATAATCCCGGTCTGCTTGCACAACGCCTGCCAGATTTTCGGTGATCCGGCTATGGCGGAGGTATGTGACCTGGTGGCCCTGGAGCCGCCATCAGTCAGCCCGCCCTTCCAGACGACCAGGGGTTTTAGGCGGGTAATCTTCCTGGCGGCCTCAATAAACAACCGCCCGTCATTAAGCCCCTCGATGTATGATCCTATGTATTTGGTTTTTTCGTCCTGAGCAAGATAGTTAAGAAATTCGTGGGCCTTAAGGTCAATCGCGTTGCCATAGCTCGCGACCTTGCTAAAACGCAAGCCCTGAGGCGCGCCTTCGAAAACTATAAAACTGGCCAGTTGGCCGCTTTGAGAAAAAAGGCCGACCGGTCCGGGTTTATTGGGAAAATCATCCGACCAGGACACTCCGCCTTCAGGGCAATAAAGTCCCATGCAGTTCGGTCCCAGAATCCTCACACCGCCTCTGTCAGCTATCTCTAAAAGTTTCTTTTCAAGGTCTGCGTGTTCAGGGCGGCCTGTCTCACTGAAACCCGCCGTAAGAAGATGGACGAATTTAACGCCTTTGACCGCACAGTCCTCCATCACCTGAAGCGCCGCCGCCACAGGCACGGTGAAAATAACAAGGTCAACCTCTTCGGGAATATCCCTGATACTCTTGTATGACTTATATCCCAGAATGTGATCCGCCTTTAGATGAACCGGAAAAATCTTGCCTTGAAATTCCTGTTTAAGAAACGCGTTGATATAGGAGTTTCCGCTTGACCATCCTTTGCCCCGTTTGGGCGACGCGCCCACAAAGGCGACACTTTTGGGATAAAAAAGTTTATCCAGATTATGAGCTGATTTTACGGACATCAATAACCTCCAGAACAGATTGAAAATTACAAAAAAGCGCGTAGAAAAGATATTGCAAAAGCCAATCAAGGTCAAGGGAAAGCATACGCCTTATCTTTCCCCGGGGGCAAGCCTTACCTAAAATATTTCCCTTAACTCCTGTAAAACTTGAAATAGCTTTATAAGGGCCCTATCTTATTTAAATAGGTTGCCTTTTAAAACTCGATTGAAGGGTTGACCCGGAAAATAGGAACTGTTAGAAACGAATGACACGGCAGACTCTCAACGAGCAGGTAACTTTAGTATGTATATTTTTTAAAAGGAACGCAGGAAATGCCTGAACACTGTACCAACCACCCGGACCGGCCGTCGGTTATCACCTGTTTCAAGATGAATTTTGGCTACTGCCAGGAATGTCTGGACACATGTGAAGCCTGTACAGAGCCGTGCGGATACTGTAAAACCCGATCCGGTTGCGTCATCTACGAACTTTGCCGCAAAAGCGAGTCAGTACGACTCAAGCGGGAGGAGTGCGAAGATTGAGTCTGAACTATCCTTTAAGCGGACGGATTTATTTATAATGAAGATAGACGTGTTTCTTATCCGGCGGATCAAAGGCTCATATGCGTCAAACGCTAGCTGAAAAATTGATAGAATCCCACCTGGTTGCGGGCACGCCTGAAAAAGGTTCGGAAAGACGCCACCGGAACCATGGTATATCTGGCCTTTGAGGCCATGGACCGGCCTCGTGTACAAACCGAACTCTCCATAAGTTACGTTGACCATAATTTACTCCAGACAGATTTCAAAAACCCTGACGACCATCTTTTCCTCCAGTCAGCGGCCAGGAAGTTTGGGGTTTATTTTTCGAGGCCGGGCAACGGCATCTGTCACCAGGTTCACCTGGAACGTTTCGGCCACCCAGGCAAGACGCTGCTCGGGTCGGACAGCCACACCCCGACCAATGGAGGTTTGGGTGCCCGGGGGGCTGGACGTGGCCGCGGCCATGGCCGGCCAGCCTTTTTATCTGACCTATCCAAAAATCCTGGGCGTGCATCTGAGTGGCGGTCTGCCAGACTGGGTTTCTGGCCGGGATATCATCCTTGAACTTTTGCACCGTCTCACGGTCAAGGGCGGTTTGGGATATATTGTCGAGTTTTACGGCCCCGGGGCCGCGTCCATCGATGTCCCGACCCGTGCCACAGTGGCCAACCTGGGCGCTGAACTGGGAGCCACGACCACAGTTTGGCCCAGTGACGAAAACACGCGCTTTTTTCTTCACGCGCAGGGGCGAGAGGAGGATTACACGCCTCTGTCCGCCGACGAGGACGCG
>JAFDLS010000287.1 GCA_019306365.1 Deltaproteobacteria bacterium
GGCTTCCTTTCAAACCCTGAAGTCCCTTGATATACCATATTTCTCCCAGATGATTTCCGGCGTGCTGCAAGATCGTCCCCCCGATCACCTCATACAAGCTTCGTTTCCCCAACACGGCCAGTTCGTGCACCTGATCCAGGTCTTCATCGTTCAAGCCGTCAAGATACGCCTCGCTCGACCGGAAGGCGTTTTCCATGTATTTTGAGAACTCCTTCATGTCCTTGATTCTCAAAGCGGCGGCCTCTTCCGCTGACATCCCCGTACCCTGCGCTCTCGGATCCATATCTAGCTTCTTATCCCATCCCTCCTCGTTCCAGACCGGTGGTTTTTTTTGAAGCAGGAAATTTAAAACCATGTCTTCGGTTCGAACGCAGTGCCAAATGATGAAGGCGATATGATTGCCTTGATCCAGCGGTCTAAAGTAAAGCTGCTCATCCGTTAAATCCTGTACCGCATCGATAAGGCTTTTATGCATATCCCTAATCGCAGACCGAAAATAATCTATACTCCCCATAACGCACTCCCTCCTTTAGTAATTTTAAATGTTTCTAAAAATACCCTATGCATTTCTGGTTTTTAAGAATCTTGGAAAAATGCTAACCCTTATACTATAAAACGTTACAGAAAATCAAAGATTATCTGACTAGAAGCCATCTTAAAAAAGCTTTTTTACCCTAACTCATGAGCACCGCTTCGCTCACACTGCAACGGCATATGTCGTACGAAAATTTAAGTCCTCGAAATACAAGTAATATTCCTGCGGGTTAAATTTTCTTTCTCCGCGATTTAGACCAAAACACAAATTTTAAGATAGCTTCTATAAACAAACTCATACGTTTAATGAGGCCAATAATTCTTGGTCGCCTCAACCATGGCCCTGAAATTATCCATCTTGCATTCCACCGGGCAAGTACAACCGGTGCTCATGATAAAACCGCCGTCTTTTCCAACCACGTCAATTAACTTTTTGCAGTATTCCTCCACCTCCTCAGGAGTGCCCAATGAAGCCAGAGCGGCCGGAACGTCGCCGGCGATACACATGTGCCCATTTAGTATCTCTTTGGCCTTGAATATGTCCGTGGTGCTGTCCAGCTCGGCAACTACCATCTTGGGAGGCAGATCTAAAAAATAAGGCAGGTTCAGGGTATAATCCTGATCCAGGTGCATGACGGTTATCAGCCCTTCAGCGGCAAAAGCCTCGACCATCCTTTTCATATGCGGATATTCGAAGCGCTCATAAATTTTCAACGGATAGTAGAAACCGCCGCCACGCTCCATAACCAGAAACACGCCCGGCTCCCCGGTGAATTTAGCGGCCTCGATACTATCAGAAATCAAATCATCCATCATGGCTTCCATAACCGCTTCCAATTTGTCTGGAATACGGTAAATATCTTTAGTGATCTCCATCAGGGAACGGGAAGTGGAAAGAATCATCAGCGGTGATCTGGTCATCGCTCCGCAAAGGCTTCGGACCCCCCTCTCCTTCCAAAACTCGATCTCGGTTTTATACCTGCCTATCTGCCTCTCAGTCCATTTTACGATTCGATCTTCGTCCATGGGATTAAAGCGATCTTTATTTTTCAGCCGGAATCCATTCCAGCCAAGATTGATGATATCGTCGTAATCGTCTCTGGTTAAAGCTTCTTTCTCCTCGAATTGGGTGGGTTCATCCTGGCCCAAATCCAGACCCGGGAACAGGTTTTTACCTGGGGACACGCCGGAATACACATGGGGAGTTGTAGCGACGCTGTATCCGGGCAGTATCATGCCGTCCCAGCCCCCGACCTCATCAAACACGTCAACGATGGAATAAAAACCCTTTTTCCAGTCTCTGAGGGCTTCAAGGATGGTGTAGCCTTTAAATCTTGCGGGAAAAAATATATCCATTAACGGGGCGCATGGTATCCGGTCCACCGGTTCCAACTTCACCGCCGCTTCCATTCTTTCCATGGCAGTCATTGTTTCTTTTGGCATGCTCAATATACCTCCTGGCTCAAATGCTTTTCCATATTTAGAGTTTCAAGAATTCCTGACACTGCCTTAAACCGTCCATGGCGTCAGTAGTGTAACCGTCAGCTCCTATAAAATTCATGACCGTCTCGGTAACAACACCGCCGCCGACAATGACCTTCACACTATCTCTCAAACCTTTTTCCGTAACCAGATCCATCGCTCCTTTCATCGAGTTGAAGGCGGTGGTAAGCAAAGCCGAAAAAGCGAGTATTTGAGGCTTCACCTCTTCGACCGCCTCCACGAAACGTTTGACGGGCACATCAACACCCAGATCATGAACTTCAAAACCCGCGGCTTTGGCCACGGTGCAAAATATATTCTTGCCAATGTCATGGAGATCTCCCTTGGGCGTGCCAATGACGATCCTGCCAATTGTGTCCATGGCCGTTCCTTCCAGCCTTGGCTCCAGTATCTCCATGGCGCGGGCAAATAAATCCGCGGACATTAAGAGCTCACTTAGAAAAAATTCCCCGGTGTTAAAATGTTCACCAATGAGGCCCATCCCGTTTTGGAGGTCACGAATGATCTGCATGGGACTTTCGCCATCATCAAGTCGTTTCGTAACTTCCCCCAAGACAGCATCTTCATCAAATTTTACCAGCGCCTCCGCTAAACTTTTTCCCATAATTCGATTGCCTCCTCTGATTTTTAAAAAAATGAAATCGACCCCTATCAAATAAAGCCTTATGTAAGAGCCCGTTGCACGTTACGTTCTCTAAACATCCGCCTTTATTCCTATCCAAAGGCCTACCCACATCGTTTGATACTCCCAAAAGCCAAAGTCCAGGCATGTTTAAATCTCAAAAATAACTTTGAGGCCTCTGCAAAACCAGTAATTTTGTTGAAATCGCGGAAGGTGAAAATTTAACCCGCAGGAATATGTTAAATATTGCGAGGACTTAAATTTTCGTACAACATATGCCGCTGCAGCGTCAGCGAAGCAGCGCTCGTGAGGTCAGCTAAAGGACGAAATTTTGCAGAGATCTCACTTTAGTGACAAAAGGAAAAGGCCTGATCCCATATGAGATCAGGCCTCTTCCGGTTGAAATATTATACTAAATGAATTACGAGGTTTTAATGCTTTCCGTCTTTAAACCACATGGGGTGGGAGAACCAGAAGCGCTAACACTCACATTCCACCACAACCAGGCGTCCTCATGATTTTCGTAAATCAGTCTTTCGACTTCCTGGTAAATCTTCTGCCGTTTTCTCAAATCAACCTCTGCCCGGCCTTTCAGAATTAGTTCCTGAGCCTCTTTGTTATTGCTTCGGCCATAGTTAAAACCGCCCTCCGGCATGAAAAGTCCGGTGGCCATCAGGTCAGGGTCCCAAATCCAGGTCCAGCCGCCGCCGGCAAAATCATACTCAACGTTCTTTATCCTGTCAGAGATCGCGGCTGAATCCAGGAACTCCACCTGCCAGTCGACACCGACCTGCTTCAGCATGTTTTTAAATCGCCTCGGCTATATTCATCGCGATGGCATAATTGCCATAATATCCTTTAACAGTCAGCCCGTTAGGATAACCGGCTTCAGCCGAAAGCTCAGGGTCATAACTCACCGGCTTCAGGTTGGGATTATGGGTCCAGTGGTCGCCGGGATACATACAACTGGCGATTCTGCCCAGACCAAAGACGGTGCCATGAATCAGGGCTTTTCGGTCAAGAGCATGCGAGATGGCCTTGCGCACCCGGATATCCTTGCAGGGGCCATTTGCCGTATTGAAACGCATGGACACCACATGATTTTGATTGACCTTGTAAATCTTGAGACTCGGATCGTCCTTGATCAGGAGATACTGTCAGGAGATACTGGGACGGGTCCACGTTCATAGCGTCAATCTTCCCGGCCCGCAGATTCGCTAACTGAACCGATGGGTCAGGGATTACGTTGATTAACCAGCCGTCAAAATAAGGCATGTCTGGAAGGCCGATACTTTTTCCGAACCACCAGTTGGGATTTCTTTTTAATTTAAGATAATTGCCTGGACGGCCTTCCTCAACCATGAACCTTCCCGTGCCCACCGCCTGGTTATCCAGGGGGGTGGCG
>JAFDLS010000288.1 GCA_019306365.1 Deltaproteobacteria bacterium
TTCCGCGATTTCAACAAAATTACCGGTTTCGCGAAGGCCTCCGGCTGCCGCCTGAAAACAGCCTCAAAACATTCTTTAGAGGCATTTGCGGCCCGGATTCGAACAACGGCTTTTTTTCTTGACCCCTGTTGCCTCCTCAACTAAAATTTATGTATACATATGAGTTAACTGATTTATATAAAGTGCTCCAACCGGATCTTGCGTGATTGTTAAAACATGGTTCCGATTGACAGTCATAAAAACATCCAAGCGATTGCCTCCACCAACACTGCCTTCTGATTCACTCGATTCTCAATCACTGATCAGGTTCTGTTCATTTTAGGCTGCGCGGCCCTGGCCGTCATTCTGATGTCCGCCAGTCTGTCCACGCTTGAACTCGGCCCTGGCCATCGGGTTATTTTTAAGGGCGGGGAGGCTGAGGAAGATGAAACAGGGCCCCCCAATTCGTTCCTGATGACCGTGCTCAAGGCGACCTTCTGCCTGGCCGGTATCATGATAGCCCCCATCTTCCTTTTCAGTTTAAGGTCACGAAACCCGAAGCGCCGGAAGCCAAGGCTGCTCTGGACCAGCTTGGCGATATTGATTCTGGTCTATACCGTCCCTCAGGTGATTTACAGGCTGCAAGACTTTCTTAAAAGGATCTTGATGGCTCGAAACATGAACAGGTCGTACCTGAACCCCGAAGAGTACATACCCAATCCGCCAGACTGGCTTGTCCTGATGGTCAGTATGTGCTTGAGCGCGCTGATCCTGGGGGCCGCCGTGTACATCTGGCGCTACCTTCCGCGCCGTGCCGGACCTCTGGAACTTGTGGCCCGTGAGGCTCAAAAAACCCTGGAAAGTCTGCGCGCCGGGGCTGATCTGCGAGAAGGCGTGATTCACTGTTACTATGAAATGATCCGCATGCTTGGTGAACGGCGCGGGCTCAAGCGCCACCAGGCCATGACCACCAGGGAATTTGAAAGATATCTGGAAAAAGAAGGTCTGCCAGAGGCCTACATTGGGCGGCTGACCCGGCTTTTTGAAATGGTGCGTTATGGGGCCAAACGACTGGGTGAACCCGAGGAACAAGAGGCCATTGACTGTCTGACGGCCATCGTGCGGGCCAGTGAGGGCTCGCTGTAAAGGGCCCCCTGTCTCAACTCCTGATAAATTTTAACCCGAAGCCATCTCAAAAAAGTTTGTTTACCCTAACTCATGAGCACCGCTTCGCTCACGCTGCAGCGGCATATATCGTGCGAAAATTTAAGTCCTCGAAATATTGACAATATTCCTGCGGGTTCAATTTTTTTCTACGCGATTTAGACCAAAACACTAATTTTGAGATAGCTTCCCGTTTTCTTCATTTTCCTTTCCATAAAAAACGGCCCCTGACCTGACGTTGATCACGGCCTTTTTCCTTGACCCCCTGATGATCCTAAACTATACATCAACTGTATTTGAATAAATTTTGAATTTCTTTTTTGCTAAACACCCCAAAGTTAACAGCCGGAAATGTTGATACCTAAAAATCGTTGGATTCTATTGATATTGGGCGGTGCGGTTTTGGCCGTCATCCTTATGTCAGCCAGCCTCCCCAACCTGGAGCTAAACCCTGGCAAGGGGCAAATAGCCGTTATGAAAGGCGAGGAATTTGAGTCAGTCGGCGCTGCCTCACCCAACCCTTATGCTTTTTTTATGGTCAGAGCCTTCTTCCTCGTCCTCGGCGTCCTTATACCCCTCGCGATCATTTTTAGCCTTCGGGTCCCTGAAGCCAGATGGAGGTTATTCCTTTTTCTATGCGTTATTCTGGTTCTTTTCTTACTGGTGAATTACATCCCCTGGAACAGATCTCCAGTTAGTTTAACCGGTATTCAGATGCCGGGTTCGGTCGCGAGCATGCTGCCTTCTTCCACCGGCAAAGAGTACATTCCTCACCCGCCCCGGTGGATTGTCTACGCGGCCAGTTTCAGCTTGAGCGCGCTGGTCCTGGGACTCTCCCTGTTTCTCTGGCTGCGCTGGCGTCGAAGCCAGACCAGTTCCCTCGATCTGGTGGCCCGTGAAGCTCATAAAACGATCAAGGAACTGCGTGCCGGAGCCGACCTGAAGGAAGGAGTGATTCGCTGTTACTACGACATGAGCCGGGTATTGAAGGAACAGCATGGCCTCAGCCGCCGTCATGCCATGACCACCAGGGAATTTGAGAGATACCTTGAAGAAGCAGGACTGTCTGGGGACCACGTCAGACGGCTCACCCGGCTGTTTGAAAAAGTGAGGTACGGGGCCAAGAATCTTGGCGAGGCTGAGGAAGGTGAGGCCATCGACTGTCTGACGGCCATTATCCGGTCCAGTGAGGGATCGCCGTGAAAAAGGCTTTGATTTCTGCGGGCATTACGGTGGCCGTGGTGCTTCTGACCTTTTTACTCAGAGGCTTCGTGCGTGAGGGCTTTGTCGTTCCGATTTTCAAGCTGGTTCGGATCGCGGCCAGTCTGCCTCAGGATATTTACTGGTTCTTCTTCCTTGGCGTCGCGGCTGTGATCGCCAGCAGAAGTTTGAACAGGTGGTCCCTTCCGCAGATCAGGGCTCGCGGCCCTCAAACGGGTCAGCCCGGACAGCTGGAGCATTTAGTGGACCTTCTCGAAAAAGCGCACCAGGGCGTTTATACCAAGGAGCGTCTGGCACGATACCTGGGTGAACTGACCCTGGATATCCTGGCCTATCAGGAAAGGATTGATCTGGAGGTGGTTAAAGGCCGCTTGAGGGCGGGCACCTTGAACGTTCCGCCCGATATCCTGGCTTATCTGCGGGCCGGGCTGATGTGGGATTCAACCTATCAAAGGCAAAAAAGAGACAAACACTTCAAACCGGAAACTCAGGCTCCGCCACTCGACCTTAATCCCTCGAGGATGGTGGAATTCCTGGAAAGTCAAATGGAGGGTTACAGTGACATCAGAGATCGCTGATGTATCCGCCTTGAGTGGGCGTGTGATCGCGGAGGTTGAACGCGCGGTTGTGGGAAAATCAAGCCTTTTGAAAAAGATCATGGCGGCCGTACTCGCGGGCGGCCATATCCTGCTGGAAGATTA